>JBAPRV010000180.1:0-3424 GCA_049281295.1 Chlamydiales bacterium
CATACATGGAGTATAACACAAACCAGTCTTCAAATTCCATTCCAACCTTGCTATAATAGTCAACAGCTTCTACAACAGCTCTGTTTCGATCATAGGCTGTGAATTGTTTATAAACAGCATGAGCAAGAAGAGAAGCTTGATTGGTATCCTTAACATCATCTTGGGACATAAATACCTCAAAAAGACTCATCGATAACCCCATTTTTACAGCAGCCCATGGGCAATTACCATTTTTTTGCTCTTTCCGCTTAAGAATAAATAATGGAGCTAATTTTTTGTCTATTTCATTTTCGAAATATTCTTGAGAACGAGACTTTAGGCCGTCAAAATTCTCCTCTGTCATTTCTTCTTTTCTTAAATAAAAATGAATCCCACTCTCTATACCTTGGGACCTATCTCCTCTATTGCCCTTCAGCACCAAACCCGTCTTTTTTGAAATAAAAATTATAGTGGCATGACTTTCCCACCCTGTTAGCAATAAAATCGGTTTTCTAGCCTGAAAATCATTAGAAAGCTCTTTACTTGTTTTACTAATATTTGAATAACATTCATGTAGAATATTTAAAGTTTCAATTCCAACTTTTTCTAAACGTTTATTTTCTTTTAAAAATAATTCAAACGAACGTATCAATTCAGGCATACAATAATTTTCATAGAAACCATCTAGATTAGTTTTATCAAGAGCAAAACGATTTACTAAGAATTTTTTTGTCATAAAACGTTTAGAATATCCATTGTCATCTAAGAGCCTTAAGAGATCCACCTCTTTTTGAAAAATTGGTAAATTAAAAGTAAGAGTGAATGGTGTATAACCTTCAGCATTAATTAGCATTTTATTTTTCGTTTTTGCTGCAAGCAGTTTAGCCAACTCCACATTTTTTTCTAAAATTGCTAGATGAAGAGGAGTATTTCCATCTTCATTCACAGACTCTATATTAGCTCCTTTAAAAATTAGTACCTTTGCTGCTTCTTGCTGTTCAAAAAAAATTGCCTGATGAAGAGGAGTTTTTTGGTCTTTATCCAAAAACTCTATATCGGCTTTGTTATCAATTAATACTTCTATTGCCTTCTCTTTCCCGAAAAGGATAGCTAGATGAAGAGGAGTCTGTAGATCTATATTCAAAGCATCTACGTATGGCTTACACCTAACCAATATCTCAATTGCATCCGGATTCCCTTCTCTAGCAGCTAAATGCAGCGGGGTATTCCCATATTGGTCTTTAACGTTCCCATCAACTTTTTTAGAGGCAGTCAAAGCCGTTAATGCTTTTAATAGACCTTCATTTGCAGCTAGATGAAGAGGGGTTCTTAGATCTATATTTTGAGGATTTACCATGGCCCCGTGGTTAATCAATGTATTTATTACACCCACTTCCTCTTCTCTAACAGCTAAATGAAGGGGTGTTTCCTTATTTGCGTCTTCAGCATTCAAATCAAGTCTGTTAATCAGGGCCATTAAAACTGGTAATTGGCCCCTTTTAGCCGCTAAATGAAGAGGGGTTTGCCAATTCATATCGCTAGCCAACGTATCGATCTTATTAGTATCAAGTAATTTATATATAGTCAGTGGTTTTCCTGCTTCAACAGCCCAATGAAGTGGTGTTGCTCCATCTTCATCCTTGGCATTCACATCAGCCATATTCAAAATCAGTATATCTATTAATTCTTGATTATCATCCTCAATTGCTAAATGTAGTGAAGATGCACCCATTTTATTTTTAGCATTTACATTGGCATTATAAGCTAATAGCGCTTCTACACACTCTTTTTTTCCTTGTTCAACAGCCAAAAGAAGCGCAGTATATCCGTTTTTATCTGCAATATTCATCTCTACATTTTTACTACCTAGAGTAACAATTGAATCTATTTTCCCTAGCATTGCGGCTAAATGAAGCGGAGTGCGATCATCCTCATCTTGAGCATTCACATCAGCGCCTCTAGCAATCAGTATAGCCATACTCTGAGAGAGCCCTCTCTCAGATGCTAAATGAAGAGGTGTGGCCTTTGCTTTGTCTTGAGCATTCACGTCAGCTTTCTTATCAATTAAAGCTTCAACAATCTCAATTTGCTCTTCCATAGCGGCTAAATGAAGGGGAGAACGACCTTCCTCATCTTCAGCATGCACATCAGCACCTTCATTGATGAGTAATTTTGCAGCCTCTATCCTCCCATGTAATATAGCTAGATGAAGGGGAGATGCACCCTTCTTATCCCTGGTTGTTAAATGAGTCATGTAATCAGAAATTAACGCGTTTATGACTGCTAAATGTCCTTGTGCAGCAGCTAAATGAAGCGGGGTACGTCCATCTTTATCTTTAGCATTCAAATCACCTCTCCTAACCTCAACCAATTTTTTCATGATCTCTGTTTGCCCAAAAAAAGCAGCCGTATGAAACGTGGTGTGGCCATTCTCATCTTCATCTCTTGAATCAGCACCCTCATCGATCAACTTCATTGCCGCTAGTAACTGTCCGTGAGAAATAGCCAAATGAAGTGGAGTTTGACCTCTCATATTTACAAGATCAATACAGGCTTCATTTTTAATCAGGGCAACTAAAATATCCATGTACCCTTCCTTAGCAGCAAAATGAATTGGAGTAGATAGATCATTGTCAGTAGCATCTAAATAAGCTCCTTCCTCGATCAGAATCTTTGCTGCTTCTAGATTGCCATGCAAAATAGCTAGATGAAGTGGCGTTCGGCCATCCACATCTTCAGATTCCATGCCTATTTGTTTGATGAGTGCAACTAGATTCTCGTTTTCACCACTTATAATAGCCAAATGAAGAGGAGTGCGTTTATTCTTATCTCTATAGCTCAAGATATCCTTAATCCTTTTGCCACCTCCATTCTCCTCACTGGATTGGTTAATGATCCTCGCAGACCTGATGCCTTTATGTTGAGGAAGTCTTTGCATCCCTCTTCCAGAGGATGAAGATGTAGACAAACGAAAAGCGACCTCTGCTACTTGAGTGTCAGAGGGCCTTATGTTGCCTCGATGAGGCTCTGCAATTGCTTGAATATAATTATTTCCAGGTTTTATTGAATTGTTGGAAGACATGTTTAAATAAATTAGTTTTAGTTTAAAAAAACTATTATAAAATATTTATTTAAACACATAATTAAGTTTAATAATTAAAAAATATTAATTAATTAACTCAATCTTTTAGATTCCTTAATAAAAATATTAGATCGGCTCGACTTCTTAGACCTTGATTGCTGCCTAAACCTCGCTTAGAAGAAGTTTGAGTGCGACAGATACAACTGAATTGCCGATGGCAAGGGTAAACCCCTTGCCAAGGTGCGACCGGTATGTCGTTAAACTAGGAGGTGAAAGTCCTCTACGGGCCCTAGTAAGGGGAACCGTTAGAGAAGGCAAGGGTGTCTGTCGTGAGGCAGAATCTGAAGAAAGCCGTATACAAAA
>JBAPRV010000181.1:0-2290 GCA_049281295.1 Chlamydiales bacterium
CTGTTAATCCATGGGTCGTAGGTTCGAATCCTACATCCGGAGTTTCTTTCTTTTCTCCATAAATAGCTCTGGTTTAATGAACTTAAATATCAGAGGCTTTTATGACCAAATCTGTCCAACATCAAAATTTCCGCATTTTTTACGCAAATGATCTGAATCAATCGGAACAACTTGCATTCAAAATGCTATCCCCGTTTTCACAGCCAATCGCATCAAGTTTTTTCTCAAATGCGGAAAAAGTGCGTAAAAACATCATTTCTGATGATCAAATAGCACTGACTAGCAAGAGTCAGAACAACTAGGAACAACGGATTAATAATCCTACTCCCAAATTTTCCTACATATTTTAAAGTTTAAACTCGACTGCTATACGATTATGAAAAGTTCTAACAATATCCGCTGTATTCGTAAATACCAGAAAAAAGATGGCTCTCATCTAGGGGCAATGCTAAAAACGTAACCCAAATATTGGGTGTGGTTTAGCAGAAATCTACATAACCATTATTCAATTCCTTATCCACTGGTATGTAAGTCCACGGACGTCCACGTCCATTTCATGAAGTAAGACAACCAATAACTCCACTTAATAGATCTAAATTTACGTAGAGCTTACCGATTGCGATGAATACTCAAGAAAATATAGAATTTTCATTTGTAGCCTTCTACCACTGCCAATTCAGGGAGAAAATTTTGAAAAAAGCCTACCGTTACGATGACGAGATTATTTTCTACTTTGATGCTTTTAACAACAAATTTGTAGCCAAAGGTGGTAGCCTTGCATGGAGGTTGAATAATCCTGGCCTTCTTTTATCTCATAGCCTCCATCGCACTGGTTACAGCGCAATTGGCGCCTACCACAAATATGCCATTTTTTCTCATCTTATTATTGGAAAAGACGCCTTACGTGCTTGGATTTGTTCGACAAAATACTTGGACTCACCCTTGATTGAAATTGCAAAATATTATTTTCCAAGTGATCCAACAGAATATTTAACCCAACTATGCGTAATTAGTAACTTGTCTCCTAAAACCATTCCTCGCTCTCTTTCTGCAAAGGATTTTGATAAGCTCTTGAAGACAATCCAAAAGCTGGCCGGATTTTCTCCGGAAAATGAGCATCAAGTGTCATTACTCCCTAAAATTACTGCAAGATTCTATTCTGCCAAACGAAAAGTTGAATTCTATCTTGCTGGTTATGAGGACTTATTAACAAAAAGTCAGGCGATAAAATGGATTGAAACCCATAAGCTTGACGCTGTCATCGTCCACAAAAGTAAGGGAGAAGTATACTTGAGGTCCAGGCCAGGGCATCATTTTGATCAAATACGGCTTTCGCAAAAAGATTATGGTATTGAGAAAGAATTTAAGGATGCTGTCAAAGAAGTCGGTGAGATAAGAGAAGGACAATGTATCTGGGGATTCGTTAATGGAATTCTCAATACACCGGCAAAGGCACGGGAATCAGTAACCCTTGTTTGCAATATGACAAGGGGTGAACATATTTGGTATCTAACCAATGATGCCTGTATACGTAGTAGTGGAGATGCAATTGCGCAAAAATCAGGTCATGACACTGAGACTGTTAAGTTTTGTGCTCAGTTCTTTAAAATGCTTGTGGGCCTTGCCGACCAATCATCCTCTGACGTCAAACCTCCTGTTATAGTGATTACCCATAGTCAAGGAGCATTAATTGCTCATCGGGCACTTGAGCGAGTAGCTTCAGCCATTAGGCAACACATTAGGGTTTTTACATTTGGCGGCGCTGCTCTTATCTCTCCCGACGCTTCACATCCAGAATCGCATAATTATTTCAGCACCGGCGATCTTGTATTCCGGTTAACGTCCTGCAATCCTGCATTATTTCTTTTGGAACTGCATGAAGGAACTAAGACTGGGCTCACGGTTGAACAAGTCATAGCCCAAATGATACAAGATGATGCCGATGTTTACATGACATCCCAGGATGAAAAAGCCATCAAAGCCTATTGGGAGAAAAGACAAAAATATTATGAAGATAAATTGCATATCTTACGCAATGTGACTGTTCTAGAAGAACATAGATCAGGAACTTTTGAACATGCATTCATTAACCCCATCTATCAAAACGTTCTCAAAAAAATTATCCATGGGTATCAGCATGGTAAATACTAGCCATGTTAAAAATGATGCAAAACTAATACGAAAAGTTTCAAAGTTTTTTGGAAGTCTGTTTGGTTTAATATACGTTTTATTATTTATTCCTGCTTTGATGTATGTCGCTTTTCTGGGTGCATTTTCTTTAACTGAGGAT
>JBAPRV010000182.1:0-5343 GCA_049281295.1 Chlamydiales bacterium
GTGAAGGAGACACTCGCTGCACACTTTTGGGAACCATGCAGACGAAAGCGGGAGTCGCCCATATGCTTCAAGTTGACCGCTCTACTCAATGGGGCAATGTACGTTTTATCCAAGCAGTTCTCCTTAAAGAATCTACTGCCTATTTAATTACAGCAACTTGCGTACAAGAGGAATTTGCTTCCCTCTCTTCTCAATTGTTTAAATCGATTAAATCGTTTACTTTTCTAGAGCCGAAAAAGGCTGGTGAAGAGAGTGAATAGAAGTTCTTGATCTAAAAACAAGTTGTTTTTTTATATAGATTTTGTTATGGATTACTTTAATAATTAAGTTAAACGCGATTCTTGCTGACAGGAGAACAGAAAATGAGAAAAATTATCTGTGTTATTATAGCCATTGTTTTTACTGCATCAATGAGTGCTGCAAACAACGACTTAAGGAACTATCAACACTACAATCAAAGTTATTGCTCGGAGTGCTCATGCCAGCCCTGTTCATGCGCAGTTCCCTGCCCTGAGCCAAACCCTTGTAATCCTTGCGGCCCTGTTTGTGGAACTGATTGCGGCATATCCTGGATAGCTGTTGGAATAGGCGCTGCTGCGATCGCAGCTGCGGCTGCGATCATTGCTACTTCAGGCAATGGAGGTGGAGATCCTGATGATGTAACTGGGCTGGCGACTGTTCATACACATTCGCATAGTTAAAGGTTGAACGAACTCTCAATTTAAGAGCAGTGGGTAGCATGCAAGGGAAGGCTATTATGAAAAAAAAATTTACCTTTCTTCCACTTCTTCTCAGTTTATCCATTTCCCTTGGAAATAAAGTGGCAGCTGCCGATAGCACATTTATTGACTACCAAAACTACAACCACGGCTATTGCCCTGAGTGTAGTTGCTATCCCTGCCGCTGTGATGTTCCCTACTATGCCGAGCCGGTCCCCGTTTCCCCTGCCTATGCGCCTCCCCCCCCTCCTCTTGGTTCCCCGCCTCCCGATCCTTGCCCTGTTCCCGATCCATGTGATTCAGCATGTGATCCCTGCGCTCCTACTTGTGGAACTGAATGCGGACTTACCATCTGTACGGTTGGCGTAGTGATAGTTGCTTTAGCAGCGACAGCTGCTATTGTTATCTCTTCGGGAGAGGGAGATCCGGACAATGCGCATGCGCACTAACATAATTATAGTGGGTTAAATTTTAGATGATAAAATCCATCCCCATCTTTTTGCGGCCGATTTTATCACTTAAAAGTTAAACCACTATTATAATGGGAGAATTATGATAAAAAAATTGGCAATATCACTTTTAATTCTATCTATTGCCTCTGGAGAGAAAGGGAAAGCTGCTGAAAACCAATCCCCCACCCCCCAAAACTATCAATATGGTTACTGCTCAGTTTGTGACTGCTATCCTTGTCGCTGTCCTTCGCCCTCTTATGCCCAGCCTGTTCTCGCTGCCTCTTGCGCGCCTTGCCCGCATCCCTGTCCACCACCCAATCCTTGCTTTCCTTGCGATCCATGCGCCCCGGTGTGCGGAACTCAGTGCGGCCTTACCGTTTGTGCCATCGGTGCTGCGGTTGCACTCGTAGTCATTACCGCTGCAATTATCGTCTCTACGGGAGAAGCGTCGCATGTACATGCCGCTAATCTCTAGGAGACCTCTGCATAACTTAGGAAATGTCGAAAAATGAGCTCTTTCCGGCTAGATTTGAAAATTACCATTTTTCACATTATCAATGAGATAAGGGGAAAATGGAAACTTTCAAAGATAGATGGAAAGAGCTATTTAGCGGCGTTTCCTAAGTTATGCAGAGGTTTCTCTAGGGCTTGCATTTTCCTTTTATTCCTGCTTGGATCTTGTAGCTCAACAGTTCCCTGGAAATATCAAGAGAATATCACCCACTGCAAGAGGTACAACTCAGCAATGCTTACCTTTCCTCCCGCTAATAAATTTACAGGCATTGAACTTCAATTTTTGAGAGGCCAATTTGGATTACAGGGCTACCTCAACATTTACTCGCGTTGCATCCCCTTATCCGATCCTTCCTCAAATGCAGCCGTATTTGCGATCCAGATAAACAATCAGCGATATCGCTATCAAGGTTTTTGCATGGAGGGAGAGCAGCGTCTTTTACTTCCCCGGCAAGCGACCGATCAGATAATTGAAGCATTGCTGGCCTGCCAAACTGTGGCCATATATCTTGAGGGATTTTCGGCAGAAATTTCTCCCTATAAATTTCAAAAGCTCTATAAACAATTCAGTTCTATCTAGTTTACAATCTACTCAGCTATAAAAGAGGCGACAGTTTGCGGGACATCTTGCAAAGGATCCGTTCGAAATGCAATAACCGATTTTTTACCTTTAATATTTAACTCAATCACGGAACTTAAGCGGGTTAATAATATATTAAAAGGGACCTTTACGTGATGTGATCCGACATCGATAGCAATAGCCGTCTGTCCTAAGATTTCCTCAGAGGCGTATATTTGCCGACAAAGAGCTTCAAATTGTTTTAGATGACGCAATAACGATCCATCATCAAAAGCATATTTTTGACTACAGGAAGGACAACAAACCACGCCGTTGAACTCCGATTGATCTAACACTGAAAAGAAAATAGGAGTTTCACAATCTTGACAATTAAACTGTAATTTATAACCACGCTGCATAGATAACCTAAACTTACTTTTGAAAACAAAGCATATCAAACTACCTGCTTTCTTCCAAGAAAAGCCATTGCCCTAAAAATTTTTTCTATGTATTTTTACAGTAAAAGTATCCGTTCAATGCGGATAGCAAGCACTTAAAATCTTGATTGTTAGGGGTAGATTTTTGTGAGAAAGATGCCCTTAAGAATCTGATTTTAAGGTGCGGGACCCCATTGAACGGATACCAATAAAAGGGACCGTCGATGAGAATAAGCATTTTACTTTTACTATGCTGTGCTTCTCTTTGCTTACAAGCGCAATATCAATTTGACGAAACAGTTTTTATTCCATTGAAAGAGGGAGAGCTAGAGCAGTGGAAAATCGAACATCAGCAAACCACCCAAAATGGGATTTCCTCAACCCGCTATATCCCCTCTTCTGAAACTACGAATAATTGGACCAAACTGCTTAATATCAAATTTCATGACCGCAGTCTGCTTCATGTCAACACAGCACTGGAAGCTATGCAACAGGAACAAACCAGCAGCCCTCGCGTACTGTGCAGCGTTTTGAACCAACACCCCAACGATCTCACCTACGAACGGGCTTTTCCAACAGGCGAGCATGAGCTCGTCCGCATGATTATGACAAAAAAAGGGCTCCACCGCATCTCATATGTGAAACGGGGCCCTTTTGATCAGGAAGAGAGAAACTATTGGTTAGATCGGCTCATGAGCAGCGTCGTGGGTAAATAGTAGTTACTCTTTCACAGTAATCTTTTTCGCTGCTATTTGCTTCTCTTTCTTCTTTGAGAAGACAACACGCATGACTCCATCCTTGCAAACAGCTTCAGGCTCAGCCACTGGGTCGATTTCCTCCCAAAGGGGAATACAATAAGAGAAAGAAGATTGGGAACGGCGATAAAACTTCTTCTTTTTACTTGTCTCTTCTACTTTTTTTTCTCCTTTGATCCAAAGTACATTATCAGGATCAATGGTAACTTCCACATCTTTTGAGGTCAAACCAGGCACGTTCGCCTCTACATAAATTTTTTCCTCATCGCTAGAGATGCTTAATCCAGAAGGATGTACTTCATTCTCAAGATCTTCAAAAAATTTTCTCAAATCGCTTGAGGCCCCTTGTCTTAGTGTAGGGAAACGAGCAAACCAGTTAGGAATCAAGCTCATAAAAACCTCCTTTGTTGAACTCCAAAAAAAGGCTATCAAATATTCCCCCAAATTGGAAACAAATTTTTGTCTAATTTAATTTATACCGATAAAAAACGGACGATATGCTATGATAATGAATGGAATACTAAAGGTGTTTATATGGCGAAGAAGTTGGATCAATTGAAACAAATGACAACCGTTGTGTGCGATACCGGCGATATCAATAGCATTAAGAAATATGCACCGACCGATGCTACTACCAACCCCTCATTGATCTATGCTGCCTCTCAGGAAGAGCAATATCAATACCTAATCGACGACGCTATTCGTTGGGGTATGCATAAAACTTCTGAAGAGAAGCAGATGTTACGTTTTATTATGGCCAAATTATTTGTAAACTTTGGGGTTGAAATCTTAAAAATCATACCCGGACGCGTATCCACTGAAGTAGACGCCCGCCTCTCTTTTGACGTTGAAAACAGCATCCACAAAGCTACTATGTTGATTGATCTATATGAAAATGCAGGCATTGACCGCAGCCGCATATTGATTAAACTAGCTTCAACATGGGAAGGAGTGCAAGCGGCGCGTATTCTAGAAAAAGAAGGGATTCATTGTAATATGACTTTGATGTTCAGTCTTGCCCAGGCAGCAGCCGCTGCTGATGTAGGAGCTACTCTTGTTTCGCCCTTCGTAGGCCGCATTTTGGACTGGTACAAAGTAAGCCAGCATGTTGAAAGTTTCTCACCTGAGAAAGATCCCGGTGTGATTTCGGTGACGCAAATCTACAATTATTTTAAGAAATTTGGATATAAGACCCAGGTCATGGGGGCCTCTTTCCGAAATGTAGACGAGATTTTGCAATTGGCCGGCTGCGATTTGCTCACCATCGCCCCTAAATTTTTAGAGACTCTGTCAAAAGATGAAGGAAGCGTCGAGCGAAAATTAAACCCGGAAGCTTCTAAAGGGATGGATATCGAGAAGTTAGATCTCAATGAAAAAGCTTTCCGTTATCTTGTCAACGACAATGCGATGGCGACTGAAAAGTTAGCCGACGGCATTCGACGTTTTGCAGCGGACACAGTTAAGCTTGAAAAGCGTATCCTAGAACAAATTGCTGCCAAATCACTTTAATTAACCCTATCAACAACTGAATACGTTGGTCTTACGCTCAACAAAGATCAAAGCATTTAGATTAGTTTTCTTTTGAGGTTGCACCGTAATATCATTCATGGTATTTAAATTGATCTAATCTTAACAAAATTTAAGGAGAGCCGAAATGATTTCACGAAGATCAATGGCAGGCATTTCAGACATACCTCTTGATCAAGCAATAGTTCACAGAGAGGTGCCCATCACAAGTGAAGTAGCCTCAAGCATTCTGCATCATATAGAACAAAGTGTTTTATCATCTGCTCCGAAACAGCATTACCTTCCCTCCAAAGTTACTAGTTTGAGTGATGGCACACCTGCTGAGCCTTCCGATGGACTCTTTCCAACCTCTCTCCTAAGTTTAATTTTTTCTTTCATGCC
>JBAPRV010000183.1:0-2164 GCA_049281295.1 Chlamydiales bacterium
TTTTCCCTTGCAGGCTTAAAGTATAGATGAGTGATATCCTTGATATATATGTCCATCATTTGTCGGAAGGACATCAAGAAAAAATTGAAAAAATGCTACCTCCGGATTACTTGGGTATTCATGAAGCTGAGGCAGCTATTCGAGCACCCGTAACGGTTATAGGAGAAATGGAGCTAACGGACGGCATTCTTATTTTAAAGTTGGCCGTTCAAACGGAGGCCATTATGCCTTGCATCATATGTAACAGAGAGGTGCAGGTATCCATTTCGGTGCCTACTTTTTGCCACACTGAGGAAATACGGAATATTAAAAAGGGTATTTTCAATTATAAAGAGATATTAAGAGAAGAGATTTTACTAGCGCTTCCCTCGACTGCAGAATGTAATGAAGGACAATGTCCTGGAAGGGCAGCGATAGCAAAGTATTTTTCTAATAACCAAAAGAAGGATTCTCATCCTTTTGAAGACTTATAGGAGTTAAGATATGGCTGTACCACGTCATCGAGTGAGCAATGCGCGAAAAAATTCAAGAAGAGCGCATCATGCTGTCAAACTCAAGCAATGCACCCCTTGTTCTTATTGTGGAGCCCCTCGCCTTTCTCACCGTATTTGCCCCTCTTGCGGATACTACAAGAACCGTATGGTTGTACAAAAAGAAGAAGAAGAGTAACTCTTCATGGGAGCTCGGATAGGTGTGGATCTAATGGGGAGCGAGCAGCCACCCCAGGCAATTTTCGAGGCTGTTTTGCAAGTGAGCCGTGAGATCCACCCTGAAGATACCTTAGTTGTCCTAGCTAAATCCCCACTTTATCCTCAGCTTAAGCAACAATACCTCTCTTTTGAAAAGTCGATTGCTTCGATTGAGTTTGTTCTAACAGAGGAGTTCGTTGAAATGGACGAATCTCCTCTATTAGCCGTTCGAAGGAAAAAGAACTCGACCATGGCCGAGGGAATTGCTCTTTTAAAAAAAAAGAAAATCGACGCCTTTGTCTCTACAGGCAATACGGGAGCGCTTGTTGCAACTGCAATGCTTCACTTGCCCAAGCTGCCCGGGATTGATAGACCTGCCCTTCTGGTGATGGTACCCACTGATAATGGGGGAGTGGCTGTCTTGGATGTGGGAGCTAACATTTCTCCCAAGCCCGAACATCTAATCAAGTACGCTATCATGGGGAGTGTCTATCAGCAACTCGCTCATGGAGTGGGTGCCCCTCAAGTAGGCCTTCTCAATATTGGAGCTGAAGAACAAAAGGGGACGAAGATTCTCAAAGAGACTTATTCGATCCTTCAGGCTTATTTTGGTAAGAATTTCCTAGGCAATGTCGAAGGACGGGATGCCTTCCAGGGAAATATAGATGTCATGGTGACAGATGGATTTACCGGCAATGTTTTTTTAAAAACCTCGGAGGGAGTTTCAAACTTTCTCATCGATTATCTTCAAACCCATTTTGGAAAAAAAGGATTTGATGACATACAGAAGGTAATCAATCATTTACGCCATCAATTTAACTATTCGGAACATCCTGGAGCCTTTTTATGCGGAGTTGAGGGGTTAGTGATCAAATGCCATGGTCATTCGGATGCTCTAGCTTTGATGAATGGTATTCAAGGGGCTATTGATTTAGTTAAAAAGAGAGTTATTGAGAAGATGAAAGATAAATTAGGCGGTATGCATTATGACAAGTAGTATAGAGTCTAACCCGACTTATCTAGACATCATTTCAGAAGAGGAGGAACATTACGCTAACGGCCTCGTTGATGTGATTCTAGATCATGATAGGCGAGAAGAAATAGAAGAGAGATGTAAAGCGATTGGTCAGGCAATTTTTGAAAAGGCAAAGAAGAAAACTCGTGGAAACAGTATGGCTGCGCTAGCCTCTCTTCGAAGAATATATACATCGGTTGGCCTCAAACTTAATATTCGGAAAGAAATTATTCAACGAGCTTGGAAAGGAGTAGGAGATCAAAATTGTCAATGGGATATGCAACCATAGCTAGTTTAGAGACCTCTGCATAACTTAGGAAATGTCGAAAAATGAGCTCTTTCCAGCTATCTTTAAAAGTTTCCATTTTCCTCTTATCTCATTGATAATGAGAAAAATGGAAATTTTCAAATCTAACCGGAAAGAGCTATTTAGCAGCGTTTCCTAAGTTATGCAGGGGTC
>JBAPRV010000184.1:0-15242 GCA_049281295.1 Chlamydiales bacterium
AATAAAGCCCTCTTCTAACCCGAGGAGCAACTTGCCCATATTTAAAGGGTGGAAGCCATCCACATCTTTTTTGGGGTCGATGAGTTCTATGACTCGAAGAGAGGGGATATGAGAAGGGAGGGGCAGCTGGACCAGAATCCCGTCTATATTCTCATCTTGATTCAATTCTCTGATGACTTCTAATAATTCCCCTTCGGTAATTTTTTCGGAAAGGTGGTGTACAAATGAACGGATCCCCACTTGGGAGCAGGCTTTTTGTTTTCTCTTGACATAGCTGTGGGAACTAGGGTGGTCGCCTACTAAAACAACGGCTAAACCGGGAGAGGAAGGCAGAGAGGCGACGGTCTCTTTAATTTCTTTCTGAATTTCCTCTGCGACTGCTTTTCCTGAAAGGATCATCTTGATTTCCTTAATTTGTCCTTTTATTTCTGGGCTTCAACAATAGTTTTAAAATACGCATTCCTTGATGGGGAAGGGAGAAAAAAATGAGGGCAAAGAGGGCGTCAAAAAGAGACATTCCTATAAGATCCGTTACACTCCATTTCCAAGAGAGAACTATTTTTTGATCAAAGCAAAGGGCTAGTATAACAGAAATCAGTGTGGATAAAAAAGAAAACAAAGCGGTCATTAGGGGTAGGGTAGAGAGTTTATCTTCAAAAAAGTTACGGGTCTGGCCGTAAAGAAAAAAACTAACTAGACAATAGTTGATGGATGAGAGGCCAAAACAGGGAGTTGAGGAAAATAAGTCAATGAGGATGCCACAGCCGATAGCACGCCACAACACGGCGAATCGAGAGAACTTGTAATAAGAAAGAATGAGATAGGGCGCAAAGTAGAGGAGGTGAAATTTAGAGAAAAGAGCAGGGCAGAAAAGAGTTGCAAGAAAAGCAATCCAAAAAGCGATGGCAGGATTAAAACGCATTTTTTGAAAACAAGACCTGAGGGATGGTTTTAAGAATCAACCAGCAATCGAGCCAGAAGGAGTGGGTTTCGATATATTTATTATCCAGGATAATACGCTGGTAAAAAGAGGTGTTGCTCCTGCCGGATGTTTGCCAGATGCCCGTAATGCCCGGCTTAACTTTAAAGATTTGGTCAGCAAAAGCTCCTAGTTTTTTTCTTTGAGAAACCATATAGGGACGAGGCCCGACAATACTTAAATCTCCTTTCAAAACATTCCAAAATTGGGGAAGCTCATCTAAGGAGAGTTTGCGCAAAAAACGTCCAAAGGGAAAAATGCGAGGGTCTTCGCGCAGTTTTTGATGCTCTTCCCACTCATAGTGTAGTTTTGGATTATTTTTAAGAATTTTTTTAAGCCTTATCTCTGCATCCTGGTACATTGTTCTAAATTTATAGCATTTAAAAACTTTTCCTCTATGCCCCAATCTCATTTGTACATAGATAGCTTTTCCGGGAGAAGAGAGGCGAATCATTAGGGCAATAATAAAAAAAAGAGGGGAAATGGCAATCAGGACGATTGAGCTAAAAACAATGTCAAAGGCGCGTTTCAGGAAATAGTGGCGAAATTTCCAAGAGGAATAAGCCTGTTTTTCCCAAAAAAAAGTTTTATGTTCTGGGAAAAAAGTTTTTTCCGGAATTTGGATAGTTTTCTCTTCCATGAAGGATGATTAAGCCAAGAACTGTTTTTTTTTTAAACCCCTATTGCTAGCAAGTGAAAAAAATGTTTTCAATATTTATCAATGCAGTTGCTCGAACACCAATTTAGTTAGATAGTTTAGAGTTGAGCTATCTTTTGGAATTTTTTTGAGTGTTTGAAGAACCTCATAGTAAAGGGTGTTTGCATTCTCAAATGGATTTTCTCCTTCAACGGTATCTTCGTGATCGAGGATATCATCAACCATTTGAAAAAGTTGGCCAAACTGAATCCCAAATGTTTTTAACGTTTGAAGGGTATGGGGTGAACAGTCGCTCGCGATCCCTCCAAACGCAAGAGCAGCCTGAAATAAACAAGCTGTTTTTCGCCTGTTCATCTCTGTCACAAAGGAGTGATTTTCCAAGTCCATCACCTGTCCTCCAACCATCCCTTCTCCTCCGGCTGATTTTGCCAAGGTAGTCACCAATGCCATTTTCTGCTCATTTGAAAGAAAAGGAGCAGAGGCCAAGATTTCAAAGGCATAGGTCAATAAATAATCACCTACCAATACGGCATGCCCTTCATTATAGACACAATGCAGAGCGGGACGCCCTCGGCGGGTTTTATCATCATCCATGCAGGGAAGATCATCATGGATCAACGAATAGGTGTGCACCATTTCAAGCGAGCATGCAGGATAAAGAGCTTGACGCCATCCTCCTTCGTGAAGCATTTCGGCGGTTGCTAGTGTGAGAAGGGGGCGGATTCTTTTGCAGGGGGCAAGGAGTATATAACGTCCTCCTTCATAAAGGGAAGAAGGGTCGGCAGGAATTAATCGTTCCAGCTCAGCCTCGATTAGTTCTTTGAAACGATTGACCGTGTCCATAATTGCCTTTACGACCAGTCAAGAATCACTTTACCACACTTGCCCGAAAGCATAGCTTCAAATCCTTTTTGAAATTCATCAGCACGAAATCGATGTGTGATGACGCCGGTGACATCTAATCCACTTTGCAAAAGATGGCATACCTGGTACCAGGTTTGAAAGATTTCCCGACCATACATTCCCTTGATGGTAAGCATTTTAAAGATAATCTGATGCCAATCTATTTGGGCATGAGAGGGAAGAATACCAAGAAGTACGAGGTAGCCGCCATGTGCAGCTACAGAAGAGAGAGAGGCAAAGGCTTTCGGGCTTCCCGACATCTCTAAGCAGACTTCAAAGCCCTCCTGGATGCCCAACTCCTTCATTTCCTCTTCCAAAGAACTCTCTTCAACATTGACTGCCGCAGTTACCCCCATTTGTTCCGCAATATTGAGGCGAAATTTGTTGATATCGGTAATAACAACCCGCCGGGCCCCTGCCTTTTTGACAATAGGAATACACATAAGTCCGATCGGTCCGGCTCCTGTGATTAACACGTCTTTTCCAATAAGATCAAACGAAAGGCAGGAGTGCACTGCGTTGCCTAACGGGTCAAAAATTGAGCCTACCTCATCGCTTATAAGATCAGGTATAAGAAAGGCATTTTCTGCCGGTATGCAAACATATTCAGCAAAACAGCCGTCCCGATTGACGCCTATACCGATCGTATTAGGACACAAAACCCTCCTTCCGGTACGACAGAAGCGGCATTTTCCGCAGGTGATATGACCTTCTGCTGAGATGCGGTCTCCTTCGTTAAAACCGCTGACATGCTTTCCTTTAGCGGCTACCTTTCCTATGAACTCATGTCCAATAATAGAGGGAACGGGGAGTGTTTTAGAGGCCCATTCATCCCAAAGGTAAATATGTATATCGGTGCCGCAAATAGAGGACTTGTCTACTTTAATTAATAAATCGTTGTCTCCTATCTCGGGGACAGGCCTCTCTTCCATCCATAATCCCTCTCCGGCCTTTGCTTTTACAATTGCTTTCATTTAGATAATACCTAGTTCTTTGCCTACTTTTTCGAAGGCGCCGATTGCACGATCAAGATCTTCCAGAGTATGATCGGCTGACATTTGAGTCCGGATACGAGCTAATCCCAACGGGACGACCGGATAGGAAAATCCAATCACCAAAATTCCCTCTTCTTGCATTTTTTTAGCAAACTCTTGAGTAAGCTTCTCATCTTTCAGCATTACAGGAATGATAGGATGGTTTTTGCTTGTCAGTTCGAATCCTAGAGCACTCATTTTTTGGCGAAAATAGTCGGCATTTCTCCAAAGTTGGTTTCGTAGAGCTTCTCCCTCTTTCTGTAGAAGATCAAAAACGGCTAAGCTGGCTGCCGTAATAGCTGGACAGAGCGTATTTGAGAAAAGATAGGGGCGTGAGCGCTGTCGAAGCCAAGAAATAATCTCTTTTCGGCCTGAAGTATAGCCGCCTGAAGCTCCTCCTAGCGCTTTTCCAAAGGTTCCGGTTAAGATATCTACTCTTCCTATTACATCACAATGTTCATGAGTCCCGCGCCCCTCTTTACCTAAAAAGCCGGTGGCATGACAGTCGTCTACCATCACAAGAGCTCGGTATTTGTCGGCCAGATCACAAATCGTGGAAAGGTTGGCGATTGTACCGTCCATAGAGAAAACCCCATCCGTCGCGATCAAACGAAACCGGCTTGCCTGCCCCTCTTTCAGTTTCTCTTCAAGATCTTTCATATCGCTGTTTTGGTAACGAAGCCGTTTTGCTTTGCAAAGACGAATGCCGTCAATGATGCTTGCGTGGTTAAGGCTATCGCTAATCACAACATCTTCTGCGCCAAGCAGGGTTTCAAAAAGCCCGCCATTGGCATCAAAGCATGAGCTGTAAAGAATGGTATCTTCAGTTTTAAGAAATTGAGTGAGGGTTTTTTCAAGTTGAAGGTGTATGGTTTGTGTCCCGCAGATAAATCGAACGGAGGCAAGGCCAAACCCAAAATCTTTTAAACTGTTTTGGGCAGTCTCTATCAAATAGGGGTGGTTGGCTAAGCCTAAATAATTATTGGAACAGAAATTAAGAGCTTTTCCTTTTTCGAAAAGGTTTACCTCCCGTTGTTGAGGGCTCATGAGAACTTTTTCTTCTTTATAAAGGCCCTCTTTTTTAAGTTGGCTGAGCTGATCTTGAATCTGATCGAGAAAAGTTGAGTCCATAGTATCTATTTTATTAAAACTCCATCGCATAGATGGAGGATTTGGTCGCAAAGACGAGCAAGTTCTTGGTCATGAGTGACAATAACCAACGATTTATTCATTTTTTTTGTAGAATCGAGCAGCAGCTTATGGATCGACTCCGATGTTTCATGATCTAGATTCCCTGATGGCTCATCAGCTAAAATAATTTCAGGGTCATTGCAAAGAGCCCTAGCTAAGGCGACTCGTTGCTTTTCCCCCCCTGAGAGAAAACGTGCTGCAAAATGGAGCCGATGGCTTAACCCTACTTTTTCCAATAGTTCTAAAGCTCTTAAATAGGAAGAGGACCCTTTATGAATCGGCTTATTTCCAATGAGCGCGGGCATCAATATATTTTGGACGACCGTATAGTCCTCGAGAAGGTTAAAAGCTTGAAAGACAAACCCAATATGCTGATTTCGTAAATAGGAAGGGGGATGTTGGGCGACCGATTTACCTGTGATAAATAGCTCGCCTCGGGTTGGCTCTTCTAAGGTGCCCAAGATATGGAGCAGTGTGCTTTTCCCTTCTCCAGAAGCTCCCATAATTGCAACACTTTGACCCGGGTAAAGATCAAAGGAAATATCTTTCAACACTTCAACTTTTTGAGGCCTTTGGAAGGTTTTCTGGATATTTTTTGCAGATAGAACAGGTTTCATACTATTGTGCCCGTAAAATTTCTGAAGGACGAATTTTGGCTGCTTTTACAGCCGGGATAATTCCTGCCAAAAAGGAAATAAATAAAGTAGCTAGGGTGACAAATAGCAAAGCTCCATAACTCAGTTCATTAGGGAGTTGATTTCCATAGAAAGCAGCCTGGAAAGCTTCGTGCCCCTGCAGAAAGCTTAAAAAAGCGACCAAGGATTTTAAATGATGCAAAGTTAAAATAGCAGCAATAGTTCCTAATATGCTGCTGGCCAGTCCTGTCGTAAACCCACAAATTCCAAAAATAGTTGCAATGCGCTTGGGAGATGCTCCCATTGATTGCATGATGCCAATCTCTCTTTTTTTATCTTTTATGAGTAGAACCAGCATAGAAATAATATTGGAGCAAGCGACAATCAGAATAATGATAGCTATCAGAGTGAAAAGGGTTTTATCACTTTCAAGTTGTTGTAAGATGGGGCGGGCAAACTCATAATCGTGATAAGATTGCACTTCCCAATATTTATCAATCTCTTTGGCTTTAAGGGCCGCGGTTAATTGCTGCTTCACTTCTTCCGCTTTATATATATCGTCGAGCCAGACATTGATGCTATTGCCTAGCATTTTGTCTGTGATTGTCATATTGCCTCTTAAGAGAGCGGTCACATCTGAATCTACAAAAATGAGTTTGTTACCAACAGGCATCATTCCGGGATCGTAAAAACCAGCCACATAGACGGGGATTTGCTGTTCCTGCAAAGAGCTGGCAGTAGAGGTGTAGTATGCCAAGTAACCTCTGTCTCCAACCCGCACATCATTGCTTTTATATTGCTTAGAAATCAAGATCCCATCACCTAATATTCGCCCGGAAGGGATGATGCATCCCCCTTCTTCAGAGGAAGAGACACAGAGCGCCTCCTCTTGAGAGGATTTTAAATGAGCCTCGTGGATCTCAAGATGGTCGTAACGAACCGAACCCGAAATAGGGAGGCCTTGAACGGCTCCTTCAATCTTAAATTGAACCCTTTCAGGGGGCTCAGCACGAATGAGTGCAGCTTCAAACAACGTCCCTTTGTTGAGTTGAAGCATGACAGAGTCTGAAATGGTGCAAAGGGAGGTTGATTTAGCAGCCATTTTCCCTTTGAAAAATTCTACTTCCATTGCAACGGTTTCATACCCTTGATCGTTTATTTCGCTTCCCAGCTCTTCTAAATCTTGGCTCTTTGAAGGGAATATGATCTTTTGGACCTTTCCGGATTGAACGACCCCGATTCCTTTTAAGCTTCCCTGTGTTGGATAAAGAGGAGGAGCAAGGGTAAAGTTATTGTCTGAGACAGCCAGTTTGGTTACTTCAACGTAATCAAAAAATTGAGCCGGATTATCATCGGAAGTGAAAGATTGTAATAAGTTATTGTAATCCTGTTTTGTGATAGGAAGCACCATTTGTTGCAGGCGGCTATTTTTTTCATCGTTAGACGAGACATAGGAAACCTGGTTTAAGAAGGTCTGTTTTACTTCATCAAAAGGAGACTGTTTTCGAATTAAATTTAAACGGAGATTCCCAAAAGAGACCTCATGTTCTTGAGGCCTTACTCCTAAATGATTCAAAGAAGTGATCACTTCCCAGCCCTCTTTCACCGGATCTTTCAATGAACCATCAGCTCGCCTGTCGGCGATCGGAAAGTCGGAAGGGAGCTCTACATCGACCATGGGGTCGTACGGATCGCTCTGGTAGGCAGTCAGCTTTTCCCCGATCGTCTTTGTTGTGTAATCAGAATCCAGGCTTAAGTTGTCAATCTTATAGTAATAGGAGTTGAAATACGCATCTGTCGGCACCACCCGAAGGGGGGCGTTCAAAGCAACCAGCTCTGAAATCCATTTTTTCTCAATGCCATCGGTCACAGAGAGAAATAGAACGACTAGCCAAACCACAAGGGAAATTACTAATACGGACAAAAGAGAGATAATTGATACGGAAAGTTGTCGCCATCTTGGAATGAGATACTTGAGTGCAACAGTTAATTCAAAACGCATGAATTTTCCTTAAATTGCCTTATGCAGAAAAAGTTGACAAACAGGGAAGTTGCAGATAGAAACTTGCCCTGCTCATCAACTTTTCTTGCATAGGGCAATTACTAGTTTTCGATCAACTTGTAAGATAACTACTATTTAGCTTCTTTAAAAACAACATGGCGTCGAAGCTTTTTATCATATTTTTTAAGCTCCAGACGGCCTGTCGTCTTTTTTTTATTTTTAGTTGTCCAGTAGACTTCACTACTTTCTGTACTTTTTAACTTAATGATTTCACGTTGCTTGCTAGCCATAATCCCATCTATTAAAGAATCATTTTAAAAAAAACAGGATAAAGAATTAGGGCATAATATTCAAGAATTTTGACCAAAAAGCTTTGCACTCAACGATAGCCGAAGGGGGAATTCCATGCCCTCCCTCAAAGGAATAAAGTTTTCCTTTTAATCCTCCTTCTTGAAGCAGGTGTTCAAGATCCTTTGCTTTTTTTAATGGAAAAATAGGATCTTCAGTTCCATGGCTTTGAAAAAAAGGGGTGCTGGCATGCAAAGAGAGGCGTTTTTTCCAATTAGATGCATTGACTAAAATCCCAGAGAAAATCAAAAGGGCTGCCACTTTGTCATTGGCAAAAAGGGCAGTTTCGACAGCTAAAACCGCCCCTTGGCTAAACCCGCCAAGGATCAGTTTGGATCTAGGAATATTCCGTTCTGAGATCAAAGCCTCTATTTTTTGACGGCTTTCGGCGAGCTCCAGGGAAAAGAGGTCGGAGGTGTATTCAAGATCTCTTTCAGTGAGCGCTTTTCTAATCACCTCTAAATCGATGGGAAACCAGGCTCTTCCCGAATAATTTGCACTCACCGGGACTTCATAGGGGGCATTGGGAAAGATCCAAGTGGGTTTGTTGGAGAGTCGGCTTAAAGGAACAAGGTCTGCTGCATTTGCTCCAAAGCCATGTAATAAAATAACATACATCCCATCCTGTTCTCCCGGCAACTCAATAACATCCAGGCCTTGAACCCGATAGCTAATTTCATCCATTCGAAGCAAAACGCTTTTGTACTAAAGGCCAGTTCACGTTATTAAAGAAGGCTTTAAAGTAGTCCATACGATCCAGGCCATAGTCTAACATATAAGCATGTTCCCAAACATCCATAATGAGAATTGGCGTCCCTCCCACCAAGTTACCGGCATCATGCTCTCCTACCCATATATTCAAAAGGCGGCCTTCAATAGGGTCGAAATAGAGAGCCACCCAGCCTATCCCCCGCATAGCCCCTGTAGCTATAAAATCTTTTTTCCATGCATCATAGCTGCCAAAATCTTTAACAATCTGCTTATATAGCTGACTATTTGTATCTAACTGGGTGTCTTGACCCCCTAGATTATAAAAATACAATTCGTGAAGGCGCATCCCGTCAAATTCCCACCCAAGCCGCCTTTTTATTTCGGTATACTGCACTGATTTTTCTTTGCCCTCTTGTGCATACTGCTGCAAGAGGCTTAAAAATAAATTTGTATTATTCACATACCCTTGATAGAGCTTAAAGTGCAAATTGAGAGCGTCGTTTGTAAATCCCGGCATGCCTAGAAGATAAGAAAAATCCTTTGCCTGATAGGGAGAAGAGGAAGAGATGGCTTGCTGATTGGTTTTCGCAAAAAATTTCGCAATATGTATTGGCTCTTCATCAGCAAAAAGAGCCGAAAAAGAAATAATAGAGGCTGCAGCAAAAGTAGAGAGCTGTTTCATCTTTCTATTCTCCTTGTTTCATTCAATTGAGAAATTTAGAGCCTAGCTTACTCTTGTTTTATATTCAAATTATAAATAATATGAACCTATGATTAAAGTTCGTACTTCGAAGCAAAGAGGATATGAAGATAGGGGGTGGCTTCAAAGTTACTACACTTTTTCGTTCGATGCCTATTATGACCCTGATTTTTTAAACTACCGCGCTCTTCGAGTAATCAACGAGAACACCCTTAAGGGAGGAAAAGGAATCGGCAGCCATTCCCATCGCGATATGGAAATTTTATTCTATGTGCTCGACGGGGTTTTAGAACATAAAGACAACATGGGTCATAGCTCAGTGACTCGTCCAGGAGAAGTGCAACGATTGAGTGCAGGCACCGGTTTGACTCACAGTGAATGCAACCTCTCTCACCACATCCCGGTTCGTTTTTTGGAATTCTGGATCACTCCGGAACAAAGCAGTGTAGATCCGAGCTATTCGAAAAGATTGTTTTCCGATGCTTCCAAATGGGGGCAATGGTGTTTAATAGTGTCAAAAAATGGAAGAGAGGGATCAATAAGGATCTACCAAGACTTGGATGTTTTCTCCACTCTACTTGACGATAATGATGAACTCTCTTTTGAAACTTTGGTCGACCGCTACTATTGGATTCAGGTTATTTCCGGAAGATTTCTCATTCAAGAGTCTATTCTCGAACCGGGTGACGGAGCTGCTATTAAAGATGAATCTCCAATAGAGATTCGATGCTTGCATGCAGGGGAGCTGCTCCTATTCGATTTAGCTTGAACTACCAAAGTCCAAGAGCCTTCCACCAAAGGCTGCCCAAGCCTATCCAGACAACAAGGTTAAAGAGGCTTAAAATAAAACCGACTCTCCACCAATCTTTAATGTCTACATAGCCCGATCCATAAAAAATAGGGGCGGGTCCACTTCCATAATGTGTCAATCCACCCATAAGACTGCTTGAAAAGGCAAAGACTAAAATCGCGAATTCAGGAGGGGTGCCTAGCCCAACAGCTACCATTAAAAAAGCCGGATACATAGCGCCTACATGAGCCGTGTTGCTTGCGAAGAAATAGTGAGAGTAAAAGTAGACAAGGGCCAAGACCAAAAACGCGGTTAACCAGTACATATTTCCCACCACTCCAACTACTTTTTGGCTTAGCCAGGGGGTAAAACCAAGGGTATTGAGAGCTGTAGCCATCATGATAAGAGAAGCAAACCAAATAAAAGTATCCCAAGTCGTGTAATCTTTAACGATCTCTTTCCAATCAAGAACTCCTAATACAAGAAGCAAGGAAAGTCCGAGCATCGCAGCAACTGTAGCCGGCATCCGGAAAAAGCTGCCGAAGACCCAAAGTACCAGTAGAGTCACAAAAACACCTAGCATAAGCCATTCACCTCTTTCGAGGTTTCCCATTTCAGCGAGCTTTTTCTTGGCTAATTCTGCTGCATTGGATGTGTTTTTAATAGAAGGAGGGTAGATTTTATAAACGATCAGAGGCATAAAAATAAGGCTGATAAGCCCCGGAACCGCTGCTGCTATGGCCCACCTTCCCCAAGAGATAGAGTAACCTGCCTGTTCTGTCAATCCGGCAAAAAAGGGGTTTGCAGCCATTGCTGTTAAAAACATAGCGCTTGTGATAGTAGATCCCTGATAGGCTACTTTCATTAAAAAAGCCCCTATTCTGCGTTCTGTCCCTAGATGGGGCTCACTCCCAAACAATTTGGCTAGACCTAAGGTGATAGGGAAAATAACCCCCCCGGCCCGAGCCGTCACACTCGGAATGGCAGGGGACAAAATCAATTCACTGGTTAAGAGCCCATAACTTAAACCCAACGTTCGTTTGCCAAGCAAAGCTATAAAACAATAAGCAATCCGACTGCCCAGTCCCGTTTTAATAAATCCCCGCGAGATAAAAAAGGCAAAGACAACAAGCCAGGCAATCGGGTTGTGAAAACCGCTTAAAGCGTTCTCTAAAGAAAGGACATGGGTCGTTGTAATGACACTCAGAGAAATGACCGTCAAAGCCCCAATAGGTAGCGGTTTAAGGATGATGCCGAAAATAGTGGCAACAAATACTGCGAGTAAGTGCCAAGCTTTTGGATCCACTTCTTTTGGATGTGGGGAGAACCAAATAATAAGACCTACCAAAACGATCGTGAAAAAACAAAAAAGTTGCTTTTTTTGCATGCCAACACCATGAAGTAAGGCTCTTAAAGTACAAGAAGAGGATGATTATTACCAACTACTGAAAACAAATTCGCAAAAAAATGATCTCGACTTTTCTATTTGATTGGGATAAGATGGATGCCTCGAGACTGAAGCTAGATAGGTAACATGAAAAGGTTTTTGCTGATCGGATTGATGTGTTTCCTCGTCGGATGCCAATCCTCAAAAAAAGAGAGTTCTTCCATGAAAAATCCAACAGTCACTATTCGAACAAATTATGGCGATATTCAAGCGGAGCTATTTGCAGATAAAGCGCCCCTCACTGTAGAAAACTTCCTTTCTTACGTGGACGAGAAATATTACAATCAAACTATTTTTCACCGGGTTATTGACGGCTTCATGATCCAAGGTGGGGGATTAACCGCTAATATGCAAGAGAAAAAGACCCATGAACCCATCAGAAACGAAGCGGATAATCGGCTGTCGAATACAAGGGGAACTCTGGCAATGGCCCGCACTTCCGATATTCATTCGGCCACTTCTCAATTTTTCATCAACGTCGCTGATAATGATTTTCTTAACTATCGAAATCCAACTCCTACAGGGTTTGGATATTGTACCTTTGGTAAAGTTTCTAAAGGAATGGAAGTGGTAGATGAGATTAAAAAAGTTCAAACTACCACTGTTAAAGGGCATGAAAATGTGCCGGTGAAACCGGTTGAAATCATAGAAATCGTGCGCAATCTTCCTGGTCAAAGGTAATGACAAGCTGCAAAATGGTCGGGTTTTATCTCTTGCCAGGGAGGAGCTTCCTGCTTGCATTTTTGGGTAGCAAAAGGGCAACGCGTCGAGAATAAACAGCCGGTTGGCGGATTGAGAGGATTGGGCACTTCTCCCTTTAAGACAATACGGCTTTTATGTTTCTCTGCTTCAGGATCGGGTATGCGAATAGCCGAAAGAAGGGCCTGTGTATAAGGATGCATAGGATTTTTGTAGAGGCTTTCGCTCGGAGCCAACTCCATTAACTTACCCAAATACATCACTGCAACCCGATCGGAAGTATACTTAATCATCGAAAGGTCATGGGAAATGCAAAGATAGGTTAATTTCATCTGTTTTTGCAAGTCTTTGAGAAGATTAATAACCTGAGCTTGAATGGAAACATCAAGCGCTGAGATCGGCTCGTCGCAGATAATAAACTCCGGTTCCACAGCTAGAGCCCTGGCAATACCTATCCGTTGCCTTTGCCCTCCGCTAAACTCATGGGGAAAACGGCTCATATGACTTAGATTAAGACCTACAAGATTGAGCAGCTGTTCTACTCGCTTTTTTTTCTCTCTCCCTCTTGCCAGTCTATGAATATCCAGAGGCTCTCCTATAATATCCTGTACTGTCATGCGTGGATTTAAAGAGGCGTAGGGATCTTGAAAAATGATTTGCATCCGTCTGCGCATCATTTTCATTTTCTGAGCAGAAAGTTGAGTCAGGTCTATGCCATCAAAAATCACTTTTCCTGAAGAGGGTTCATACAGACGCAAAATAGTTCGCCCAATAGTAGATTTTCCACACCCACTCTCGCCTACCAAACCAAAAGTTTCTCCTTTAAATATTTTAAAATTAATAGGTTGAACTGCCTTAAGCGTCTGCTTGCCTACCTTAAAATCTTTTGAAAGATCCCGGATCTCTACTAAAACATCTTTCATTTATCTCCTTTAGCTTGAAGCCAGCAAGCGACTTGATGCCCAGATTCAGCAGGAGTAAACGATGGCTGTACTTTGCCGCAAATGCGCATCGCCTGTTGGCAGCGAGGATGAAAGGGACATCCTTTAGGCGGGCTGAGTAGATTAGGAGGGGTTCCGGGAATCGGGACCAGATCTTTTTTTCGATCCATCTCAAGATGGAAGATCGAACGAAGAAGTCCTTGGGTGTAAGGGTGTTGAGGAGATGTATAAATCTGTTCAACACTCCCTTTTTCTATAACTTGCCCCGCATACATCACAATGACCTGCTCACAAAGAGCAGCTACAACCCCTAAGTCATGTGTAATTAGAATGATACTGGTTTCAGTTTGCTTTTGAATTGCCTTCATCAAATCAAAAATTTGCGCTTGGATCGTAACATCCAATGCTGTGGTGGGCTCATCGGCTATCAAGAGTTTAGGTCTGCAGGCAAGAGCAGCTGCGATCATGGCTCGTTGCCGCATCCCCCCGCTATATTCATGGGGATATTGATCGATCCGTCTCCGGGGGTCGGAAATACCTACCCATCCAAATAACTCTATCGTCTTTTCTCTCGCTTGTTGTTTACTTATTTTGCGATGCTTTCTTAATCCTTCCATAATTTGCTTGCCGACCCGCATTGTGGGATTCAGCGAAGTCATAGGATCCTGGAAAATCATCCCTACCTCTTTTCCTCTGAAATCCTCCATCTGCTGTTTTGATTTTAAAAGAAGGTTTTCCCCTTCGAATAAAATTTCACCCTGTTCAATTTTTCCAGGAGGAGAGGGGATCAATCCCATGATAGATTGAGCTGTGACACTTTTGCCGCATCCGGATTCTCCCACAATGCCTATGATCTCATTATGATTGACCTCAAAAGAGATATTCCTTACAGCTTTCACTTTTCCTAAATAGGTATAAAAGGAGACAGATAGATCTTTAACTTCGAGCAAAGAGGAGTTTTTACCCATCGTTACTTCCTGAGCTTTGGGTCTATAGCATCCCGAAGTCCGTCGCCTACTAAATTGAAAGCTAACATCGAAACACTGATGAAAATGGCAGGAAAAAAAAGACGCCAAGGGTAGTAGCGCATTGCTGGAAGTGCGTCACTTGCCATGGTTCCCCAGCTCGCAATAGGGGCTTGAACCCCTAAGCCCAAAAAGCTCAAAAATGCTTCTGTAAAGATAGCCAAGGGAATCGTCAAGGTCATAGTGACAATGATAGGACCCATAGCATTAGGGATAAGATGTTTAAATAGAATACGCCGCCGACTGGCTCCTAAAGCAATGGCCGCTTGAATATATTCCTGCTCTTTCAGCTGCATCAACTGTCCTCGAACAATACGTGCCATAGCGATCCATCCGGTTATTGTGAGAGCGATTAAAATCGGAATCAGCCCCGAGCCTATGACTACCATAAGCATGATCACCATCAGAAGATTAGGAATAGCATAAAAAATATCGGCGATACGCATCATAATATTGTCTATTTTACCTCCTCTAAGAGCTGCAAAACCTCCCCACAGCACTCCTATCACAAGATCGATCGAAGCAGCAGAAATTCCCACAAATAAAGAGATTTGCGCCCCACAGGCAGTACGCGCATACAAATCGCGCCCTAAATCATCTGTCCCAAACCAAAATTCTTTTGAAGGGGGGTGGTTTTTCATTTCCAGGTGAGTTTCGTAATAGGGATAAGGAGAGATCAGAGGGCCGGTAATGGCAAAGAGGGCAAGCAAGCATAACACAAAAAATCCGGATGTTGCGAGCCTATTTTTCCGAAAGCGGCGCCACACATCTTGCCAAAAAGAGAGGCTGGGGCCGACGATTTCTTCTGCAGCCGCTAAATTATGTTCTAAGGGGAGAAAAAATTCTTTTTCAAACATCAAACTTTTTGCTTTGTGAGTTTAATTCTAGGGTCAATCAACCCATAAGTAATATCTACTAAAAAAATCGATATCAGCAAAATGAAGCTATAGAAGACAGTCAGCCCCATAATTACTGTGTAATCGCGATTGGTAATGCTGTTGATAAACCATTGACCGAGTCCCGGAATGCCAAATATTTTTTCAATAATAAAGCTGCCGGTCAAAATATTGGCAGTTAAAGCTCCCAAGTAGGTTACTACAGGAAGCAAAGCATTTCTAAGCCCATGCCTGGTGATGACAGCCCAGTCGCTCAACCCTTTTGAGCGGGCCGTTTTAATAT
>JBAPRV010000185.1:0-5164 GCA_049281295.1 Chlamydiales bacterium
ACGGTTGAGGGTTCAAGTCCTTTCTCCAGCAGAGCAGTTTTTGGGGGGTGTCGCATAGTGGCCAATTGCATCGGACTGTAAATCCGACAGCTTCGGCTTACGCTGGTTCGAATCCAGCCGCCCCCAATCTTTTATTATTCCGTAAGTTATGTTTCAATAGATCTTACGTCTTCTAGAGCACAAGCCTTCAAAAAAGCGACAGAACCTAGGTAGAGCACATTAGAGAAATATCAATTCCGACTGTGAACTCTAGTGACAAGCTCATCGAACCTTGAAGAGACGAGAGTTTAAAGTTTTATAAAAAACCACTTGAATTTAATCTTTATTAAATCTTATTTTACCTCCTTAAAAATTTATAAAGTTTAGCAATAGGAGAGTTCATTTATGGCGTCAGAAATTGGGGGTGCATCATCATATGATTTGAGTAATTGTGCAAAATCTTTAGAGTGTCCGGTCACATTCAATCCTTTAAATGATGCTGTAATGTTAACGCCTTGTGGTCACACAATCAGTGAAATTGCTGCAAAAAATATATATAGGGGCATGATGCCTGGAGGGGTAGAGCAGCAATCTCCTTGCCCTCTTTGTCAAAGAAGAGTAAAAGCCTATTACCCAAACCTAATAGTACGAGATCTTGTAGGCTCTTTAAGAAGGATGCATTTAGAAGAAACATTACCTGTTGTTAGTAAAAAGGTAGCAGAAATAGATTTACATACTATTCCTTTTCCTGGAAAGAGTGCTAATTTTGCTTTATCAAACGGAAATTTGAATGATAATGATTCATACGATGGTTATTTCAGAAGATGTTTAACTTTTTCAAGTCAGACAGAAGGATCTCTTTTTAAAAAGATGGGTTTCAGTGAATCTAGGAATAATAGAATATTTATTGATGTTTATTTTAATAAAGAGAATGCTGATTTAGTTTCGGATTATTTCTTAAAATGTGGAATAAAACTTAATGAATATAATAATAAATTTGGTTTCTATCAAAGCAATAAAGTTACAACAAATGTATTATTTAAAATTCTAATAATGCATAATGAATTACCTGAAGAATATATTTCTTTAATACGGGAAGCCATACTTTCTCAAGTTGAGAATGAACGCATTAGGGTCCTTGATGGTGATTTGGGACAGGAAGGGACTCCATCCAAAGCTAAATAACTGTCAAACTCGCAAAATCAAATGAATTTTAGCGTCTTTTAATAAATTAGAGAAATGTTCGATAATCTACATTGAAGACTCTGCCGAGTTTTTGAGCCATCTTTTTGCCAATGGGACGCTTTCCATGCTCCATTTCGCTGATATGATGAGGGAGAACGCCTATTTTTTTAGCCAACTCTTTTTGCGTTAAGCCAGCCTTATGACGCCCACCTCGTACTAACATCCCTGTTTCAGTATACTTGGAAATGAGATCTTTGGATGCCTCACGCCAAGGAATGCTGTCTTCCTTTTCTTTACGTGACTGGTTAGTAGGGTCCGTTTTCGTGTGAGCCGACATAAAATATCTCCACAATTTTCACTTTTTTATTTTCTACCTACCAACAAGCGACCTTGATATGGCATGGTAGGCGTTTTTTTGTTCTTTTTAAGTAATGATTCAAAATTTGACGAAGATCTTTACAGACGAGCACAAAGACGTCAATTTATTGAATCAATTTATCCAAGTGTTAATTGAGTTTATGACAACATTGATATGTGCTGGTAGTCGATTTGGAAATATTGTTATTGGGCGGTAACTTTCCCAATATTTTTGGTCAATAAAAAGAGGAAGACGGGCTTTCCCTAAACAGCCTTGCATTTTGATGCGTGCACCTGAATATTCCATGTGAAAATGCTCTAAAGGCTCAACTTTTATTTCACTAAATCCAAAACCATCATTTAAATCGATTGCGCTGATTCGATGAATAATCTCAGTGAGTTGGCTGAAGTCAGATGGGATATTTCTAGTGGAGAAGTCTAGATCTTTGGTTTCCCTTCCAATATCTACATATTTTGCTAAAAGGACTCCTCCTTTAAGGATAAAATTTTTGCTAAAAGGAGAGCGGCACAAACGGCAAAGAAAGCGTTCATGAATGACATTTTGCCATACTTCGGCTGGTGTGATACTCCGCTCTTTTGCAATTGCTTGGAGTCTTCTTTTAAAAGATTGGTCGTCATGTCGTTAAAGCTAAAATATAGGGTGTTATTTTTACCCGCAAAATCTTGGCATACTTTGCAAGTTTTTCTAAATCAGGTTTTTGATTTTTAGTCGGTTTTAAATAGGCTTGAAGCGCTTTAATTGCGATCTCATGGCTAAGATAGCGGAAAGCATCAACTATTGTCCTTTCACGGTCAAAGATTTTAACACGAAATTTGCCAATTTTCACTGAGGTTTGGCCCAATGACATATTGCGCATGCGTATCACACGAGTGTGTGGACGCTTAGGAGATTTTTGCTGATTTGGGATTGCAATCCAGTATTCTCTCATAATTTGATCGGTTAGTTCATAAAAACAAAGAGCAGAGATCAAGCAAATGATACTATTGGGAATATTAATAGCAGCTAAAACCAACTCTTCAAAATTTAAGTCTAACCCTGACTCTGATTCAATCGACCTGTAGATGCCTCTTCCAAGTTTTTCTAAAAGCCCCTGCTGATGAAAATAGGAAAGCATGCGAGCAGGAATACCTAGATCTCGCGCTTCTTTGGCCTTGAAATATGGTTTTCTTGCCAGCTCTCTTAAGGCTATATCATATTTGGATTTTCTCATAATAAAAATGTAACATAGGAACTCATATTTGTAAATTGAGTACCTTTATTACACAAATTTTATGTTCTTAATGTGAAAAACCATAGGCAAATTAACAGTCAACCAACCTATTACTGATGGATTTAAGTAGCTAAAGCTATTGTCTTAGTTAATGCTGGTTTATATTAATGATTGATAATCAACAGATTGTAAATCCGGCAGCTTCGGCTTTCGCTTGTTCGAATCCAGCCACCCCTAAATTTCTTTCTCACTCTAAGGAAGGTAGAAATCGATCTCCCTTCATGAGTTATGAATATGCAACCAAGGTCTTAAGAAAAAAATCTTGAAATCGTAGTCGTATATCTTAGCATAGATTAAAGTACAGAAAATGAACCTCATTTTGAAATACCTCTTCTTACTTATAGGTTGTGTATATTTTATCAGCTCCCTTAAAGCTGCAAATTTTAATATTGCTGGCGAGTGGCTATATATGCTCCCGGCTATTGAACAGCCCTATTTTGTTATTAATCGCGTTCAAGTAGGCCTGGTTGAATTTCAGGAAGAGCGTATTCGCAATCACCAGGACTGGCAGTCGGGATATCGAGTCGATGGAATATGCTTTTTCAATTGCTGCCAAAACTCTTTTCAAATCCGTTGGACTCATTTTCCAACTTTTACTGAATCTAAGCAAGTCAGGGGAAATATGCTTGTCCCTGTAATTACCATTCCTGCAGCATCATTCCCCGATCTTTTTAGAGAAGTTTCTATCTCGGATTCGTTCGATTTTTATTATTCTGACATTTTATTTGGGCAAAACCTATTGAATAATCCCATCTTTAGTCTGGATCTACTGTTGGGAATTCAATACGACTATCTAAAACTAAAAGAAGAGGTTAATTATGTGGCGAATAGCGGGGAAATAGTCTGCGATTTTTTTTCTTCTCGCATAAAAGGAATTGGAATTGAGGTTGGCTCTGAACTTGCTTTTCGCTTATCAGATTGTTTTCTCTTTCATGCTAAAGGGTATGGATCTTTGCTTGCATGCAAGCGCATTGTCTCAAGTGAAAGATTAATCTTTGAAGATGGCACGCTTACAGGATTGGGCAACTTAAAAAATGAAGATCTATGGGCTGTTTTACCGATTGCGAACCTACGTGCGGGATTTATCTTTTCTTGCAAACCTTTACATATGATTTTTGGAGGGGGATATGAGATGATTTTCCTAACCCATGCCATTGACCGGTATTTTGTTACATCTCCTGATCCCGCTCAAGAAGGAAGCATCGACCAACTCATGAACTTCTCCTTGCATGGCCCCTATATCCGCTTAGGGTTTTGTTATTAACTCATCTTACGCAAAAAATGCCAGAATGGGCTGGCTGCAGAGGACAATCTACTGCGCATCACTCGTCACCCAACTAACAAGTAGTTGGGCTTCCTCTCGATACTTGTATTTTGCCCTCTTCGCTCACCCCTTTCAGGGCATTTTTTGCGTAAGATGAGTTATTAAAACACCAGTTAATTCATGGGTACGACAATCTGAAATTCCATCTTTAAATGCTGATCTTTTGGAAGTGAGAAGTAATAATTGAGCTCTCAAGTGCTCTGTTTTCTGCAAGATGCCTTTCTTGATATTCCCTTAGCATGCGCTCAGCTGGTGACTCTGCTTGTTCAGTTGTTGTTGACTCAGCCAACTTTCGTTCGCAATTCTTGATTTTGCCTCTTAGTCCGGCCAGTATTGTCTCGACATCCGGTGATAAAATTTTAGATGTAGAATATGAGAGTTCGTGTGAGATGCTACCCTTTGCAAGGCCTCTTTCTGCTTCGGATTTTATAAAATCAGACGCGGAGATAGGCGGTGTGTAAGGGATAAGGGCTGTGCTTGTGCTAAGTGACATGAATTTTCCTTGTTAATTTTTTCTTAAAGAAAAACGTAACATACAGAATTATAAGATTCAATCCATTTTTATTTAGGAGATGATTCATTTTATATGAACCGAGTTAATGGCTAAAAGACGCTGACGAGACAGTGCTAGGCGAAACTCAATGGTAAATATCAATGCGATACAATGTTTAGTTCATCATAAGCAATTGTGTTATAGGTTAATAGATATTGAGACTAGTTGCTAGACAGATGTGACTGTAAATCCGACAGCTTAAATTTCGTTGTGGCTAAACCTGTAGTGATGCTCTCCCTAAATCCCGGGCGATAAAATAGTCTACATTTATGCACATCTGTCTACTATTTTATCATCTAGGCCGTAAAACCCGGCCATTCATGGGCGGGATATAAGGCCTAAATTGCATCGAGTAGGAGAGGGCCTTTCGACCCTCGTCCTCTCACACCACCGTACGTACGGGACCGTATACGGCGGTTCACGATCACTCTGACCTAGCTTGGACTATCTGCATCATAGGTGTATATCCCAAAA
>JBAPRV010000186.1:0-6955 GCA_049281295.1 Chlamydiales bacterium
GTACAAGCTCATTCTCAAAGCCAATCAAATGGCTTTTCAGGAATTAAAAAAATTACGTGAATCTACCATTCCTGCGTAAGGTGAGTCATTAAAAAAAAGAGAAATTGAGCTCACTCTGGGCAGTGAAGTGTCAACACACGACATGCCTAAGTTTTCAAAGATGACCGGACTCCAGTCCAATTTTTTTTGAGTTTACCCCTGGTATCCTCTAGCACAACGAGTTATGCTCATCCTAACTCTCTACATACTTCAGTACAATTAAGCTTTATCGCTATCATCTCGATGAGTACCTTCTCTGCTTTTCCTATCTTCTCTCAAAAATTCAGCCTTAAGCGCGAGAACCTTTTCTAATTGTAACTTTAGATTGATATCATTAGGATCTTCTACTAACCTTTCTGCCAACAAACCTTTTAATTTCTGCAACATCTCTTTTCGCTCTGATCCTTCTAAGAATTCAACCAGGCTTGTCATATATTTTAACTGTTCATTTTTTATATTTCGGCATTCAGGCTTAAAAGATATAGCATCAGCAAGATTAGATACTGCTTGCTTTAACAGATATGCTTCATATCCTTTTTTGTGTCTAGACCTCAGGAAAAAGAAGCGGGACCACCAAATCTTCGTCTGAGGTAAATCGATTTCAAGTTTTTCATGTTTTTCAATCAAACTTCTCATTTGTTCAAATTTCTTATCAATTTCTTCCGGGCAAAGATTATTGTAAATTTGTGTATATAAAACCTGAAATAAATCTTCCATAAGACAATTATTATAAGGAAATTTTGCAAGTTTCTCCGTTAACTGTTCGTACAGATCCCTTAAAATTTCTTTTCCTTCCTCGGATTTTGTTGCCTTTAGCTCTCCCTCAAAAACAGGCATCCAATGTATAATCATAAAAACTGCGGATGTGGTTGATATACGCAAATTTTCAGGTTCCATATCTAATGCTTTCACAAACAGATCTTTTACTTCCTCGACCTTCCTTTTTGCCTCTTCTTTATCGTTTAAATCGATGCTCTTTTTAATTAAAACCTTTGCTAGAAGCTCTATGGATTCGATATCTTTTAGATGTAAAGTTTGCTTTAACTTTCTTTCGGCTAATTCTCCTGATCTTTTTCTCTCTGTTCCGGTGGAGAGATCCAGAAACCAACTCGCAAAAATCTTCCCTGAGAGGTTGATTGCAAAAGCATTTGTAGGGTCTATTCTTAAGCTCTCTTCGTTCTTAACTATTGCTTCAACAAATGTTGTTGTTCTCTCATATCCATGTAAGAGAAGACTGCGCTTTCTTAAAATATCGCCTAGTAAACTGAGCAATTCAGAATCATTTGGGTATTCAAGTAGGCGATCTCGAAGCATTGGTTCTATTGTCCTCAACGAAACCTCTCCTTGATCTTTTGTTATCATGTAATATCGACTTTTTAAGGAGTCAATTTCATCCGTAATACGCACTAGCTCTTTAATTCGTTGTAGGCCTCCTGTTTGATTTTTTTCTTCGTTGAACAGGTTATCCATTAGATTCTGCAACTTCTCGACCACTGCTGCCGGAACATCATTGGGCTTTAATTTTTTTGCAGATCCGTCGGCCTCTCTGTCCGTATCGGAGAACTCTTCAGAATGGGCTCTAACTTTTCTTTTCTTTAGACCTGATTGAAGGCTTGCTGGTTGGTTTAATTGCTTTTGTGCAACTTCTGATGCCTTATTTGTACTTCTGCCTGGTACATGAGAAGGAGTGTTTTCGTTCTCGATTGCATGAGGAGAAATTGGTGGAATAGCAGACATGGAGACTCCCTAGTTTAGGATTGACTATGTAGAGTAGAAATAGCTGAAATATTTACAAAAAGTTAATAATACGGAAGCGACCCATTAAAAAAAAGAGAAATTGAAGTCACTCCGGGCAATGAAGCGTTAATACACGACGCAGCTCTTCTAAAGCTTGTGGTGTAAAATCATGCTTTTGGGTGATTGATTCGGCATGTTTCAAATAATGCCAACAGCTTTTAAAATCGTACCTTTCTCCATGCAAAACAGCTAAGTAATATTCAACTGAAGGATTCGTTGCATCAAGTGCATGATACCGCTTGAGAATTTCAATGGCTTCTTTAGCTCGGTTGAGTTGAATCCAACTCACAGCCAATTGAAGAAGTCCTTCGCGAAAATCAGGATACTTTTCGATCACCTGTTGTAGCTGCTTCTGTTTTTCTAGAATGGTGTCGTAGGTCTCATCAACCAGCATAAATACAGTTTGAATCCCTTCCAGATCCACTTTTTTATCAAGGAAATCCTCTGCTAAACTCTGCTTCGAAATCGCCCCTTCCGGCAAGACATTTCTGATTTCTTGAAGAAGCGCTTCCCCCTCTTCTTCCCTCCCCACCGAAAGGTAGCTATAGCCTAGAAGCTCCTTTACAATCGGCTCATTGGGCAAATAGAAGGAAGCTTTTTCATAGGCTTTAATCGCTTTCTCATATGCCCCGTTATGCAGGTAAACAGAAGCTTCGTTCACATACATCATTCCAATCACTTCTTTCAAATTGCGCTCTTGTAGTTGAAACGTGTTGACGCTTAAATAGTTTTCAGTAGGTATGTCGATCCCCCGAGCGGTGGTTTCGATGTTCGTGATCTGATCTCCTTCCCGATAGCGAACGTATATGTGGCCCGGCGGAGTGATAATTTCCAAGGGCAGGTCAAGTCTTTGTGAAATGGACAGATAAAGGGCTGTGACTCCCAAACAGACTCCCAGGTGATTGTCCATCACCGAGGGTAAAAAGGTATACAAATCGATATCTTGCGCATAGACCGATTGAGGGGGAAAGCGAAAATGCATTTCATCAAAAATAAAAGCATTGATCGCGTTAATTTTCTCTTTCATCGTCGCCTTCTCAGGGAGACGGGCTACAATTTGAAGCGCCATCAGATCAAGCAAAGCCGAATAGCTTCGAGCCTGAGAGTAGGCATCGCTCTCTTCCGATAATTGTGAGAGAAGAAGGGCCTTTCCCAAGTCAATTTCATCCGAAGGGAGAGCTAATACCTCCTTTTCGCTCTTAACCTCATATCCTTTAAGTTTGCGATTAGGAAGAGAAACAGCTAAACGCTCTATAAGTTCGATCTCTTTCTGAGAGAGCTTTTCAGATTCTTCACTGAGCTTATTAACAAAAGGATATAACGTACCCACCTCATCGATTGAATTGCCCCTCAACAGTTCGGTTGCACGCGCCAGCGCCTTTTTTCCCTCTTCGCTTTGAGGATAAAGCTCGTAGAAAGCTAAAGCCTGAGCCACAGACTGAGGATTTAAGCTGTTATAGAGAGCTCTCAACGGGTTGACTTCAACCGGAAAAGAAAACCCTAGTGTGATTAAACTCAATAGAATAAAATTCATTGGCCTCGTCTAACTTTATTCAATCCATTAAGTGCTGCAATACGATACCCTTCAGCAAACGTAGGATAATTGAACACCTGATTGACAAAGTAGTCAAGTTTTGCTCCAAAAGACATGGCGATTTGTCCGATATGAATCACTTCGGTGGCATTGCGCCCCACGATATGCACCCCTAATAAATCCAAACTCTTCGCATCAAATAATATTTTAAAAAGACCTAAGTTGCTGCTTCCTGCAATGTGGCTCCTGGCAATCTCATAATAATAGGCTCTCCCCACCTCAAAATGGCATTTTTTGGCCTGCAGCTCTTCTTCAGTAAACCCACAACAGGATATCTCGGGAATAGTGTAAATCCCTAATGGGAATAGGGTTGGAAATGGGTGTGTCTTTACGCCGAAAGCATGGCGGGCTGCTAATCTACCCTGCTCCATACTCGTTGAGGCCAAAGCAGGGAATCCGATCACATCTCCTGCCGCATAAATATGGGAGACATTGGTTTGAAAATAGGAGTTTACAGTGATATACCCACGCTCATTGAGCTCAACGCCAACATTTTCTATCTCCATGCCTTTCACACTCGCTTCTCGGCCCAACGCGTAGAGAAGAAGGTCGGCTGTGTATTCCGAACCGTCTTCGCAGTGCACATAAGCTCTGTTGTCTCTCCGTTCGATTTTATCCGGGATGGAGAAAGGGACAAACTCAAGGCCAATCTCTTTCAATCCTACCTGTAGATGTGTCCCAATTTCAGCGTCCAATCCGGGCAAAAGGCGTCTTTTTTTATCTAACACAGTCACTTGACAGCCTAATGCTGCCATAAAACTTGCATACTCAGATCCAATGACTCCCCCTCCTAACACGATCACTGATCTGGGAACATACCCGATCGAAAGCAGACGAGTTGAGTCCACAATCACTTTCTCATCAAAAGGGACATGCATCGGATTTCTAGGCTGGGAACCGGTACTAATCAATATCTTTTCAGCCTCAATTTGATAGATAGCATTGCCTAGATCATCTAAGATGATGAGTCGATGAGCTGACTTAAAACGTGCAGTTCCTTTTAAAAAATTGATTTTATTTTTTATGAATTGACGAAGTAATATCGCCCGCTCCCCTTCCAAGACTGTATGCAACCTGTAATTCAATTCATTAATTGTAACATCTCTAAGGCAGCTTGCCCCATAAAAGCTTCTTTCATTATAGCGACTTAAATCTATAATCGCCTCTCGAAGAGATTTCGAAGGGATAGTCCCCGAGTTGAGGCAATTGCCTCCCGGAACAACATCTTTTTCAATAATAACAACTTTTTTACCCAATTTAGCGGCTTGAATAGCCCCTTTTTGTCCCGCAGGACCCGATCCAACCACTGCAAAATCAACTTTTAATTTTTCCATCATGATAGAGGTTGCAAAAGACATGCCATAGTGGTATCCTATTTATCTATATTTCATTTTTGGAGATAAGCAATGACAAAGCAGTGTCAAGTAACCGGTAAAAAAACCAGCCGAGGTTATACCTATTCGATCCGTGGAATCGCTAAAAAGAAAAAAGGGATCGGGTTGAATATCACCGGCAAATCCAAGCGCCGTTTTCTACCTAATTTAATTAAAAAACGGTTTTGGTTTTCAGAGGAAAACCGTTTTATCACCTTAAGGCTCTCTGCTGCTGCGATACGTACTATAGACAAGAGAGGCTTAGCCACTGTCATTCAAGAAATGCGCGCTCAAGGGAAAAAAATATAGTCAATGTCTCTGAATCTTCGACATTTTCTTTCTGTTCTTAAGGAAGCCAAAGAAATTGTCGAAGTGGATAAGGAGGTAGATCCTCATTTAGAGATCGCTGAAATCCATCGGCGAGTAGCAGCTGTAGAGGGGCCTGCTCTTTTCTTTAAGCGAGTTAAAGGATCAGACTTTCCGGTTGTTACTAATTTATTTGGCTCAAACAAGCGGATTCATCTCGCTTTTCAAAACAGACCTCATGAGCTGATTGCTTCCCTCGTAGATTTAGCCACCCGAGAGTTTCCTCCCAAACTCTCCACCCTTTGGAAAAAACGACACGCTTTAAAAACACTCCTTCACCTTGGCACCAAAAAGAGCAAACTAGCTCTTGTAAAAGAGAATCAAATCACTCCCCCCGACCTGGAAAAACTCCCTCTTTTAAAGATATGGCCTCTTGATGGAGGCTCTTTTATCACGCTTCCCCTGGTATATACAGAGCCTCTTCATGGAGGAGCACCTAACTTGGGCATGTATCGGATTCAGCGCTATGACAAACAAAGAGCGGGGCTTCATTTTCAAATCCAAAAAGGAGGGGGATTTCATTACCATTTGGCCGAGGCGCAAAATCAAACGCTCCCGGTAAATATTTTTATCGGCGGCCCTCCGGCCCTCATGTTTAGTGCGATTACCCCCCTTCCCGAAAATGTCCCGGAGTTATTGATCTGCGCACTTCTTCAGGGAAAAAAAGTGGGCACAACCCGGACACCTCATAATGGCTATCCCCTCATTTCCGAATGTGAGTTTGCTCTAGTTGGCGAAGCAAAGCCGCATATTCGGGAAGGAGAAGGGCCTTTTGGAGATCACTACGGCTACTACAGTCTAAAACATGATTTTCCCGTCTTTGAGTGCCGCGCACTATACCATAGAAAAGACGCGATCTATCCCGCAACGGTAGTCGGTAAGCCCAAGCAGGAAGACTTCTACATCGGAGATTTTCTCCAGGAACTTCTCTCCCCTCTTTTTCCCGTAGTCATGCCGGGTGTTAAGGACCTATGGAGTTATGGAGAGACCGGCTTTCATTCTCTTTCTGCTGCCGTTGTTCGCGAAAGGTATTATAGAGAATGCATGGCTCAAGCTTTCCGCATTTTAGGGGAAGGGCAGCTCTCTCTTACAAAGTTTCTTCTCTTGATCGATGAACCGATTGATCTTCGGCAATTTAAGCAGGTGTTGACCCATCTCCTGGAACGTTTTCGACCTGAGACCGATCTTTTTATTTTCTCAAATCTCTCCCTCGATACTCTTGACTATACCGGCCCTGCACTAAACAAAGGATCAAGAGGGGTCATGTTAGGCATAGGCGAACCTGTTCGCACTCTTCCCTCTGAATATATAGGCGGCCTTCCCAACCCTTTAACAAAAATAGCCGTCTATTCGCCGGGCTGCCTTGTTCTAGAGGGCCCTTTCGACAAGCCGCCGGATGATATTTTAAACCATCCCGGCTTTGCCAATTGGCCTCTTCTTATCCTGGTCGATGATTTAGATAAAACCCTTAAAAGCGACACCACTTTTCTTTGGACTGTCTTCACCCGTTTTGAGCCTGCAGCTGATATCTATTCTGCCTCCTCTCACATCCATCGCCACCATATCGCCTACTCGGGGCCTCTCTTGATCGACGCCCGTATGAAACCCTCCTATCCACCGGAAGTAAGCTCTGACCCTGAGACAGCTAAAAAAGTGAAACAGAACTGGAGTCGCTACTTTCCTGATGGAATGGACATGGGAGACAACTAATTGATTGAAAGTTTCATATGTGAGTTTTTAACTCGCCTTACGCACTTTTTCTCTTTCCGAGAATGAATGAGGTGAC
>JBAPRV010000187.1:0-45759 GCA_049281295.1 Chlamydiales bacterium
ATGCTGGCTTTTAAAATGCGGTTTTTCGTTTGTAGCAAATTTTGGAGGTTCTCTAATTTATTCATCTCTGCACAATGATTCCAATATTCGAGCAGAAATACTTGGCAGTACATTGCGGTTATTAAGTAAAAATAACTTTCACAAGTCTCATCCTACTATAGACTCTTTTATTGGACTGGAGTATCTAAATACATTTTGCAGGTTTGGTGTAGAAGCACATATAGGCTGGGAAAATCATTTGTTTTTTCATACCAACCAATTCTCTTTAACGACTAACGGTAATTTAACTTCGCAAGGGTTAACCTTAGGCGGCTCTATTATTTTCTAAAATAACGGGTCTTGCAGCAAGTCACTCCCCAAAATGGGCATTCCAAAATAGACAGCCGGAAATACAATCCAAAATAAGACTCGTTCCTAATAATATCGGAGCATATATATGTTTATTAGCAAGGCAAGCATCGTTGTGCTCGCTTTCACAATCTCTAACACTTAGAACTCCCCCGGCTGCCACGCATACCATGGCGACAACAAGGCAGCAGCAAGCCCCGCCGGTTTGTTTCCACCTTCTGCCTCTGTTTAGTGTCCGTTGGATCTGGGGAGGTGCAATGAGATTTCTATTGGCTTCACTTAATTCAATTGAACTCGGTATCATTTTGCTAAGTTGCACTAAGGCCGAGATCTCGACCATCATCTTTTTTCAAATCTGGGGGGCGTATTGCCTCTTCTTGGGTTCTTTTAAAGAGGTTATCCTGCTCTAAAAGTCGCTCCCGTTTTACTGCGGGGTCCCATTTATTTTCAAGAATGTCATTAATGTCTCTTGAATCTAGTGTTTCAAACTCGATCAACATTTGGGTCATCAGTTCCACTTCTTTTTTTCGAGCTAAAATAATGTCAGTAGCCCTTTTGTGCGCTTCATCCAAAATTTGCCGCACTTCATCATCAATCGCTTTGGCTGTCTCTTCCGAGTAGTTCTTTTCATGTGGATATCCCATATGTCCCACATTCTCTTCCCGCTCATCATACACAACAGTTCCTAGATTTTCACTCATGCCCCACTCGCAGGTCATGCTCCGGGCTATGCGTGTAGCTTGCACAATATCTTGCCGAGCCCCGCTGGAGATATCTCCAAGGAAAATTTCCTCTGCTGCACGCCCTCCCATCAAAACAGCTAACTGGTCGAGAAGCTCTCTTTTCCAATAGCTAAGTCGATTCTTTTCAGGTAAAAAGTGGGTGGCTCCAAGTGAAAGCCCTCGAGGAATAATGGTGACTTTATCCACGGGATCCGAGTGCTCTGCAACCAAACCTACAATTGCATGGCCCGATTCATGATAGGCTGTAGTGCGGCGCTCATTCTCGTCGAGCTCTAAGCTGCGGCGCTCTTTCCCGTAGAGGACCTTGTCTCGCGCTTCGGCCACATCTTGAGCAGTCACTGCAGTGCGCCCTTTTCGTGCCGCTAAAAGAGCCGCCTCATTGAGCAGATTCTCTAAATCTGCTCCTGATGCTCCGGGGGTGCTGCGCCCTACAGCTAAAAGATCCACCGAAGGATCAATCTTGATTTTACGAGCATGTACTTTTAATATTTCGTACCGGCCTTTGATATCAGGCAAACCAATGACAACACGCCTATCGAACCGCCCAGGTCGAAGGAGCGCTTTGTCGAGAACATCCGGCCGGTTTGTGGCCGCCATTAAAATAACCCCTTCGTTCGTGTCAAATCCGTCCATTTCTACCAAGAGCTGATTGAGGGTCTGTTCTCTCTCATCATGCCCTCCACCGATCCCGGCGCCTCGATGCCGTCCTACTGCATCAATCTCATCAATAAAGATAATGCAAGGGGCGTTTTTCTTGGCTTGATCGAACATATCTCGTATTCTACTCGCTCCCACACCGACAAACATCTCTACAAAATCAGAACCGGCGATTAAGAAAAAGGGGCGGTCAGCTTCTCCTGCAACCGCTTTTGCCAATTGAGTTTTTCCGGTTCCCGGAGGCCCTATCAGCAGCACCCCTTTTGGAATGCGCCCTCCCAACACGGTGAATTTGGTCGGGTTTTTAAGGTAATCTACAATCTCTACCAACTCCTCTTTTGCCTCGTCAATTCCTGCCACATCCTTGAAGGTCACTTTATTGCTGCCCTTCTGCATCAGTTTTGCAGGCGACTTCCCGAAATTCATGGCGGTGCCCCCTACCCCTTTCATTTGACGAGAAAAAACGAAGTAGAGAAGCAAAGCTATCAGAGCAATCGGTAAAATCGTGAGGATGTAGCTCATGTAGTTTGGAGCCGGCTCTTCACTTTTAAAAGTTTTTTCTAAAACAAGGTTTCGAGGCTGGTCGGGGGCTTTAAAAGCGAGTCCTTTGTTTATTTTAAAGCTTTCCCACTCCTCTTTTGCATTGGCAAACCAGTGGCTGAAGGTCTCAGGATCCTGCCTTTCAAGAGCACGGGTAGAGAGCTCTTTGTTGTTGAAAAACCAAATCATCGAAGTGGCGGTTTGGCGCGCTTTTTCGAGCTGTGCCTCATTGTGCTCTAGTTGTTGCGATAGGTGTGCATACTGCTGCATTTCCTCTTTATATTGACGGACAGATCGAAGCTCGCTTAAACGGATGTTTTCAACAGGCTGATTAAGAGTATCAACTATTGATTGAAGCTGAACTAAAACCCCCTCATAGATCCCAATTTTGGTCGCAATAGGGACCGAGGGCCCTTCCGTATCGTTGATCTCTTTTGCTAGGGTTTTGAGCCTTTGTTTCATCGACTCTGCTCCAATCCCAAGCACCGGAGAGCGGAAATTACCTAGCAAAACGAGAAGATCGGCTTCAAAATCAGCGAGTGAATCTCGTATTTGACCGCTGCTGACTCCCCCTGTTGTTAAATTTGAATTGATTTGGGCTAAACGGCGGCGCATCGAGACAAGACTAATCATAGCCTTATCCGGGGTCTCTTTAATGACAACTGCATTTTGCCTTTCCGGAAGATCATAGGTCTCTTCTACCACACGGTAGCCGCCAACCGGCATAGGGACGCCGCTAATTTCTAAAAACAGGGAGGCGGCTTCGTGAATGTTTTGGTCGAGGTGATTGAGGCTGCTTGCCAACTCCTCTTGCCTACTTTTTAGCTCATGATTCGTTTCAAGAAGCTCCAAATACTTATAACGCCTTCTTCCCTCTTCGGTTTCACGCTCTCGAAATTTACCGCTAAAGGTAACCAAATTGTCGTTAAGCGACACTTTGCGGCTCTCCTCAGGAAGCACCAAATTCAAATTGACAAGATGCTCCACTTGGTGGCTAAAAGCTACCTTAGCTGACTTCGTCGTCATAAAGTTTTGTACCGCGATTACGACTAAAATGACGGCAAGAAGAAATAGAAAAAAAGTAGCTGGAAAGCTTTTTTTTGGTTCTGGTTTAAATTTTTTATCGTAGGCCATATTAAAAAATAAATTTACTTATCTTCACTAATTATAACAGATATGAGTAAACCCGTGAACAGTTACTACTTAACTTTGATTCTTTATCATATAACATTAAGGGTTTCTCCATCAACAAATAAACAATAATATTTTACTTACTATATTTTTCTTTTTTTATGTGGATAACTCCTTGATTTAGAATAACCTTACTTTTACCTATCCGAAGTTCCTTATTCTTACTTCTTTTCTGCAGATGAGATATAACACTCTCTAAGGTCGAATGAGATAGGCACATACCCTCCTGATCGAAGAGATCGCGCAGGATGGCCTTCCATAAAAAGGGCATTTCGGGCCATTGCGGAGTTAAATCCAGAGTAACCCCTTCTTCGTGAGCGATTTTTGCTCGACGATAGGGCTCTAAAAAAAAAATTAAAAATTCTTCCAATTCCTCTGCCTGCTTTCCTAAACGGCAAAGGCTTGTTGAAATCGTTTTTCCAAAGCTTTTAGTAAGAATAGGAAACAGCTCTGTCCGACATCTGCCTCTCAGAAAACGGGGATCGTTATTGGTGGGATCTTGAAAATATGAAATATTGTGCCTATCAAGCCAAAACAGGATCTCTTTTTTGGAGGTGTGCAAGAAAGGGCGGAGCAAAAAGATGCCTTCTACGAATGATTTAGCTTTGAGCCCTTTGAGCTTGGGCAGACTGGCTCCCTCAAAAACCCGCTTAAGCACTGTTTCTGCTTGGTCATCTGCATGGTGGGCCAACATAACCCCTTGAAGCTGATGCTTTTTGCATATTTCACGAAAGAAAGCCAATCTCTGTCGCCTCCCTCTCTCTTCTAAATTGCTCCTTCCCTTCTCGGCGGAAAGCTCTTGAAGATGGAAGGGGATTGCATATTTCTCGCAAAGGGCGGCTAGATAACGGGCCTCCTCCCCGCTCTCAGGGCGCCAGCGATGATCAACATGGGCGACTTGAAATTCCCTTTTATGGGCTATAAGAAGGTGGAAGAGGGCCATAGAATCGGGTCCTCCTGAGAGCCCCAGAAGGAGGGAAGAGCTGTCGCAGTGCCGGCGAAGAAAGTGTGAAAATAAATTTTCTATATCGTTTAATTTCATCGTAACTGTTAGAAGTTATGCAATGAGAGAAAATAAATTCATAAAATTGAGCTTGATAGCCTAGCTGATTTAACCCTCTGGCGAGTTATTTAGTCTAAATTTATAAATTTATTTCTGAAAGTTGTATTGTACAGGCAAGATTCAATTTTGAACACCTAGAAATTATGCCAATATTCGGGCTGTATCTACTCAAAAATTATCTTAAGGTTTTATTTCTTTCGCTTTTTTCATTTATCGCTATTTTACTTGTCAGCCGCCTTGAAGAGATTGCCCAGCTCGCTTCTATGGGGGCTAAAATTTCCTATATTGCGCTATTTGCCCTTTATCAGATCTCCTATCTTATGCCTGTTGCCATTTCGATCTCTTGCGTGATTTCGGCTATCCTCCTTTTCCAGCGCCTTTCCCGAACTCATGAGCTGACAGCCCTTCGTTCAAGTGGAGTTTCTCTCTACTTGATAATCTCCCCCGTCTTGATGGCAGGTGCTGTATTGGCTCTTATAAATTTTTATTTTACCTCGGAGATAGCCACAGTCTCCCATTTAGAAAGCCGGAAAAAAGTCTATAATCTAGTCTCCGTCAATCCGCTTCTTCTTTTGCAAAACGCCAAGATCGCCAACTTGCAAGGGGCCTATATTCAAATGGATCCTATACGAAATGGAAAAGAGGTAAAAGACCTCTTAATTGTGCTCAATAACAGACCAAACAAACGTTTAAATCTCTGCCTAGCCGGTAAGGTAGTCACACATGGAGAAAAGCTTCAAGCAGAGCAAGTCAGTTTTATTTCAAGCCTCCCTTCGGCGCAAAAAGAAGATTTTGATCCACTGATCATCGAAAACCAACAGATGCTCTCTACCTCAGCGACTGAATTAGCCTCGATAATTGGGAAAAAAGGGTGGAAAATCACAAATGATCATCTTAAGTTCAGTCTTCTCCGAGTCCGCCAAAATGTGCTTAAAAAAGAGATTGCTATCGAAAAAGACCCTGTCAAAAAAAGAAAGCTCAAACGGTATCTGAAAAAAAGCTACACTGAAATCGCGCGTAGAGTTTCTCTCGGTCTGGCGGCTTTCACCTTTACGCTGATGGGAACAGCATGTGGCATGGAAATCAGCCGCAATCACACCAATCGAGGGGTTATCTCTGTGTTGATTTTAGCATCGCTCTCATTAGTATCCTTTTTTATGGGCAAAGAGTTTGATCATCTTTTTTGGATTGCAAATCTTTTTTTTCTCCTTCCCCATCTGCTTATCACCCTCTTTTCTACATGGACATTAAGACGAGTGAACAAGGGGATCGAATAATGATGCAAATTTGGCAACGTTACCTCTTAAAAGAGCTGGCTAAAATTTTTATCCTATTTATGGGATGCTTTTATTTTCTCTACGTATTAATCGACTATTCGGTCCACAGCAAAGCGTTTCAACAAAATGGAATCGGCCTTTTCGAGATCGCTCTTTACTACTTCTATCAATTCACCAAACGGGCCGACGTTTTGATCCCTATCGCTCTCCTCATTTCTGTTATCAAGGTGCTTACTACCTTGACACTACGCAACGAAATCGGAGCTATGGTAGTAGGAGGACTCTCTCTTAAGCGCTTGGTGCAGCCCTTCTTGCTAGCCGCTTCTCTGTTGACTTTTTTGCTCTATATAAATTTCCACTTCTTACAACCTCGTTTTCTAAGCCGACTCCATGATTTTGAGAAAAGCTTCTTTAAAGACGCTTCTAAAGAAATGAAAACAACGAAAGTCCACTCTCTTCTTCTCAAAGATAACTCCCTTTTTGTTTATCAAAGCTTTGATTCTCAGGACAATATTTTTTTTGATTCCTATTGGTTTAAAAAAGAAGATCAATTCTATCGCATTAAAACTCTCCAGGTATCCAATCCCATTGCTGTTGGAAAGTATGTCGATACTTTAGAGCGTTCCCCTTCAGGAGAGATCGTGCGGCAAAGAAGAGATATTGAAGTCTCTTTCCCGGAGATGCTTTTTGACAAAAAAACCCTTTTCCAGGCGGCACATCCACCTAAATGGCAATCCCTTACTCAACTTTTTCGTAATATGAACTGGACACGGGCGACATTCGGCATAGGAAAATTGAGTGACAGGGAGGCAGAAGTAGCTGTTTCTCTCTTCTATAAACTGACTATTCCGTTAACTTGTCTCTTAATTGTGATAGGGTCCGCTCCCTTTTCCGTACGTTTCGGGCGTGGATTTTCTGTCTTTAAAATATATGCCTTAGCCCTCTTCAGCATAATTACCTTTTTTACGATCTTGAACTCTTGTATGATCCTTGGAGAAAGCCAGGTGATCCCTCCTTTTGCGGCGATTTTTGGACCGCAAGTATTAGCTTTTCTTGGGTTTGGGTGGAAATATGCCAAGCTGTAGCCAATTGTTCATCGATTTAAATCAAATCCATCAAAACTTGAATGCCATTGAAAAGAAAAAGGTTCAGGTGATGCCAATGGTGAAAGCCAATGGATATGGAACCGATGCTCTTTTACTCTCCCGATTCCTGCAATCCTGTCACGTCCCTTTTGTGGGAGTATCTCATGTTGAAGAGGGCGTTTATTTGCGCAAAGAGGGGATCTCACTGCCTATTTTTGTGATAAACGCCCCTCCTTTTGAGGCTGAAAAAGTGGTGCGGTATCGACTGGAAGCTGCTATTAGCTCTTTTGAAGAGGCCAAAGCTTTGAATAGAGCTGCCAAACAGGCCCCCATAAATGTACATCTGTTTATCAACACAGGAATGAACCGATTCGGCGCCTCTTGTGAAAAGGCTCTTTCACTTGCCCAATATATCCAATCGGCTCGAAGCCTTAAAATGGAAGGGGTCATGACCCATCTTGCCACGACCGATTCGTCTGCTTTCAAACAAATCGCTAGATTCAAAAACGTGATTGATCACCTTTCCTCCCTCCCCCGCTGGATTCATGTAGCTAAAAGCGGCACAGTTGATTTCAATCCTCCCTTTTGCAATTTGGCACGCATCGGCTTAGGCCTATTCGACAAAGCTCTCTGTTTGCACTCTCATTTAGTCACCATCACCTCGGGAAAAAAAGGAGAAAGGGTAGGTTATGATGGAACTTTTCTAATCGAAAAAAAAGAAGCTAAAATAGGAGTCGTTCCTCTAGGGTACCATGATGGAATCCATCGCCACTATGCAGGAAAGGGATATGTCTTGATTCATGGGAAAAAAGCACCTATGATAGGACAAATCTGCATGGATTTTATGATGGTTGACCTCACTCAAATCCCTGAAGCTAGGGTAGGAGACTTGGTCGTCTTTTTCGACTCTACCCACAGTGTTCAACGCTTTGCCGAATGGGGAAATACTAACGTACGGGAAGTAATAGCCTGCTTAGGACCACGTATTCAAAGAATTTTTATCAAAACTGAGGACAATGATGAGTCAAGCCCAACAAGACTACAAAGCTCTTTTCAATCTCTCAAAAAAGAGTCGATTGCTCAATAGCATCTCGTACCTTCTAGAATGGGATCAAGAAACCTACATGCCGAAAGGCGCCTCTTCGATTCGCTCAGAGCAAATAGAACTGATGGCAAGCCTTATCCATAAAGAGAAAACAAGCCGCCGTTTTGCAAAAGCTCTCGGTCGATTAATCGATCTTGATACAGGAAAAGTCATCGCCGACTCTCTCTCAACCTCGCAAAAAGCGGCCCTTAGAGAGTGGCGCCATGATTTTCTTCAAGCAGTTGCTCTTCCTGCGAGATTTGTAAAGCAATTTGCAAAACTCACCTCCCAAGCCATGGTAGCTTGGAGTCTAGCTCGCAAAAACAACACCTTCACGACATTCTCCCCTTTTCTCGAAAAAATTGTCGCTATGAGTCAAAAAAAAGCAGAGTATCTCGGGTATCAGGACCACCCTTATGATGCTCTTCTCGATTATTTTGAGCCTGGCATGACGACAAAAGAGATCGCTCCCCTATTTGAAAAAATGAAAAAAAAGATTCAAAAGCTGCTCGAAAAGATAAAAGAGGCTCCTCCCATCGATGACAGCTGTATTCATGGCCGATTTTCAGCAGATAAACAAATGGAATTTGGACGTCATATTCTTAAAGCCATGGGCTATGACCTTGAAAAAGGGCGGCTTGATCTATCGGAGCACCCTTTTTGCACCTCTCTGCACCCCTCAGATAGCCGCATCACAACCCGTATCCATGCCACCTCTCTTTTCGAGTCGATCTCTGCTGTACTCCACGAAGGAGGGCATGGACTTTATGAAGCAGGATTGGTGCCTGAATATTATGGTTCCCCTCTATGTGAGGCGATCTCTTTGGGTATTCACGAAAGTCAATCTCGGCTATGGGAGACCCGCATTGGACAAAGTAGAGCCTTTTGGACAAAGTATCTTCCCGAATTGCAAAAAACCTTTCCAAAGCAATTAGAACATGTAAGCTTGGATCAATTTTATAAATCTATCAATAAAGTCACACCCTCTTTTATTCGGGTAGAGTCCGATGAGGTGACCTATTCCCTGCATATTATCTTACGCTTTGAGATCGAAACGATGTTGATCGAAGGGAAGCTTAAAACCGCCCAACTGCCCGAAGCCTGGAATGACTTAATGCAGCACTATCTCGGCATCTCCCCTCCAACCGACCGAGAGGGGTGCCTTCAAGATATTCATTGGTCTATGGGTGCATTCGGTTATTTCCCTACCTATATACTCGGCAATCTCTATGGGGCTCAATTTTTCGAAACCTTTGAGAAAGCCTACCCCAACTGGGAAAAGGAGATAACTAAAGGCAACCTTCTTTTCCTTCGAGACTGGTTAACACAAAATATCCATCGACATGGGAGAGAGTACCGCCCTACCGAGCTTGTAAAAAAATTGACCGGCAAAGAGCTTACGGAATCTGCTTATCTCTCCTATCTTAACAACAAGTACAAGGAGATCTATCAGTTTAGCTCTTAATGACAACCTCCGAGGCTAAAGTCTCTTTTTGGAACAAGCGAACAAACTCTTTAAAGTAGCCTTTTTTCTTTTCAAGCAAATGGATGAATGCTATGAGACGATCAAAACGTTCGGGATGAATAACCCGCTCTCTATGCATGAGTGTGGGTCCAAACAGCAGGGTATTAAGTCTATCAACCTCTTCATCCGACCACTCATGTTTATGGTCAGTTGCTAAAAGAGCCATCAATCCCACTGTCGATGTCCCTCCAATATCCAAGCTATCTTTTGATAAAAGAACTAAGAACGAAGGATTTACAAGTTCAATTAATTTCAATTCAATAAAATGATAAACCAATTGGATAAAATCGAGCCGCTCCAGAAATAAAAGCCGCTTTTTATTCTCAAAAAAGGTCTTGTGAACTTGATCTAACAACTGACTGATAAAGTTAGGAAAGAGGTCCTGTTTAATCCATCCGGGAAAATAGTATCCTGTGCTTTCATCTCCTAAATGCTCCCGAAAATGATCGATAAAGGCTTGGGCCTCATCAAGGTTATGATATATCCCTGATTGGTTGTAAAAGTCAGTATCTTTTGATAAAGTAACCACTGTAAGACGATCTGAAAATTCAGCTTGGTTGGCCAACTCTTCAATAGCTACGCTTCTTGCATGCTCCTTCCAGGAAGTTCGATCCTGAAAATTAATGATGAGTATATTTTCCTCTTTTTTTAACGCCCGGAGAAAAGCTTTAAACTCCTCGGTGATATGAGCCTTGTTGATCCATTCTTGCCAAATTGGGCAGGGCATTCGAATTAACTTTAGCTCTTTCTCCTTGAATTTCAAAAGCCCCTCAAGATTAGGGACATTGCCTAAAAGAATCGGATCAAAAAAAGAAAATTCTTCCTCTCGAATAATATCAAATGCTTTGAAAACCGGTCCATTCGGGTGTTTTTTCAAAGCCTCAGTTAATGCATCATTGGCGCCGGCAAGCTTTTCCGATAGCGTCTTTCTCTTTTTGGGTTTGATTCGTTCAATCAATTGCTTCAATGCCTCTTGAAGCTCTATTTGATCGGATCTTTCTGTGAAGAGGGCATAGCAAACTGCATCTACCAAATCGAGAAGACTCTGAAAAAAGCGATTGGGTAGAGGGCGGGAGTGGAGCAGAAGTTTTTGATATTCCATACTATTCACACTTTCTCGAAGAAACATCAGAAAATCAAAAAAATAGAAGTGACACCCTTTGGGAGCAAACTGTCGGATTAAATTTCGAGGATTAGCAGCTAACATAAGTGCCATCATAGCATTATGCATTGAGATCGCCAAATCGACTCCCTTATATTTCATAGCCTCCTTGTAAAACTTCTCAATTCTAGGTTTACAACTTTTCAATATCTTCTGAGCGAATAGATGGAGGTCTTTGTCTTCCCAGTTTTTGATTTGAAGCAAGGGGTCATCTCCAAAATATTCCTTTGCGTACTCTCCAAAGTCGCAGGAGAGCTTAATATTACGAGCCAGCGCATAGGTATAGAAAGTGTGTCCGGCTTCATTTTTGAGATGAAAAAGCTCATAGATATGATCGCGCTTAATCACCTCAAGATCGTTGAGAATATGTGCCCCTCCAACTTCTTCAAGCTCCTCCTTTTCCTCTAATAGATATTGAAGCTCTTCTTCTAAGTATTGATCTTCAGTTGCTTCTTTTTTCTTTTGAGGAAGCGGCCTTTTAGCAAATTCTCGATATGATTCTTTGATAACCGTATTGTGATAGAAGTCTTGAAGATTTCGATACTCTTCAATGCCGTTTACCCTTTCCCTAAAAAGCCGTCCAAACCTTTCCAATTTTTCTGAGGCTTCATCTACAAGAATCATGATCGTATTCATCCCCTCCAGGAGCTGCTCTCTCTGCCCCCGTTTAACGTGAGTTGAATAAAATCGTTTGAGGTAGGTGAGAAGTGATTTAAAAGTCTCTCTAATCACTTCCAACGTCTGATCATCGACCGAAGCGCGCATCCAGTAAATTTCCCGTATTTCACCTTGAATTTCTCCTCTGTGAGAAATTAACCTACCCTCTTCGGTCACCTCAATCTCACTTAAAGAGTCTGCTTCGACAAGCGCGTTAAGATTTTCTACAGCCTCTAAAACACTTAAACCTTCCTTGGGGACCATAAGTCCCTCCTTTGCCTAAGTAAGGCGTTGTGATTCAATCTACTATTTCTATTATCCTCCTTTCCAAGGATATAGGGCAAAATATTTTTAAATCACTGATATTTAGTGAAATACGACTAATAAAGAGGGTCTTAAACAGGCCTTGATAAGAAGAGGGTCTAGCTCACTAAAAAGAGCTGGAGGCTTTTAACATCACTGAATAGTTTTTCGAGTTTTTCCTGATCGGGCATCTCCCGGAAGTTTCGATAATCCGTAATCAGTTTCTCAACAAGAAAAGAGAATTCTTGTCCAAGCTCTGCGGCCGAATTGGAAAGATTTTCGAAATCTCTCTCAATGCCTGCCGACACCTGAAATTGGCGAGGGAGGTTTTGTTGAAAGACGGCATCAATTTTGCTCAAATCGTCTTCAAATTGATCGAGCAATAATTTCAGACGACGTTGAGCGATCACAGTTTCATCATCATAACCGGGAGGAGGATAGCTCATTTATCACCTATTTTGGAGATTCGGGGATTTTAAGGTATCGGACACAAGGTAGCACATGAGGGTATTGTTGTTGTAAAAATTCTATGAGTTTTTCACGAACATAAGCGCGAAGCTCAAAGGCTTTCGGGGCATCATCTGCTGTCATAACAATTCTAATTTCTACAGTTTTTTCAGTACAATCTGTCATATGCACCGCCCAAACTTTTCCATTCCAGTGAGGGCTTGATTGAACTAATTCCTTTACTTTTTTACGTATGACCTCTACCGGCACGGAATAATCGCAGTAAAGAAGCAAAGAGCCCAAGAGTTCTTGACTTTTTGTATCCCAGTTTTGAAACGGTTTATCGATAAAATAAGAAATCGGCAAAATGATGCGCCGCATATCCCAGGTTCGAGCTATCACATGAGTGAGATGAATGGTTTCAATATAGGCAAAATCCCCTTCTAACAAGACCGCATCGCCAATTTTGATTGTTTTTGTCATGGCGACCTGAAAGCCGGCTATCACATTCAGTAAAACAGGACGAGCGGCAATACCAAGGGCTATACCTGCGATACCGGCCGATCCCAGAATCCCGATTCCCACATTCTTAATATAAGGGAAAGTCATCAAAATAGCTGCGACGGTCACGATAAAAATCGCAAACATAACAATGCGATAGACAAAGAGCAGCTGTGTGAGAATAGAGCGGCGAGCTATATTTATCGTCATTTCTTTTGTTAATTTCTCAGTAAAATAGAGATATATCGCATGTGTAAGACTCCCCAGCAACCAACCTAAAGTGGCAATAATAAGAATGACGAAGGTGTGCTCGAGCATGCTTTCAAAATTTTCGTGCAAAGGGGCAATACTGGTAGAAATGATAGCGGCGAGTTCAAATAAAATAACGAGCGCAGGCCATCTTAATGCTTCAATCAACCTTCTGCCTAAACTCTCCTTCTTACGAAAAATTTTACGAAAGATGATTATAGAGATCAGATAGATGACATAGGCAAGCAAGAAAAGCGAAACCGCAACCCCTGCCATATAGAGAGCCGGAATACAGTAACAAGTGAGCCAATCTTCCATTTTTTACTAAAGAAGTAACATTATCTAAATTATCGCTTATTAAAACCTTAAAAACAAGATCAATAAGGTTTTCAAAACACCCCTTGGGAGCATATATTACCCAACTCCTTTACATGAAAGCTAATCCATTTTCCATGGGGAAAGGTGGATATCATATAGGGCGGTTATTCCTCCAGATTGCAATTATTTTATTGTCAGCCATTTGTATTGGAAGGATAACTATGCAGTCTGCTTTAAAATTCAACTTGGCTCCCCTCTCTTTCTGAGCCAAGAAAACTTAAAAGGCCTTAAAAATTGCATAATGATTTAATTTGTGATACATAATCAACAATAACTATTAACTCATCTATTAAGTAATTTGAAAAAAAATGAAACCAAAAAAGGCTATTATCTTTATCAATCTCCCTATGTGACAAACTGTTGCGTCATCGCTCTTGTCGCATTCATTTTAGGAGCATGGATATGGGCGGCGAAACATTCATGGGGTATTGAACCCATTTCAAAAGGAATTGGCTCTGGAGTTGGCATTCTTGGATATACACTTTTGGCATTTTCTCTCTTTTTATCCTCGCGTTGGAAAAAATTAGAGGATTGGATTGGTGGATTGGACCGGGTCTACCACCTGCATCATAAGGTAGGTCTTTGGGGGTTTTACTTGCTATTGGCTCATCCCTGGATAAATGCCATGAAATGGCTTCCCCAGCGATTAGACCATTTTTTTCTGTTTATTTTTCCCTTTCATCATAGGGTTTCAGTTAACTTAGGATCGTATGCCTTCTGGCTGATGCTTATCATCATTGTAATAACCATCTTCAAATTACTGCCTTACGATAAATGGAAGCTAACGCACAAGTTTATGGCTCTTGTATTTGTATTAGCTTCTTTGCATTTTTTACTATCTTCCAGGCGATTTAATCCCTCCTTTTTATCCCTGACCCCTCTTTTTATACCCATGTGCCTGGGTCTTTTTGGAATTGGCTATAAACAAATATGGATGCCCTTCTTTTTTCATTATTCGAAATATGTGGTTACAGATGCTCAAAAAATCAACGATAATACCATGATGGTTACACTTAAACCTAAGGAGCGGCCTCTAAATTTTATCCCTGGGCAATATGCTTTTTTTTCCTTTAGAGAGAACCTGTCAAAAGAACAACACCCTTTTACTACTTGTCATTTTCAAAATTCATCTATTTTCATTTTAGCGAAAGTTCGAGGAGATTTTACCCGTTCTCTCTATGAAAAACTCTGTAAGGGGACATCTGTACTTCTTGAGGGGCCATATGGGAGATTTGATTACAGATGCTGCATAGAAAACCAAATCTGGCTTGCAGGGGGTATTGGCATTGTTCCCTTTCTTGCTTGGAGCCAGTCATTTGAGAAATGGCCAGGAAAAGTTGACCTCTTTTATTGCGTGCATCGGGAAGTTGATGTACTTTTCCTAAATGAACTCCAATCCTTGCAAAAGAAAAAACCTCTTTTTAATTTACATATTTACTGCACTGAAAATAAACAACGCTTAACAATAGAAAACATAGTAGGCGTAGTAAGCGATTTGAATAAAAGAGACATTTTTATGTGTGGACCGAAGAGACTAACAAGCCACTTCTTAAGAGAGTTTCAAAACAAAGGAATAAAAAGAGCGAATATCCATTTTGAAGATTTTGAATTCTTTTAACTTATAAAGAGAACATGCTTATAAATATTTTAATCAAAAATAAACAGGACAAAAGTACTTAAAACTATATTCTGTATAAATATTTTCTCTTTTCGACAGTAATTAAAAACTTATTCGATTATTATAGGAATTAATAGGATTTAAGATTCTGGCAATGAGTCCCTTTGAAAAAGTTATACCACTCGTTACATTTATCCTCAGTATGGATACCTAATATTTTCAGAATTTCTGCAGCAAATTCAAGACTTCCTAACCCGGAAGCGGTGATAATATTATTATCTGTAACAGCGAGTTGTTCTAAATACTGATCGCCACGATAATGTTCTTTGGAATAGTTCTGAAGGTATTCTTTTACATTACTAGTATGCTTGCAATCATTCAATAACCCTGCTCTTGCAAGTGCGATTGTTGCTCCACAGATAGCAGCGATTGTTTTTTTTTTATTATTAAATTTTTGCAGAATCTCAGAGATTTCATCAGCAAGCTCCTTACTATGCCAACGTTTACCTCCAGGAATAATCAAAAGATCTGCTTCGTCTACATCAACCTTTGCTAGCACAGTGTGAGGCACTACGTTTAGCCCACCCATGGATTCTACCGCATCTGGACTAAAACCCACGGTGACGATGTCCACTCCATTATTTTTTAATTCTGGAAGAATATAACCTATTTCCCAGTCAGAAAACCCATCGAATACAAGACAATACACCTTCATAATTTTATAAACCTTTATAACTTAAAGGCGAAACACAATCAAAGAGATATTTTATAATTGATTGTAATTCTTGTATAGTCGATTCAATAAAGCATTTGTCGACTGTCGTATATGGTGTTTCCGATCTACCCAAAAACCTTTGGCTTGTTTCAATACGCGTTTTCGACGTCGACGCAAGGAGATGAAAGAGCAGGTGCTCATCATGATGTGCGCAAGTTTCCTTATTTTTGGCACGACATACCCATGAGATAAGGATTCTAAAGTGGATTTTTAATTAGGCACGTCCGAAAGTCACATCGGGTCCCGCAATTTTTCTCCTCATGAGGCTGCTGATTCCTTCTGCAATGCCTTGAAGGACTGCTTGCAAGAGCACTTGAGCAGCAAGTTGACTCATGCCAGCAATGCCGACGCCAAGATGGTCTTGAAATGATAAAAAGTACTCTTGAGCCGTCTTATTCTTTGTGTCTATCCAGGCGGTAATGGATGCTATGGATGCTCCTCCTGCAACCACAGCAAGAACGCCCAGCGCAACTGTAGCAGTTGTTGAAGCAACAACCGCAGCGCCAACAGCAGATCCAGCTGTTATAATAGCTAGTCCAGTTGCTGTCGCAAAAGCGGCTTGATTTGCGCCAATTTCCATAATAAAACTCCTATTTTTTAATATAGTAGGTTAATTTTTAAATTTAATATACTATAGTTAATTATTAGTTATAACGAAAGCAAGTTTATGAAATTCAATAAAAAATAGAATAAATAAAAAATATTAAGATCTTATAAAGATTTTCACAGTTTTGAAAGGGGTAGTGCGCCAAGCGTACTCGAGGAGAGATCGCTCAAAGGTGTTGCCAAAAAAACGGAAGAGGAGGACATTGAATACTTAAAAGGCCTCCGGGGGAGGGCTTTTAAGAGAAATGTCCGAGAGTGAGCTTGAGCGCGCCGAGGCGAGCCTTTCGGGCTGGATCTTGCTGCCTACCCGGCATCGCTCGACCCTTCTCATCCCCCACGCGAGTGAAACTGTTCACTCGCTCTCTTCTCTCACTTCGTTCGGAAGAGGAGGGATTCGAACCCCCGGAACCTTGCGGTTCTCCTGTTTTCAAGACAGGTGCAATAGGCCACTCTGCCACTCTTCCAATTAAACTAAAATTGCTGTAGAAAATGTAAATTGTTATCCCAAAAAAGACGTATGTCGGGGATGTCGTATTTCAGTAAAGCAAGCCTCTCTATGCCAATGGCCCACGCATACCCTGTATATTTTTCGGGATCAATCCCTCCAGATTTTAAAACTTCAGGATGTACCATTCCGGCTCCCGCTACCTCAAGCCACCCCGTCTGCTTGCAAATAGAGCACCCCTTCCCCTCGCAAAGAAAGCAATGAATATCCACTTCCATGCCCGGCTCGACAAAGGGAAAATAACTAGGTCTGAAACGCATCTTCACCTCTTCTTGGAAAAATTTTGAAAAAAACTCTTCCAAAGTCGCTAATAGATCGGCAAAGGTCGGGTTGTCATCGATATAAAGCGCCTCTATTTGGTGAAAAACCACGTGGGAACGCGCGGAAATATCCTCCTTGCGATAACATTTTCCAGGCGAAATAATGCGAATAGGAGGAGGACACGATTCCATCACCCTTACTTGAGTGTTTGAGGTATGAGTGCGAAGCAAAATGTCAGGTGTGATGTAAAAGGTGTCGTGCATGTCGCGGGCTGGATGATCCTTTGCAAAATTCAATGCTTCGAAATTATAATAATCAGTCTCAATATCAGGGCCATACTGCACTGAAAAGCCCATCCCAACTAAAATATCTATCGCTTCATCAAGGGTTCTAAGGGTGACATGCGTTCTTCCAAGAAAACGTTGACGCCCAGGTAGGCTCACATCCAGCTTCTCACGCTCAAGCCGCTTTTCAAGCTCTTGTTTTTCAAAGTCAGCCAAAGCTCGCTCAAAATTATCGGAAATTGTGGTTTTAAGGTCGTTGATCAATTTCCCTATCTGAGGACGGCTTTCAGGAGGACACTCTTTTAATAACAACATGAGCCTCTGAACACTCCCCTTCTTCCCCAGATACTTGACCTTTAAAGCTTCAACGTGCTTGGCTTCTCGACTCTGTTGAAGTTCTGAGATCGCCTGCTCTTTGAGGTTTTGAACTGCGCTCTCAATTTCCATCGCTGTCTATTAGCTCGCTAAAGCCTGTTTCGCCGTGTCTACTACCGTTTTAAAGCCAGCGAAGTCGTGTATTGCCATCTCAGAAAGCATCTTGCGATTCAGGTCGCATTCAGCTCTTTTCAGCCCGGCTATTAGTTTACTATAGGAAATCCCATTCGCTTTTGCAGCTATGCCAATGCGGCTGATCCATAAACTGCGAAAATCGCGCTTTTTCATCTTACGGTGATGATAATTATAAGCGAGCGCTTTCATCACAGCATTTGTTGATTGTCGAATATGGTTTTTCCGATCTCCCCAAAAACCTTTGGCTTGTTTCAATACGCGTTTTCGACGTCGACGCGATGCTCTAGCACAAGTTACTCTAACCATGATATGTTATACCCCCATCATCCGTTTGTACATTTTGAGCTTGTCCTCATTGACAAGAGCCGGACCTCCTAAAATACGCTTCCGTAATGAGGATTTTTTGGTTAGCTTATGACGCTTTCCCGGCCGCCTTCGAATCAACTTTCCTGTCCCGGTGACTTTAAATCGTGAGGCAACGGATTTATTAGTTTTCATTTTCGGCATGCACCTTCTCCTGTTTTTTCTTTCCCTTGGCAACACTCGGAGCAAAGACACTAATTAGACTTCGTCCCATCATCTTTGCCGGGGCCTCTATTTGAGCTATATCTTCTAGCCCCTCTTGCATTCTTTTCATGACTCGCTGACCTAACTGTGGGTAAGCCATCTCGCGGCCACGAAACATACAGGTAACTTTAACTTTGCTCCCTTTCAATATAAATTGACGAGCCTGCTTAAGCTTTGTCTGAAAATCATTCTCATCAATATTAGGCTTTAATTTTACTTCCTTAACCTTAATCTGATGTTGTGATTTTTTGCTCTCTTTCTCCCGCTTAGTCTGATCGTAGCGAAATTTTCCATAGTCTATAATTTTACAAACAGGCGGTGAAGCGTTGGGAGCTATTTCCACCAAATCAAGACCTGCCTCTTGCGCCATCGTAAACGCTTCTCGTGATGAGATTACGCCCACTTGCTTCCCATCAGGTCCAATAACACGTACTTTCGGAGCTCTAACCTGTTTGTTAATTCTTAAGTTCAAATTTATCGGTTCCTGTATGGAGACATCAAAAGCGGGGATTTTAAATGCTTTGCAGATGAAAAGCAAGGAAGAAATAAAAATTGAATCATTGAATTAAATGTATAATTTTAAATTGATCACCATTAAAAAACGGAAGATTGGGATATAGCTGACTCGAACAGCTGACCTCCACGATGTCAACGTGGCGCTCTAACCAACTGAGCTAATACCCCCAATGTTATAAACTCACCTTACGCAAAAAATGCCAGAATAGGCTGGCTGCAGAGGGCAATCTACTTAAGCATCGCTCGTCACCCAACATACAAGTAGTTGGGCTTCCTCTGCTCACCCCTTTCACGGCATTTTTTGCGTAAGGTGAGTTATAGAAGCGGATGATTTTATCAAATAGATATATTATATCCAAGGGTGGCTGCTACCAGAGCTAAAAACTTTGCAATGATATCAAAAGGCGTAGGATCGCCCATAATTCGTGGTGATTATAAAAAAAGACCTAATTCATCTCCACCTAAATTTTGAATTTATGAGGTGAAGAAAACGCTTAATTTAGCTCTATTTGAAGTAGTTAAGGCGCTCTAAAAACATTTTGCTCAAGTCCTCTCCTTCTTCAGATAACTTTTCGCCTAAAGGATCGTCTTCAATACGTGTACTGATTTCTCGGCATACGTCTAGAATTGTATTCAGTTGCAATGCTCCACCGAGTGCTTCATACCTTTTTTTAAGGTCCTCTACTTGGAGTAAAACATCCTTGTAAAGCTCAGCCCTTTTTGATTGAAGTTCCACTTTCTTATCAATATCAAATTCGGCTAAGATCGCCTGATCAGCCTCTTTCAAAAGAGTGATATAAGAAGCAAGCTTGTTACTTAAATTGTTAAAAGCTTTTATTTTAGTGCTAAACAACCCTTCCGTCCATCTATATTTTTTCAAAATATTCTGATACATTCGCTTGTCTAGGCCTTCAAAGCTGAAAAACTTTAAAAATTCATCTCCCGGTTTACATAACCGGTCATATTGTTTTAGATAGTTGTTTGTTTCTTCTACTGACCTTAAAAAAACAGAATTCTTTAATTTATCTAAACTTTCTAAAGCTTCAGGTACATTTTCTGCATCTTTTTTCCCATATTTTTCGATTGCTTCTTTGTAAAATAAACCAAGAACAGTGTGTATCCTGGGATCAAATAAATCTCTTTTAAAGTAACCTAAATTAAGACCTTTACGCTTTCCTAGCTCTTCACTAAAACGAGTTAAAACCCTTCCTATGCTCTCATCATTGTGTAATTGGTCATTAGCCAGCATATAGCCCTTAATCGCTTCAAATAATTTAAGTCCCCCTTGCTCGCTATCTAATACTGATTTTAACCTCTCAACCGTTTTAACAGGATCTTTTCCTTTCGAAATAGCAAGGATTTGTTCAAATTCAGACCTCAATCTTTCTACGGCTCGATGAAGATTGATGAAATTGTTAAAAAGGAAAGCGATTTTTAAATCCGTTAAATTTTCTTTCCTCATTAAATATTCAAAATAATCTCTATTTTGTATATATAATGAAATAAACTTATATATAGTCCTTTCTTTCTTTTCATAATTTTTATATATGCTCTCCATGTGATAATACAAAGAAGGGTATTCTTCTTCTGCCTCTTCTGAAGGAGAATCCTGAATTCTAGGCGACTGCAAAAGAGCAGAGTTTGCTACCGGCTTTTGTTTGTCGGGGCTACTCCCCTGTGATTGAGGAGCGGGTGAAGAAATTGGAGCTGGAGGTCTTTGAGACGATAGATGAGAAATTGCGACAGGGCTAATCCTGCGATCTGTAATAGGTCTTCTTCTAGCTGGCGGAGGAGGAGGAAGCCCTCGTGATCTTTCCTCTTTTCTTACACCTCTTGGCTGTGGAATAGGTGGAGGAGGAGGCAGGCCTCGTGATTTTACCTCTTTCCTGACTCCTCTTAGCTGTGGGGCTGAAACAGCCTGGGTCCGTGCTTCAGAACCACGTGTAGCAGGACTTTGAGAAGAGGGGTGTTTTTTGACTTTAACTAATCTAATAAGGACGGGAGGCTTAGTGGGATCGTCCGACTCTCTTTTAAGAACCAAACGATCGGGAGCAGGCCCTGAATTCCCATCTTTTCTATATACAATGTATCTAAGTCCCTCCTGTGGACCTTTTGGAACGACTCTAAATCCGCTTTTTTTTGAAGCGGATGCCTTGAATGATGGCGGGCTGTTTTGTGCAGAAATTTGCCTGTTTTCTAAAGGAAAACCACCTCTAAATCCAGATATACTCATAATTAAAATAACAATAATATTTTATTTAACCTATTATTATTTTAACTATTAATTGTTTATATATATTTTAAATAATATTAATTTTTCTTAACATATACGACTTCTAATCTTGCCAGGATGGATAAAAGGATGTATTTTTGTTGGGATGAGCTTCCAAACAAAACCTCATATTGATCTGGCTCGCCTTTACTGGCAAAAATGGGTCTCACCGGGAGATAAGGTGATTGATGCGACCGTTGGCAATGGGCATGACACACTTTTTCTTGCCAAACTATTAAAAGGAAAAGGGAAGCTTATCGGCTACGACATCCAGCCCCAGGCTATCGCGCAAACAAAAAAACGTTTGGAATCTTTATCAGAAAATGAGCGTTCAATTGTCTCTCTTCATTTGATGTCACACTCTCAATTTTCGGAAAGTGGGGTGAAGTTGATTGTATACAACCTTGGCTACCTTCCGGGTGGGGATAAGTCAATAACAACTCTGGCAGAAACCTCACTCGACAGCCTAAAAGCCGCACTCCCCATTCTCGCGCCAAGCGGGAAGATCTCTATGACTTGCTACCCGGGTCACCCGGAGGGAAAAAGAGAAGAAGCCGCTTTGTTTGATTACCTCAAAACGCTTTCATCCCATGAATGGGATGTGGGTTATCATCAATGGCTGAATCGCTCTCTTTTCCCCAGTTTGTTTCTTATACAAAGGCGCACTTCTTCCATCATGAAAAAAGTGCCGCAAATAAGCATCAGTTGACCTTTCTGAGCCGCTCTTTGGTAAACGACTTCAAATGCACGGCTAAAACAGCGATCTTTATGGCAAAAGGGGGCATCCAGCCTCTCGATCGTACAAGCTCGGGGATGGTTGGGTTGAGTAAGAGCGACAAAATCGGCCTTTTCGAGAAGAATTCTTATCATTTCGTCTACCTCTTTCCCTTCCGAAAAAGCGGCTAAAACAGAGATGAGCTTTTCTTTGAAAAGGAGGGAAATCCGCCTGAACGTAGACTCGAGTGCAGCTGGATTATGCCCAACATCCAGGATAAGCGGGAGGCCGTCATGGTCGATATATTCAAAGCGGCAAGGGGGAACGCTCTTTAGTCCTTGCTGAATGGATTTCGATTCAAAAGGATAGGGAAGTAGAGAGATCGCTTGATGGCTAATGGCTCGGTTTTCTTCTTCGTAATGAGCAAAGAAACCTTTTACTTGAAAAAGAGGGCTATTTTTCTCGGCTGCTATTTTCTTGAACAAGGGGAAGGGCTTAGCTTGGGGTCCTAGCACCACGGGAACTTCCGGTTTAATAATCCCTCCCTTTTCAAAGGCAATAGCTTCCAGTGTAGAACCTAAATATTGGGTATGATCTCTATCAATTGACGTGATGACAGAGACAAGAGGGGTCGCAATATTGGTGGCATCAAGACGCCCTCCCATCCCTACCTCCAAAACGGCCAAATCGATTTTCTGCTCTGCAAAATAGTAAAAAGCAAGGAGGGTCATCAATTCAAAATAAGTAGCTTTAAAAGGAAGAGCTCTTACGATTGTTTTGAGAAGAGCATCGGCTTTCTCTTCGGATATAGGGTTTTGGTTGATCTGGACCCGCTCACAATATGAGAAAAGATGGGGAGAGGTATAAAGCCCTACTTTTTTTCCCGAAACATGGCAAGCCGAAGCTACTTTAGCAGCTACCGATCCTTTTCCATTGGTTCCGGCGATATGCACGCAAAGAAAAGCTTTGCTCGGAAAGCCTAAGGCAGCATCAAACAGATGCATCCGGTCCAAATCCATTTTCATGGATTTGACTTCCAGGCTTTCTTCAAGATGAGGATGCAATTTGGACATAGTGTGTGTAGAGCAATTCAAATGTCTCTTTTCCGATCCAAGCTGCACCTAGATTGTTTTGTGGTTTGATGTTTCCATGATAGTCGGACCCTCCTGTGAGAATCCACTTTTTCTCTTTAGCCAGCTCAGCCCACCGGTTTTGTTGAATCGGTGTCAGACGGGGATAATGCCCTTCTATGCCATCAAAAGGCATCTCAAGCATGGCTTTTAATGTAGAGGACCGTTTGATCAAATGTGGATGGGCCAGCACTGCCTTGCCCTTTGCTTTGTGAATCACTTCGATCGTTTTTTCTACCGAAATCGCTTCTCCGGGATCATAGGCAGGCTTTCCTTCTCCTAGAAAGGTTCCAAAAGCCTCCTTCAAGGACTTCACCACTCCTTTTTGAACGAGAAGCATCGCAATATGAGGGCGTCCCACCGTTTCACTCATCTGACCTATGTTTTCAAGCTCTTCTTCCTCGATGGAGATGCCTAGCTGTTTCAAATGTTCTAGGATCTTGCTATTTCGATGACGGCGCCTTTCAAAATGACCTTCGCAAAATTGCTTTATCTCTTCGCTTTTCAAAGAAAAAGCATATCCCAAAATATGAACAGAATCGCCCCGAAACGAGGCCGAAAACTCTACACCCGGCAAAAGCGGAAAGCTCTGCTGCTCAGCAAAAGTCAATGCTCGAGAATAGGCTCCTACAGTATCATGATCGGTGATGGAAAGCCCTGAAAGCCCCTTCTCGATAGCTAAGCGAATCAACTCCTCCGGAGAATCAGATCCATCTGAAATATAAGTGTGGCAATGGAGGTCAGCGTGAAAAGTGTCCATACTCAGGTCAAATAGGGAATGTAGCGGATCTCCTCTCTTAAAAGAATCCCTTTTTTTTGATAAACTTTTTCTTTTATAGTCTCAATCAGTTGAAGCACATCACTTGCTTTTGCGCCTCCTGTGTTCACAATGAAGTTAGCGTGCTTTTTAGAGACACAGGCTCCTCCAATTTGATACCCTTTCAGTCCGGACTCTTCTATCAATTGCCCGGCAGAGAAGTTTTGGGGATTTCGAAACACACATCCGGCCGACTTTTCAGAATAAGGCTGGGTCTTAAGACGATCATTGAGGTTCTTGTTTTGATCTCTTTTGGCACTCTGTGAATCTTTAAGCCTAAACGCACCTCCCACAATAGCCCCTTTCATCTGCTGAAAGGGTGAGGTGCGGTAGTCGAAAGTAAGCTGCTCCCTTGAAAAAGAACTCATCTCCCCTGCCTCCGAGACATAATCCACATGGGTCAACGTATCCGCTGTCTCTTGCCCATTCGCCCCAGCATTCATAAAAATAGCCCCTCCTACTGTTGCGGGTATGCCAGCGGCAAACTCTAAACCGGACCATCCGAGACGAGCCGTCACTTTTCCCAAGCGGGCAAAACTATACCCCCCTCCAGCTGTAAATACATTTTCTTGCTGATTTAAATAATCAATTCGATTGCGAATAACCAATCCGTGGTAGCCCCGATCATCGAATAAGCAATTGGATCCCTTTCCCAAAATAAAAAATGAAAGCCCATTGCGATAGGCAAAAATGAGCATCTGCTGCATCTGCCCGTAAGTTCTCGCCTCAGCAAAATAAAGGGCGGATCCTCCTATAGCAAATGAAGAAAATTCACTGAGTTGTTTCTCCCTCTGATAGTTGAAAGGTGGATGGTTCATCATCGGCTATCTCTTGTTTTTTGGGACAATATGCATCCAAAACAGCATTCACAAATCCTCCTACTCTAGGAGAGCTAAATTTGCAGCATAAGCGGATCGCTTCAGTGACGCTGACCTGGGGAAGTGTCTGTTTTTCGACTAAAATCTCGAAAAGAGCCTGTCTCAGAATGTTTCTTTCCATAGGCTCTATAACCCAATTATTCGAAATCTCGTCAATTTTTTGATCAAATAGCTGATGGCTCTCCCATATGGTTTTGGCTTTCTGATAAGCCGCGCGTACATGTCTTTTAGATATAGATAACTCATGCATAAAAAAAGCAATCAGGTCCTCTTCGCTGTCACACCCCATGTCAAAAGAGAAGAGTAGTTGTAAGACCATCTCTCGATGTTTTTTTATCAATAAAATCATAACTACTCTGCGCCGTTAAAAATGAGACAGTTTAGCTAATGCCGGTTTTTCATCCAAGGGGAGATCAAATCCCTCAATTCGCTCGCAAGCAGGACATTGGATAGATATCCGAGTTAAAAGCATCTGCTCATCAAAATGGAGGGTAAAGACAAGCCAACCTTTGTTGAAATAGTAGGAAATAAGCGTGCACGATTTAAACTTCTCTGTTTGAAGAGCCGACTCAAAAACAGCTTCTGCTCGATGCCGGGAGATATATTTATGGAGCCTGGCGCATCGATGATGGGGAGAGGCGAGAAGCCTTAAAAAATCACGAAAACCTAATGTATTGGGAAGAAATAATCCCAAATCACGTGCAACATCTTCAGGAAGTGATACGGGATAGCGAAAACGGCTTAGCAAACGAATGATGCTTTCCAATAATTGCATATGAACTGTCTCCAACTTTCAAACATCGGATCAGTATAATTTAGGCAAAGCTATTTTGTAAACCGACCTTCCCTCTTTATTGTAGAAAATATTTTATTTTTTCTATTCGCCTCCGTATAAATCAAATTTTAGGTTTATCTATGTTGCTTATTTTCCTCGACAGTGAAACGACAGGGCTCAACCCGGAAAGGCACCGCATTGTACAGATCGCCTTTAAAGTGATCGAAACCGTGTCCAGGCGGCCGGTGTTAAGCTATGAGTCTATCATCAGCCAACCCCAGGAAGTATGGGCTGAAGCTGACCCTAAAAGCTTGCAAATAAATGGTTTTACATGGGAAGAGTCCCTGGGAGGAAAATCCGAAAGAACGGTAGCAGCTGAAATCTCCAATGATTTAAATCACCTTTCCATTGGCGAGAAGGAGGGGGTGTTTATTTGCCAAAATCCCTCTTTCGATAGAAGTTTTTTCAATCAACTGATCGGAGTGGAGCTCCAACAGCAATATAACTGGCCCTACCATTGGCTCGATCTGGCTTCTATGTATTGGGCTGTTCAAATACTGCAAAGTCCTGAAAAAGCAAATCAACTCAAAGAAAACGACCTTTCCAAAAACAAAATTGCAAAACACTATGGTTTGAGTCCAGAAAATCAACCTCATAGAGCTATGAACGGGGTGAATCATTTAATTGCTTGCTACGAAGCGATTTTTGGCAAATTTTTGGATTAATCCTTCTTCATCTCCTCCGCATGAATCTGCCGCGGCATCTGTTCAATGGGTTCAATCAGATCGATCTCTTTTTCTCCCCCTATTTGCATAAAACGTCTTGCAGAGACTAATACCCGTGACTCTAAAGAGCCTACAGCTCGATTGTAGCTTTGGACGGCGCTTTCAAGTCCTTTTCCTACCTTTATCCAGTGGCCTCCCATATCGGTGATTCTTTTGTACAGCTCTTGCCCTAATTTTTTAACCTGCTGCACATCCTGGGTTAATTTTTCCTCTCTCCATTGATTGGCGACAGCTCTCAAAAGAGCAATCAGGGTAGTCGGCGTGGCTAAAATAACATTTTGATTCACTCCCGCTTCAATAAGGGTAGGGTCTTGCTCAAGGGCTGCGCTAAAAAAAGACTCCGCCGGTAGAAAAAGGACTACAAAATTAGGAGCCGGTTGAAACTGCTCCCAATACGATTTACGGCTTAACTGCACGATGTGGTTTCGAATCTGTTCGGCATGCTCTTTCATTTTTCGACGGTGCTCTTCTTCCGTTTGACTCTCCATCGCCTGCAGGTAAGCTAACAGAGGAACTTTGGCATCAATGACAATATTTCTCTTCCCAGGCAATTTAACAATAAGATCAGGGCGGTATCTCCTCTCCTCCCCGCTTATGGTTTTTTGCTCAAAAAAATCGCAATGATTCACCATCCCAGCCATTTCAACTACGCGCTTGAGTTGCATCTCGCCCCATTGCCCTCGCACGCCCGGAGTGCGGAATGCTTTGACTAAATTAGACGTTTCGAGCCGGAGCTCTCTTTGCGTCTCTAGAAGAGATTGAACCTGCTCTTTTAATGCCACATAAGCACCTATTCGGTTCTTTTCAAGATCTTCTATCTTCCCGTCAAACTTTTTCAAAGACTCCTGAATGGGGTGAATAAGCTCGTTAAATGTTCTACTTCTTTTTTCAAATTCCCCCTTATTTTTTTCATGAAATTTTTCAAAGGTTTCCCCGGCCATCTGCAAAAAGTTTTCATTACTCTGCTTGAGCGCCTCTGCCGAAACCCCTTTAAATTGCTCATTAAAAGCGACTTGTTTTTTTTCGAGCCAGTCCAACTTATCTGTGATCAATTTATTTTCAAACTTGACTCGGAAATAGGCAAATAAGCACCCTCCAATGATTAAGAGAGCAAAAAAGAAAAACAAGAGTTCCATGTGAAAAACTATATCGGAAGAAGAAATTCTATGAAACAGCATCTAAAATGGCTTCTTCCCATTTTTTTATTTGGGATTGCCGCCCCGTTTACCCCCACTATCGACCTGTACGTCTCTGAATGGTTTTACGCTCCTTCTTCGGTCGGCAGAGGGACTTTTTACAATAATGCAATGATGCAGTTTCTTTTTCGCTACGGAGAAATATTTGGTTTTTTTTCAGGAGGTGCGGCAGGTCTCACTTTTGTCCTTTCGTTTCTGCTCCCCAAATTCAAAAAATGGCGCCAAGGTGCTTTAGCATGCAGCCTAACTCTCCTTTTAGGCGCCGGGATTATTACCAACTCCATATTCAAGCAATATTGGGGGCGCCCCCGCCCCAAGCAAATCGTTGAATTTGGAGGACATTCTGTTTACCGTCCTTTTTGGCGTCCTGATTTCAATAGAACGCATGAGCCGCAAAAATCATTTCCAAGCGGTCACGTAGCCATGGGTTTTTATTTTCTCTCGCTTTGCTTAGCCGGGAGGCGCTACCGAAACCCTCTTTTATTTAAAGCAGGGCTTTTTTTCACCCTGGCTTTGGGGGGCGGCCTTATGCTAACACGAGTGGCGCAAGGGGGTCATTTTGTCTCGGATGTTTTAGCCTCAGCACTTCTAATGTGGCTCGTTGCCCTCATCATAGATGCACTCGTTTTTAGATGGGGGGAATGGGAGAGGGCGGCTCTCTATTCAAAACAGCGCGGCATTTCTCAAGAACCTGACGAGCTTTCAAAGGTTTAAGCATCACATCCTTATCCTTTGGATAAGGGTCATCCCTATGACACATCAAAACAATACGCACCCCTTCATGAATCCACTCTTCTTCATTTTCTCCTATGAGAGCAAAATCAAGAAAAACAAGCTGCGGAAGCTCCTTGTTAAGAATCTCCAAGCCGCTCTCCCTATTTTGAGCAAAAAAGAGCTCCCCTCCCTCTTCGGCAACTTCGAGAAGCATCATTTCTAATTCCCTCTGCTCTTTTGGATCCATTTCAACAACAAGCACTTTATTACGCATACTTTTTTCTCCAACTTATTCAATTGAGCAATAGTGCGTTTGCAACTATAGTTGATTAAATTTAGTCTACTATATTCTGTCAAGATGCAAGGCCTAACCCGACGCCAAAGAGAAATCCTCGACTTTATTGAAACTTATGTAAACGAGCGGCGACACAGCCCTAGCTACCGGGAGATTCAAAAGCATTTTAGTTTCTCCTCGCTCGGGTCAGTCTATAACCACATTCAAGCCTTGAAAAAGAAAGGAGCTTTAGAATGCAATAATAAAGCGAGCCGCTCTCTTTTCTTAAAATCCCACGCCGCCCCGCCTGCCTCAGCCATTCCTTTGGTAGGTAAATTATGCGATAAAAGCGGCATTGAAACCTTTGCCGAGAGCGTAATGATTCCTCTCCCCCCCCAAATGGTTCCCGAGGAAGGAGAGTGTTATCTACTTCAGATTGAAGGAAACACACTTAAAGAGGAGCTCATGCTAGAGGGCGATTTTCTCTTAGTGCAGCCGCGTCCCTCCTTTGAAGAGGGGGAGACAGTTATTGCTCTGGTGGGCGGGCATACGACGATAGTCAAACGCGTTTATCACGAAAACGACCACCTTCGATTTGAATCTATCAATCCCCTTGTGCAGCCCCTGATATTGCGAAAAGAGCATGTACAGATTCAGGGGGCTATTATTTCTTTATTCCGACACTATACTGCCAGTTAAGCAGAAGTAGAATAAGTTCAAAACTTTACAAATTGAAGGAAAAGTAAAAATTCCAAAATAAATTGGTTAGAGCCGTTGTTTCTTTTGGATTCAATTCCTCAAGGAAATCTGAAGTAAGTATTTTAGCGACCTTTTTTCTGTCCAACTGTGAAATAAGGCTGATAAAATTCCCTGCCCGAATACCAAGGTCACGAAGTGCTTGCCTATGTTTTTTTTCTATTTCTTGGTAAAACTCTTCAGACAAAATGAAATTCAGATCATAAACAGAAAGCGGCGGAAATTTTTTTTCTTCACTTTGTTTTTCGTACAAGGTAACAATCGCTTTAATCCAACCTCCTTTTTCTAAAGATGTATATAGTCCATATCCAACCGCTGGGTGAATATATATTTCTCGAGTTTCATTGATTCGCATTCCTTTTAATCCATGCGCAAACCCAGAAATTGTCTCTGTTAAGTGAACAGTAGAATGTGTGTTTTGTGTTAGGAGATGGTCATGGTGATCATAAATTGCATAATCAATCACAACTTTAGTTTGATCATTTAACTTTCCACCAGTACCCGGCAAAGAAGTTTTATAATAAAGCAAATTTTTTACAACCGGAACAAAGTCTTTATTTTTGTGAAGCTTTGAAAAGAATCGGTTTGAGTTCAAAAGATTCTGCTTTACGTGTTCAATATTAGCTATAGCGCTTGGGAAGCCTTCTGGATCATTAGCATAGGACTCTTTTTCAATATCAGCATTAATAATTCCTTCAATATGACTATTTAGATAATGTATATTAAATTTTTGATCTTTAAAACTCTGCTTGAGATATTTTGCAAATAGCGTGTTGTAATCTATTTGTTCAAGGGGAATTTTATTTTCAATAATATCGGGTATCTCTATTGTTTCTCCTATAGTTTTATAAAGGATATCTTTAATAAAAGTTGGAGACTCCAATTCATTTTGAATGTTTGCTTGAGTTTTTTCAAAATCTTTTATCTTTTTTGAAGTTTCAGCATCGCGGGGTACATGACCAAATACAAATTCTGGTTTATTGTTTAGAAGCATCTCAGAAGATGTTTTTATCATTTTTGATAAAAACTCCGACTCTTCACTTAAAGTTGAAAATCCAAAACTAGGTTTTTGGGTTGTATATAATTGTATTCCCCTATTCTCTTGGAAACTTTCCGAAGGGGAAAAAAGAAAAAACCTGTAATCCTCTTCTTTGGGTTTGAGGGGAGGCAGGGAGGGTTGCATCATATTAGAAATATATATTTCTTCTTCTCTAGCAACATATAGCGAATTTTGTACTCCATAGCCTAAAATTATTCCAATCAATGCACTATCATTCTTCAGTGTATTCAAAAAACCATCTTTTAATATGGCTGCTAATAGTGACTCAGATTCAATATTTGGACCAAGAACGTATTGAAATAACGAGATGTTATCTTGTATTGTTTGCAAAAATAGATCTTTATTAATTACAAGAATTAGATCAGCCTTAGCATCAAAGCTAATAATAATTTTTCTATTCTTGAAGCAAGGCTTCTCTATGACTTCTTTAGCAGCTGCTATAGCTACAGAAGTTTTGTGAAACCTTGAACAGTTGAACATAGTATCAGCTAAACTATAAGGCTGAATGGCCATTGGTTTTTCATCATAAAAAACATATCCACACATTGTTTCTTTGAAAAGGCATTGAAATAACTTTTCTAATAAAATAATTTCTTGATTGGTAAAACTGAGGCTTGCAAAAGTTATAGAGGAGAGAAAAACAAAAAAAGGTATTAAGATTTTTAAAAAAAACATACTAAAAATCCATTCCTTATATAACATGGAATGGATACATTATTAATAGGGTTCTTTTCAACGAAAAAACTACTCATTGCAACGGCATCTATAGGGACAATTGCCTGCACCGCATCCAAAACATCTAGGGCATACGCAGGGATGAAAATTTGGGCAGCGCATTACAAAGCGAGTATCTTCTGAGGATATATTTGACTCAAAAATATATAACCCATGTTCATCAGAATTTAGCTGTGAAACAGCGATTTTTTTTAGGCTGTTTTCTGAGGAAGGGAGCAAAATATAAATCCCGGAATCAGAAACAATAATATTATCAGCAGATAGAGCGATTCTTCCTTCGTGGCCGGAACCCGAGTAGTTAGAATCATAACTGTAAGCAATGCTTTGAAAAATGACAACACATACAGCTGCAAAGGTTAAAAAAAATTTCTTCATATCAAATTCCTCCATTTTTAGAAATTTCTTTATATTTCAAAAATAAAATCTTATTCGTATTTTAATTTTTATTAAAGACTTTTATTGCTGTAAGCATGAAAAATTTTTCAAAAGATTTGGATAGAGCGAGAAGCTACGTAGGAGAGAGGCGATTTTCGATATCACTATTTTTACGATTCAATTGTGAAATTCTCAATTGAATCGAGTATAATGCCTATTCCTCCTCATCATACGGTTCAAAATCTGCCAAGGTTTTGGACCGTTTCCCTGCAACCAGCCGAATAATCGATAATGTCCAAGAGATCAGTAAATAGAGCCATGAGGCGATAAAAAATGCCTCGGCGAAGAAATCGAGAATGCCGTAAAGAAATAAAACCGCAACAACCCCGGTGGCAATCACCAGATAAAAAGAGGGAACTCGGAAATGAAGGGCTTTAATGCTTGGAAATTTCCACCGGCTCACCATAAAGTAACCTAACACTAAAAGCACCCCAATTAGAATAAGCGCTCTCGTTTTTGTGCTCAGTGCAAAGGTCTCTTCTACAAAAGGGGAGACCATAATCAAGGCTGTCGAAACAGCCCCTGCCGCTGCAGCAGGAATGGGAAGCCCTACAAAATGTTTATTTTTTACAAGCGCAGCCTCTGGCTTATCTACCCCCTGAGCCCGTATATTATACCGAACTAAGCGAAGCACCCCACAAAGGGCGTAAATCATCGATGCAATAATGACAAAAAAAGTCAAAAGACGCCCCAAATCTTCATTTGCAAAGCTCTTCAATACTAAAAGAGGCGGGGCTACTCCAAAAGTGACACAGTCGGAAAGAGAATCAAACTGTCCTCCAAACTCACTCTCAGCTCGTATCAATCTAGCGATCGCTCCGTCGGCCAGGTCTGCAATCGCCGCAATTAAAAGCAAAATCGCTGAAGCCTGAAGAATTGAAAACAAATCGCGCGTCGGATCTACCAGGCTTGTCTTAAAAATTACAAATAGCCCGCAAGAAAGGCCGAAAGCAGTAATCGCGTTGGGGATAAGATAAGGCTTTTTCATAACAGGCTTATTTTAAGCAAAAATTAATAAAAGAGCTATATCTATTAACTTATTTATTAACTAAATTTTAAAAAATATAGGAAAGTTTCTAATTTTCTGGATCTAGCATCTTTTTCGAAAATCAGATTCCAATTTCCATAGACAATATCCCAATGATACTATATATAGTGTTTCAGGATGACTAATGGTACAACCGGTAGTAGTTGCCCGCTCAATCAGCAATTTTTTGCAACCGATATTTCCAAAAAAAGTGAGAATAAATAAGGTATGAAAGAAGATCAAACTACAGCCACACTCGTCTCTGATTCAGAAGAGGCCCTGGCAGATATAACAACAAGTGAGATAGAAGAGAATATGCAAAAATTGGAAACGCAATCCTACACCATTGTTAAGCGCAATGGCATGCTAGTTCCCTTCCAAAGGGAGCGGATTGCCAATGCCGTGGAGGCCGCTTTTCGTGATACTAAAGCCATTGCCTCTCCCCAACCTCTTCCCGGTGATATGCAGCAGGCAATGATCCGTGTGATCGATCTCGTGGTGGAAGAGGCTTCCCATATGGCTGAGCTTGGCGCTCTTCTAACGGTTGAAAGTATCCAAGACATTGTTGAAATGAAATTGATGGAGATGGGTTACCACGATGTAGCTCGCGACTACATCATTTACCGCGACCATCACAAACAGCTTCGAACAGACTCTCCTCAAGCGCTGAAAATTTTACGCCGCGATAAAACTACCTTTGTCCGTTTCAATCCGATGAAAATCGCTTCCGCTCTTGAACGCGCTTTTCGCGATACTTTAAAAAGTGTAGGCCCCACTCCCCAAGAGGTCATTGAATCGGTCAATCTCATCACTCAAAAGATCGTTGATTTTGCCCTACAAACAGCTCAAGCAAAAACCATCCTTCACGTTGAAATGATTCAAGATCAAATCGAACATCAATTAATGACGGAAGGGCATTACAATGTCGCCAAAGATTTTATTCTCTATCGCGCTCAAAAGGCGGCCGAAAGAGAAAAGCAAAAACCTCCAATCCCTGCTGAAGAGAAAGCTGCTGAAAAAGAGCAGTTCTTTACGGTTACCAGAGCCGATGGCTCTCAATACACACTCGGAGAAAAGGAGCTTTATCAAAAAATGGCTTTTGCTTGTAAAGGTTATGAATCGCTCGTTTCCGTTGACGAATTGGTCGATCAAGCCATTGCCAATTTCTACGATGGTATCAAAGAGCGCGAGATTGACCTGGCAAATATCATGGCGGCAAGAGCTAAAGTTGAAAGCGAGCCCGCCTATACCTATGTGGCTGCAAATCTCCTTCTCGATGTGATCTATCGGGAAACGATGGGGATACAAGCAGCTACCCCTCACCTAAAGCAGCGGTATCAAAGCTATTTCAAAGAGTATTTCCAACATGCTATCTCTTTAGGGCGCCTCGACCCTGCTCTTTTGGACTTCGATCTCGAAAAATTATCAAAAGCTCTAGATATTACACGAGACCATCAATTCACTTATTTAGGACTGCAAACCCTTTACGATCGTTATTTTATTCACCACAGAGAGCGCCGCCTCGAAACGCCGCAGATCTTTTGGATGCGAGTGGCTATGGGGCTTGCTTTAAATGAAGGGAATGAGAAAAACGATCGAGCCATTGAGTTTTACAATGTCCTTTCGAAATTTCTCTACATATCGAGCACCCCTACCCTGTTTAACTCCGGAACCGTTCACTCTCAACTCAGCTCTTGCTACCTTTCCACTGTGATGGATGATCTCTCCCATATTTATAAAGTTATTTCAGATGATGCCCAACTTTCAAAATGGGCAGGAGGCCTTGGCAACGACTGGACAAATGTGAGAGCAACAGGGGCATTTATTAAAGGGACTAATGGAAAAAGTCAGGGAGTAATCCCCTTCTTGAAAGTAGCGAACGATACAGCTGTAGCTGTCAATCAAGGGGGAAAACGGAAAGGAGCGCTCTGTGTCTATTTAGAGACGTGGCATCTTGATATTGAAGATTTTTTAGAATTGAGAAAAAACACAGGAGACGAAAGACGGCGGACTCACGACATCAACACGGCTAATTGGATCCCCGATCTTTTCATCAAGCGGGTGATTAATAATGAATCATGGACTCTTTTTAGCCCTCACGAAGTACCCGATCTACACAACCTTTATGGAAAAGCATTTGAAGAAAAATATGTCGAATATGAAAAGCGGGTTGAAAAAGGAGAGATCACTCTATTTAAAAAAGTAGAGGCCGTCCAGCTTTGGCGTAAAATGCTCGGGATGCTCTATGAAACGGGCCACCCGTGGATTACCTTTAAAGACCCCTCCAACCTCCGTTCTCCTCAAGACCATGCAGGAGTAGTCCATAGCTCAAATCTATGCACTGAAATTCTGCTCAACACTTCAGCAGACGAAACCGCTGTGTGCAACCTCGGTTCGATCAACCTTGTGGCCCACCTTACAGAAAAAGGGATCCATCGAGAATTATTGGCTTCGACCATTCAAACGGCTATTCGGATGCTCGATAATGTGATCGATATCAATTTTTACCCCACAGAAGATGCTAAACGGGCTAATTTGCGCCACCGCGCTGTAGGGTTGGGTTTAATGGGTTTTCAAGATGCGCTATACAAGCTCGGCATAAGCTATGCGAGCCATGAAGCGGTTGAATTTGCCGATAAAAGCATGGAGCTGATTGCCTATCATGCTATTTTAGCATCCAGCCAACTCGCTAAAGAACGAGGGCCTTACTCCACCTATAAGGACTCAAAATGGGATCGAGGTATTTTGCCGTTAGACTCTATCGAACTGCTTGCCGATCAAAGAGGAGAAAATTATGTCGAAATGGACACCTCCTCCCATCTCGACTGGACTGAGGTGCGCGACTCCATCAAAAAATATGGAATGCGAAACTGCAACACCATGGCAATTGCTCCAACAGCCACTATTGCCAATATTTCAAATGTGAGCCAATCTATCGAACCTATGTACAAGCATCTATTTGTGAAATCAAACCTTTCCGGTGAATTTACTATTCTTAACGCCTGTCTCGTTGAAGCTCTTAAAAAAGAGAATCTATGGGATGAAGAGATGATTGATGATTTGAAATACTTTGACGGATCGCTGCATGAAATAGAGCGTATACCCGACTCGATCAAAAAACTCTTTCCTACCGCGTTCGAAATTGAACCCGACTGGTTGATCGAGTGTGCCAGCCGACGTCAGAAATGGATTGACATGGGCCAATCGCTCAATCTCTATTTAGCCGAACCAAGCGGTAAAAAATTAAATAAAATGTATATCATGGCATGGAAAAAAGGATTGAAAACGACCTATTATCTCAGAGCACTTGGAGCGACTCATATCGAAAAAGCAACGACGGATATCAATAAAAGGGGGCTGCAACCCCGCTGGATGAAAAGCCGCTCCGCTTCAAGTCGTATTGTAGTTCAAAGAGAAAAGAGCTCTTGTCCTGTTGATGAGCCATGTGAAAGTTGTCAATAAAAGGAAATAAATATGTTTACAGCTGAAGAAAACCGAGTTCAAGTGAACAAAAAAAAATTGATCAATTGCAACACCATTGATCTCAATCAATTAATGCCTCTTAAGTACAAATGGGCCTGGGAGCACTATCTCAATGGGTGCGCAAACAACTGGCTTCCCACAGAAGTGCCTATGGCCAAAGACATTGAATTGTGGAAATCAAACACCCTTTCAGAGACAGAAAGGCATGTGATCATGCGCAATCTAGGATTTTTTAGCACAGCGGAGAGTCTCGTCGGCAACAATATTGTCTTGGCTATTTTCAAACATATTACAAATCCGGAAGCGAGACAGTACCTTTTGCGCCAAGCCTACGAAGAGGCGGTGCACACTCACACTTTCCTCTATATCTGCGAATCTTTAGGGCTCGACGAGGGAGAGGTGTTTAACATGTACAATGAGATTTCGGTTATCAAAGAGAAAGACACCTTTGAGATGCAGCTGACCGGCGATGTGATGCAGGATGGATTTTCAACGAACACTGTAGAAGGGGCTCAAAAGCTTCTTGAAAACCTGATCGGCTACTACATCATTATGGAAGGGATCTTTTTCTACAGTGGTTTTGTGATGATTTTGTCGTTTCATCGACAGAACAAAATGACCGGAATCGGTGAGCAATATCAATATATCCTTCGAGATGAGACCATTCACCTCAACTTTGGCATTGATTTGATCAATGGCATTAAGGAAGAGAACCCGCATCTTTGGACCCCTTCTTTTCAGGCCCATGTTGTCAAGTTGGTTCGAAAAGCTGTCGAGCTTGAGATTGCTTACGCTGAAGAGTGCCTTCCGCAAGGCATCCTGGGCCTCAGAGCGCCCATGTTTCATGATTATGTTCAACATATTGCAGACCGCCGCCTTGAGCGGATTGGTTTAAAAGCCGTCTACCATTCAAAAAACCCCTTCCCCTGGATGAGTGAAACCATCGACTTGTTTAAAGAGAAGAACTTTTTTGAAACACGCGTCACCGAATATCAAACGGCAGGGAATCTTATCTGGACCTAAAAAAACAGCATGTTTTACGATTTGCAGAAAGATGCAGCACAAACATTCCTCCCTTTTTGCCGCTTATTTTATCCTCTTTTTGGACAATTTGGGCTATGCTATTTTATTTCAAATTCTCCCACTTATTTTTATCGACCCTTCCTACCACTTTCTGCCCCAAGAGACGATTATTTCGACGCGAAATATTCTCCTCAGCCTGCTTTTAGCAATCTTTCCTTTAGCTCAATTTTTCGCGGCTCCTATATTTGGAGATATTGCCGATCGGTGTGGAAGAAAAAAAGTCCTTTTCTGGCTGCTTCTCGGCAGCTTTATCGGCTATTGTTTCACCGCAGCCGGCCTAGCCTTTAAGCTTTACTATCTCCTTTTTTTAAGTCGTTTATTTTCAGGTATTTTTGGATGCTCATTAGCTATATCCATGGCAATAGTTGCCGATCTCTCTCCTTACAAAAGCCTACGAGGGAAGAGGTTGGGAACGGTCGCTGCTTTGATCGGTTTGGGCTGGTTGATAGCGCTGCTTTTGGGAACTGTTTTCACAAATCCCCTCTTTTTTGCTTTTGTTAATTCCTCTCTTCTCTTTTGGATCCTACCTGCTTTTTCGATCCTGAATATGATTGTGCTCTTCACCTGCTATAGAGAACCAGAGAAAACCAATCTCCCTCCCAATTTATTTAAGGGAATCCATCGAATTGTTCATCTGCTTGAAATGAAGCATCTGCGCACCTTTTATCTGGTGTTTTTCTTCTGGTTTTTAGGTTACTTGATCTCCTTACAATGGATTTTCCCTGTTTCCATTGAAAAATTTCAGGTATCGGAGGGACAAATCATTGCTCTCTTGCTCAGTTGGGGATGTATATGGGTTTTTTCAAGTGGTTTTCTGAATCGCTGGCTTATCAATCGACTCTCATTATGGCCTCTTAACCTTTGGACCCTGTTTGGGCTGAGCCTTTTTTTATTTTTTTCAGGCGTCTCAAACTTCTTTCTTTTTTTTGCGATCACCTATGTTGTGGGAGGGATGTTTGCAGCCCTAACTTGGGGAAACACCTTGAGCTTAATCTCGCTTGCCATTCGACAAGAGGAACAGGGAAAGGGGATGGGTATTGCCCTTTCGATGTTTTCTCTCACCCAAATTTTCGGCCCTTTCCTGGGAGGAACCATTGCCGGTTTTTCCATAGGCCCGCTATTTTACGGATGCTCTCTTCTCGCTTTTATCAGCTTTCTCCTGCTTCTTATCTATGTCGTTCGCCCTAGAAGACCTTCTACGAAAAAATTCTTTATAGAGCCTATACGAAGGTAAAATCTCTAGAGAAAAAAACTCAAAGCCTTTAACATCCCTACTCCACCAAACAGGATTTGCCGCATGTCTATTATTGCAAGTGGAAAGAAGTATCGCAACTTCCTCATCACACGGGTCACCGAAATCTCGGAAATCCAAAACACCCTTATCGAATTGGTACATGAGCCCACAGGAGCTCAGATTATGCAACTTGCCAACGAAGATGAGGAAAATCTTTTTAATCTCTCTTTTAACACTTGGCCCCAAACATCAAATGGAGTTGCGCATATCCTAGAACATACTGTCCTTTGCGGCTCAGATAAATTCCCTATTCGAGACCCTTTTTTCGCGATGACTCGACGAAGTTTAAACACCTTTATGAATGCCATTACCGGCCCGGACTTCACCTGTTATCCCGCCTCCTCTCAGGTCCCTAAGGACTTTTATAATTTGCTGGAGGTCTATCTTGATGCCGTATTTAAACCGAAACTTTCCGAGTTGAGTTTTTTCCAAGAGGGATGGAGGCTCGAGTTTTTAAAAGGGGATGATTCAAACTCCCCTCTTCTTTTTAAAGGCATTGTCTTCAATGAGATGAAAGGAGCTATGGCAAGTGGACCCGCCCGCCTCTCGGAAGCTCTTATGCAGGCTCTTTTCCCCGATGTAACCTATGGGATAAACTCGGGAGGCGATCCTAAAGAAATTCCAAACTTAACCTACGAAGAGTTAAAAGAGTTTCATGCTCAATTTTATCACCCCAGTCGCTGCCTCTTCTTCTTTTATGGAAATCTTCCTTTAGAAAAGCATCTCGATTTTTTGGAAAAGCATGCCTTTGAAGGCGTTAAACCGCTCCCTCCCCTCTCCCCTCTACCCAAGCAATCCCGTTACAAAAACAAGGCCTATCACACAAAGAAATATCCAGTCATGCAAGAGGAAGCCTCTGAGGCAACTTTAGTGGGCATGGGGTGGCTCACCTGTTCGATTTTAGAACAAGAAGAACTTTTGGCTCTCAATGTTCTAGATGTCGCCTTAACGGGGACAGATGCAGCCCCATTGAAAAAAGCTCTACTTCGCTCTAATTTATGCAAGCAGGTCGATTCGATTCTTGACAATGAAATGAATCAAGTTCCCTTTGTTATTATCTGCAGAGGGTGCCAAGAAGAAGGGGGAGCTCCCTTAGAAGCGGTCGCCTACTCTGCTTTATCCAAGATAGCAAGCGACGGGCTGCCGGATCATTTGATTGAGGGAGCCATCCATCAATTAGAGATCTCTCGAACTGAAATTAGCCGAGGCTCAGCACCCTATGGTCTCTCTCTTTTTTTTCGCTCGGCTCTTCTAAAACAACATGGAGGCAATCCCGAAGACGGCCTTAGAGTACATACCCTGTTTCATAAACTTCGAGAAAAAGTGAAAGATCGCTCTTATCTCCCCCAGCTTATCCAGAAACACTTTCTAAACAATTCCCACTTTGTGCGCGTGGTGATGCAACCCGATCAAGACTTGGCCAAAGAGGAGATAATCGAAGAGCAAAACAAACTGGAAAAGATACATAAATCATTCGAAGAGAAAGATGTACGTAAATTGATCGAAAGAGCCGCACAGCTTGTCTCCTATCAGGAAGAAGAAGACAAGGTCGAGCTATTGCCTAAGGTCACTCTTGCCGATGTCCAACGGGAAGGGAAAGAATTTGCTCTCTCTCAAGAGCGGCTAGGCCCTTTTGAACTGTGGCATCACAGCTGTTTTACCAATGATTTTCTCTATGCCGATCTCGTGTTCGACCTGCCTCATATTGACGAGACAGATCTTTCCCTTTTCTCACTTTTCACCTTTTTACTCCCCCAAATGGGATGTGGTCATCGCAATTATCAAGAGCACCTTGAGTATGTCATCGAGCATACCGGCGGCATAGACGTCTCTGCAGATTTGGGCATCCAAGCTGAAAATCCCAATCATATGAGACCTACCTTGAGTGTTCGGGGAAAGGCTCTTGATCGAAAGCAGGACAAATTATTTTCTCTTTTCCAGGACCTCATCACCACGGCCGATTTTACAGATATAGCCAGATTAGACGAGCTTCTCAATCAGCACCTCCGAAGTTTAGAAGATAGCATTAACTACAAACCGATGCACTATGCTATTAATCTAGCTGCCAGAGGATGTTCTATCCCCTCCATGATATACAATGCTTGGCACGGCCTGGATTATTATTGGACTCTCAAAGCCACGCTCTCGGCATTTGAAAACGACCCTCAGTATCTCGTTGAAAAGCTTAAAACCTTCCAAGAGCAATACCTCGGCCTTCAAGGAGCCCGTTTAATATTGAGTACGGACGAGAAAAACTATGAGCAATTAAAACAGAGTGATTTTTACGGCCTATCAGCCCTTCCAGCCAAATCTTTCCCCAAATGGAAGGGAGACTATAGCCTCACTCAAACCCCCTCTCAAGGGAGAGTGATCCCCGCACCGGTGGCTTTCACCTCTTTTCTCTTCCCCTCTTGCTCTTACGTGCATCCTGATACGCCCGCTTTAAGTGTTGCCTCAGAGATTATGAATAATAAAACACTTCATAAGCGAATCAGAGAACAGGGAGGCGCTTACGGCTCTGGAGCAGTAAACGCTGTCACTTCGGGCCATTTTTATTTTTACGCCTATCGAGACCCGCATCTTGCTAACACGCTCAGCGCTTTTCAAGAGGGAGTGGATGATCTTGTAAACGGGCGATTCGAAGAAGAAGATTTAATCGAGGCCAAGTTAAGCCTTTTCCAATCCCTCGACTCCCCCATCTCTCCTGGATTGCGTGCTTTGACCGCTTTTCATCGGCTTTGGGAAGGAAGAGACCCGGTTAGGCGTCAACAGTTTCGAGACAAACTATTCTCTCTTGAAAAAGAAGAGGTCCAAAGCGCAGCCAAGCGCCACCTGCTCGATGGGCTGGCCAAAGGGACACTGGTCTCTTTTGCAGGTAAAGAGATGCTTGAAAAGGAAAATCACTTGTTAAAAGAACCCCTTCCACTTTATCCTATTAGCTAAACGTATGTTAGAGATTGAAAAATTAAAAAAACTCTTTGCCGAAAAGAAAGAGACCATCTTTCATGATTTTTTTACCTTTTTACGCTTCAAAAGCATCTCTACCGACTCATCTTACCTTGAAGAGAGTAAAAAATGCGCCGATTGGCTAGCTCAATATCTTGAGCAGAGCGGTCTTAATGTAGAGCAATGGGAAACCTGCAAGGTGCCTGTTCTTTTTGCAACCGATCCCTTTGCCTCTCAGGAAAAGAAAACCCTTCTTATCTACTGCCACTACGACGTGCAGCCGATCGACCCCATCGAAGAGTGGCTCTCCGACCCCTTCGAGCCTACTCTACGAGACGGAGAGATCTATGCACGTGGAGCCTCAGACAATAAAGGGCAATGTTTTTACACCATTTGGGCGCTTAGAATATTAATCAAAGAGCTCGGCCAGCTGCCTGTGAACATAAAATTCATCATCGAAGGAGAAGAAGAGAGCGGAAGCACGGGGTTATCACGCATCCTTAACGAGAAAAAAGAGGCCCTTAAAGCCGACTATTTATTGATTGTCGACTGCGGGCTTGAAAAAGCCGATACTCCCGCTATCACATTAGGAGCAAGAGGCCTTGTTCTTTTAGAACTCTCCGTTCAAGAGGCTCCATTTGATCTGCACTCCGGCATGATGGGAGGAGTAGCCTACAATCCCAATCGAGCCCTTGTTGAGATGCTCGCAAAATTGCATACCGAAACGGGCAGAGTTGCCGTCGAAGGATTTTACGACGACGTGATTGAAATAAGCGAGGAAGAGAGAAAGCACCTTTCGTTCAATCCGAAGGATCAACAAGACTTTGGGTTTGAACCTACTGGTATGGAAAAAGGGTTTAGTCCGCAAGAGGCCTGCTGGCTTCGTCCAACCCTTGAGATCAATGGAATGAGTGGAGGGTATGCAGGCCCCGGCTTTAAAACAGTTATCCCGGCAAAAGCAAAAGCCAAAATCTCTTGCCGACTCGTTCCAAACCAAGACCCCTACCATGTCGCTTCCCTTGTTCGAGATTTTTTGATAGCCCGGACACCAAAGGGGCTCAAAACAGAAATTGAAATCCCTGCCAGTAGTGGAAAAGGGTTTCGTAGCAGCCCCAACTGCTACCTAGCAGAGATCATGGCCAAAAGCTATTCAGATGTATTTCAAAAGCCATGTCAAAAAACCTTAACCGGGGGCACGATTCCTATTGCAGTCGAGTTAGGACATATTATTGAAGCCGAGCCCATCTTAGTTGGCGTAGCTTTACCGGGTGACCGCGTGCATTCCCCTAATGAACACTTTGGCATCGATCGTTTTGAAAAAGGATTTCTAACAATTTGCCACGCTCTTGAACTTTTTTGCTAAAAGCAGTAAACTTTCCTTCGCAGGTTTTATTATCTAGGAGTTTAGCTATGAAATTTTCCGTAAAAAAAGGGACAAAATTATTTTTAGGAGCCCTCTTTTTATTCACAACCCCTCATCCACTCGCTGCTCAAGATGATCTCCCTCAGGCCAATGAAACCTTATTGAGACAAATCTCTCAAGGCTTTGCAAAAGTAGCTAAAAAGGCGATTCCTGCGGTAGTTTATATCGAAAGTCAAGGGGTTGAAGAGAAAAAATCATCTTCATCTCAATCAAGACGTCAGCCCTATGACTACCCTTTCGATTTTTTTAATGATGACTTTTTCAATCGGTTTTTCGGCTTGCCTCGGCAAGAGCAGAACAGACCCCCCGAATTGGTGAGAGGTTCAGGTTTTATCATATCCGAAGATGGATACATTCTTACCAATAACCATGTCGTTGAAGAGGCATCAAAGGTCAAAGTAACCCTGCAAAATGGACATAAAGTATTGGCTAAAGTGATAGGGACCGACCCAAAAACCGATTTAGCCGTGATTAAAATCGATGACACAAATCTTCCTTACCTTTCCCTTGGTGATTCCGACACACTCCAAGTAGGAGATTGGGCCGTAGCGGTTGGAAATCCCTTCGGACTGCAAGCTACCGTTACGGTTGGCGTAGTCAGCGCAAAAGGGAGAAATCAGCTCCGCATAGCCGATTTTGAAGACTTTATCCAGACAGATGCCGCCATCAACCCGGGCCATTCAGGCGGACCTCTTCTCAATGTAAATGGCGAGGTGATAGGGATAAATACAGCTATTGTAAGCGGATCGGGCGGATACATGGGAATTGGTTTTGCCATCCCAAGCAATATGGCCCGCAGAATTACCGATCAACTCATCGATAAAGGATCAGTCACACGAGGGTTTTTAGGAGTCTCTCTTCAACCTATAGACAGCGATCTTCAAAAATTCTATCATCTCGATTCACCTCATGGAGCTTTAGTCGCAGAAGTGATCGAGGGCTCCCCTGCCGATAAAGCAGGTCTTAAACAAGAAGATATTATCTTAAGCTATAACGGCACAAAAGTTGAAAGTTTGGGAGCTTTCAGAAACTATGTCTCACTTATGGAACCCGGTTCACCTCTCACTTTACAAATCAAACGAGACGGTAAAATCATGAATCTCGAGGTAAAGGTCAGCTCAGCGCCTGAAGAGAAGATGGGCCCTAATTCTCCCGTTCAGAGACTTGGGATGAAAGTTCAAGAGCTCACTCCGGAGCTAGCTCAAAAAATCGGATATCCATCAGAAACTAAAGGTATTGTGATTTCTGAAATCGCATTAAACGGACCTGCTGCGGAAGCGGCTCTCCAGCCTGGAAGTTTGATATTAGCGGTTAACCGTCATAAAGTGACCACAATGGAGGAGTTTTCAAAAGCCATAAATGAGGCGACTCAAGGTGACAGAGTATTGCTCAGAGTCCGCCAGGGAGATGCCGTTCGCTTTGTCGCTCTACAATTTGAGGATTGACTCCTTTTGTGCAGACAGAAGAGGTTAGCGGGAAAAAAGAACAGAATTTATAGTCAATTCAGCTGAAAATTTCACAAATTGGACGCAATATTTTTGCGAAAGGCAAAGCGCAGAGAACGAAACTGACTTGAATAAGTCAGTGAGTTCGAACACAAAGCCACTCGCGAAAAGATGTGGATTAATTTGTGAAATTTTCAATTGAATCGACATACTGTAGTCGCGCAAGCTTAAAGCGAGATAGGCAAAAGTTGGTTGCTCCTTAAAAAACGGGATAGTATGACTTCCCAGTGCAAGAGCTTAGCTCTTTACAATTACCAAGATCGGAAATCTCAATAATAAGGAGCAACCATGAGATATTATGTTGGATTAGACGTTTCAATGAAAGAAACTTTTATATGCATTGAAGACGATACCGGAAAAATTTTGCACCAAGGACGTTCTAAAACGGATCCAGAGCTTATTGCTAAGCATTTAAAAAAATTCCAATTACCCATTACTAAAGTAGGTATTGAAAGTGGATCATTAAGTCATTGGCTCGTCGAAGAACTTAGAAAACTTGACATACCTGCTATTTGCATTGATGCCCGTCAAATGGCCTCCATTCTTTCAGTGCAAATAAATAAGACAGATAAAAATGATGCTAAAGGAATCGCCGATGCAATGCGTTGTAATTTATACCGCGAGGTCATACAGAAATCTCAGCATGCCATAGAAATCGGCACATTGATGGGTAGCCGTCGACTGATGGTTATGCAAAAAGTGCAGCTAAAAAATGCTATTAGGGGTTTTCTAAAAACATACGGAATCCGTTTAGGATCTATTGGAGATGCAAGTTTTGTTGAAAAAGTGAAAGAAAAGCTATCAGATCAATTAGCTCTTTTAAAAGAGAGTATAGACGGTCTTTTGATGTGTTATGGGAGAATTTGCGAGGAGCTCAAAAAATTAACCAAGAAAGTCGAAGAGCTAGCGGAAGCGGATGAGGATGCCAAAAGATTTATGACTATACCTGGTGTAGGTCCGATTACTGCACTGACTTATAAGATGGAAATAGACGATCCCAGAAAATTTAAAAGATCTCGATCAGTGGGCGCTTATTTGGGAATGACTCCAAAGCAATATTCTTCGGGAGAGACAAAGAAGCAAGGTAGAATTTCTAAATGCGGCTCTCAAGAGATGAGAAGTTTGCTTAATGAAGCAGCGACAGTACTTTTATGTACTTCTAAAAAGTGGAGTAAGCTAAAAGCTTGGGGATTAAAGATACAAAGGAAGCACGGATTTAAAAAGGCTACGATGGCAATAGGAAGGAAGCTATCAGTGATCATGCACCGAATGATGATGGACAAAACGGATTTTATTTATGGAGAGCCTAAAAATAAAAAAGAAGAAGCCGTCAGCGTAGCGGTTTAAGAACAAAAAGGTAAAAAAGCAGAAGGGAAGCGCTAAAACGAATTTGTGAAAAGCCCGATGAAAAAGGCAAGGGCGTTATATAGTTGGCTCTAAAAAGCCGCAATCGACATTGCCTGCCTTATTTCTTCGGAAAGTATGATGGGGCGAGAAAAAAATTTAATTTCTCATTAAAGACCCCGAAGAGAACTATGGATCTTTTCACAAATCTCTTTTAAGGAGAAAATGACTTGACTTTCTGCGCGACTAGAGAACTATAT
>JBAPRV010000188.1:0-1574 GCA_049281295.1 Chlamydiales bacterium
CTATCTACTCTTAGTCACCGATTTTCAATTTGCCACCCGGAAACTCGACGATTCTCAGGTGTGTCAAGTGCTCCACTTGCTTTCAGTTAAAAGTAACGAGGCGTTGAGTTTCGCTAAAAAAATGGCCGCTTCCAACCGCGGTGATTTGGTTTGTCGGGAGGCTAAAGAGTGGCTGGCTGATATTTTAGAGCTTTCAGAAGAAGAAGTAGCGGGGCGTTTTGTCCCTAGGCCGGGAATAGGAGAGCTTCGCCCGATTTTTCGAGACCCTCCACCGGCTAGCCCGCCGCCTCAAGTCCACCTGATTCAGCCTGGGGAGTCTTTGTGGTTAATCGCAAGAAAATATAGCGTCTCCATTGATGCGTTAATCGAATTCAATCATCTGCCCTCGACGGTGATACGCCCAGGTCAAACCCTGAAAATCCCTCCCTCTTAACGAGGAGGTCTCTTAAGGAGCCGGGTCATACCCTCCAGGATGCCAGGGGCCGCATTTTATCACTCGTTTGAGGGTCAATCCAATGCCCCGAAAGGCACCATGTTTTTCAATGACCTCTTGAGCATACTCTGAGCAGGAAGGAGCAAACCGGCAGCAAGGCCCTACAAAAGGGCTCAAACAGAGTTGATAGAGGCGAATCAGAAGTAAAATAGATTTTTTTATCATGAGCTTACCATGATAATTATACCATTTCCGAGAAATAAATTCCTAAAGTGGCGCTGTAAAACACAACAGATTTGGACAAACGTTTCGAAGCGCATGTTTTTAAACATGTGCGAGAAACGACTGTCAAAAAATGATGTGTTAGACGATGTCAATTTAGGAATTTATTTCTCGGAAATGGTATTACAGCAGAATTAGGTGATTTTTGTAGAAACACTCAAAATAACCTTAAAATTCATAAGAAAAGCTCTTACATCCTCTGTTTTAGAGGCTTGTTCTATCGCTTCTTCGAGATATTTCACCGCTAAGTGTCGATTGCTGCTTGCTATCTCCCGAGCGCACCAACAGAGCGTATAAACCCTAAAAGTGAGAATTGAGAGGCTGTTAGATATCTCTCTTACCTCTTTAATAGGGTTTCCTTCAGCTACCTGCTGTAGAACATAAGAAAAGTAGCGTCTCTCATCACTATCAAAAAAAGAGGAGGGTAATTTTTGACGCAGCTCTTTGGAAGTGAGTTTTGTTTTTGAAAAAAAGTCAAAGTTGCAAAATAAACCCAGAATATAGTAGTTGCGGTTACGGCCTAATTTATTAATGTATTCAAGAGCCTTTTCAAAATCTATTATTGCTTTAGCTGCAATTGCCTTGAAGAAAAAATTTTGAGGTTGAGATGCTATGAATGCTTCGCAGAAAGTGATAAATTCTAAAGCAAGTTCCTTCTCCCCTCTTTCAGCTAGTGCCTCTGCCTCTAGAAAAGTAAATTCAACAGCGCTATTTGCTAGCTCAACGGATAGTGATCGATAACGCTGCGTAACAGCTGATTGAAGCACTGCTTCAGGCATTTTCCTGAATTCTTCACTTTTTATATATCTCCCTATTTGGTGATAAGCAGGATCATTATGTAAAACTTGCTTGATAAGCT
>JBAPRV010000189.1:0-9799 GCA_049281295.1 Chlamydiales bacterium
AGTGTGGACGAAGCCATTGATCTAATGAGTCAAGCAGAGGCAGTCTCTCCCCCTTTTTCTATATTGTTAGCCGACAGGGCGGGTGCAATAGCCCATCTTGAGGCCGGAAGTTTTGGTGTTGAGGTAATCCACCATTACAGCAAAGAAAAACCGGGTGCAATATTTGCAGTGAACTGTTATCAATCGAAGAGAAAAATGAAATACAACAACTCCCTTGCATCTGCAGAAAACTCCATTAACAACAATGGAGTGCGTTTACAGCGTGGCAAAGAGCTTTGTGAAACATTGAAGGGAAAAATCGATATTAATAAGATCGCCCAAATTCTCGCGGATCATGCGAATAGAGAGCGAGATCCTTTGACAAATCCTTTGCTGGAGGCTTGGGGATTTTCCATTTGCAACCATGGAACAAGACAAAAAAATGACAGCAGCGCTCAACCTCTCCCTTGGGGCACCGTTAGCGCTGAGATTTTACAACCATCAAGTCAGACATTGTTCTATTGTTATGGCTGGCCTTGTGGCGAAAAACCTGAATTTAAAGATCAACTTTATCAAGAAAATTCATGGGGATCGTTTCATCCGTTCACAATTGACAAGGCTGTGCCGTCCGACCATATGAAAATTCTGACAACTACAAAGGGCGTTTCTCAAACAAAAGATGAAATAAAACCTTTATATAAAAAAATTTCACTCAGGTACGAATCATGAAATATATTTTTGTTATTCTATTTTTGTCTGTATTGTCTCTGGAAGGGTCTCAAACCCCTGAAGAGGGACTTAAAAGACTTAAGGAAGGTAATAGACGTTTTGTAAGCGAAGTTTTGCTTCATCCTAATAGAAGCATGGAGAGAAGACTCTCTTTGTCTGAGACACAATCGCCTTTTGCTGTGATTGTTACCTGCTCGGATTCTAGAGTAGTTCCAGAGATAATCTTCGACGAAGGCCTTGGCGATCTCTTTGTAATCCGCGTTGCAGGCAACGTTATTGGGTCGACTGAACTTGAAAGTGTCGAATATGCAGTGGCTTATCTTCAACCTGTGGTGGTTGTCGTTATGGGGCATGAGAGGTGCGGTGCTGTCGACGCTGTCGTACAGGGAGTCACACAAGATATCCCTGAAATTGCCGCTCTAATTAAACCTTCGGTAGAAAAAGCAAAAAGTATGCAGCCCGCAAATCTTTTAAAGCTCTCTACAGAACTCAATGCTGAAAGAATGCGTGCCCAACTTTTCAAATCCCCGGTGATAGATAAAAAAGTTCAAACAAAATCTATAGCCATACATGCCGCCTACTACAATCTGCAAACCGGTGCAGTAAACTTTTTATCTCAATAGCACTTTGTTGGTCGGTATAGTGCAAAAAGGTGTATAGTCGATTCAATTTGAAATGAGATAGATTGGGCACAAGATTTTTGTGAGCAGCAAAGCGTGGAAAACGAAGCTGACTTCAGTTAAGTCAGCGAGTTTGAACGCACAGCTGCTCATAAAAAGATGTGGATTAATCTGTCTCATTTCAAATTGAATTGACTATATGAGTGATTGGGCCATTCTTTTTTCTTTAACCCTCCTAACCGGCCTTTCTATGGCTGGAGGAGCCCTGATTGCTTTAGTAGAGCACATCAGCAACCGTTGGCTTGAAACCGAGCTGCGTCATAGTATAATCGCATTTGGAGGGGGCCTTCTCATAGCAGCTGTTGCTCTTGTGCTTATCCCGGAGGGAATGCATAAACTCACTATTTTTACCGTTGTTTTTTGCTTTGCCGGAGGTGGGTTATTTTTTATGATATTGGATAGAATTTTAGAGACAAGAAAAGAGGGTACTCCTCAGCTTATTGCTATGCTCCTTGATTTTATCCCTGAAGTGATGGCGGTTGGAGCACTCTATTTATTAGACAGACATTACGCTATCTTGTTAGCAATCTTGATCATCCTCCAAAACTTACCGGAAGGTTTTAACGCTTTTCTTGAACTTCGTGCAAACACACAACTCAAGGGATGGACTATTATTACAGCTTTTCTTGCTATGTCTTTTATAGGGCCAATTGCAGGCTTATTGGGTTATTTTTACCTGTCAGAATTACCCTCCCTCACCTCAGCTGTTATGTTATTTGCATCAGGAGGAATTCTCTATCTAATCTTTCAAGATATTGCACCTCAAGCAAAACTGAAATACCATTGGGCCCCCTCACTTGGAGCAGTCGCTGGGTTTTTACTCGGTATGATTGGGAAAATGTTGATTGTTCACTAATCGAAAAGGCTGTTTTGTGTCTCCGCTTTTTTCTATGAAAAAATGTTTTGGCTTTTTAAAAGAGCGGTAGCTTTAGCAATATGGACCCCGTGATGATGCGCTGCTTCAGTTCTTTCATCGGGCAATCCGGTCTGCTCCATATTCTCTCCCATCGATCGACCATATGGACCCCATTGAATGCCCCCTTTTGCATATCCGGGTGTATTTTTTGGGAGCGGGATGATGATCAAACCCAGTTCAACGAGGTTATTTAGCAAACCAAGCAGAGTAATCTCACAACCACCCCCTGCATTGCCAAAACCACCTCCACTTGCAAAAACGGCTCCGACTTTGCCGACCATTTTATCTTCCATCCAGAGCTTGCTGCAAATTTTATCGATGAATTGCTTAACTCTCCAGTCTGCACTTCCCATGTGTACGGGAGATCCCATTACAAGAGCATCAGCACTTAATACATCTTCTTTTTTAGCATCTTCAGCTGCTTTAAGGACAACAGTTGTATCCTTGACAGATTTTGCGCCAGAAGCCACAGCTTCAGCCATTTTTTTTGTACTGCCCCAATCAGTCGCATACACAATAAGAATCGTAGACATCTCTTTTTTATCTCCTAAAAACTAAAGTTCGTGATTACCAGCAAAGCTCCAGGTGGTCAAAAAAAATAACATTTTCCAATCCTTTAAAAAAAGAAAAATATGTACCTTCAAAACAGACCGGGTTTTTCTCTTCCTCAAAAACAAAATTCACCCTATCTTTGGCAAGAGGCAACCAAGGAGAAATATCATGCCCAAAACTTTTGATATTAAAGGAAAAACGGCCCTTGTTACCGGAGCAAGCAGAGGAATTGGCAAAAGCATTGTGGAAACGTTCTTAAAACATGGAGCAAAAAAGATCTATGCAGGTGTACGTAACTTAAAAAGCGTTTCTTCTCTTGTAGAAAAGTATGGCGATCAGGTCGTTCCCATTCAAATTGACATGGAAAACGCTGAAACAATCGAGCGTGCGGCACAAAGAGCTCATGATGTCGAAATTATCGTAAACTCCGCTGGAGTGCTCAACAAATGTTCGCCTCTGGATGAAAAGGCCATCGAGGCATTGAAATTTGAGATAAATATCAACGTGTTTGGCCTCATGCGGTTAGCAAAAGCCTTTGCTCCGGTTCTCAAAGCAAATGGTGGGGGGGTATTCGTGCAGCTCAACTCGGTTTCTTCAATAAGAACATCCGCGAATTTTGCAACTTATTCAGCATCAAAAGCTGCGGCATATGCTATCACTCAGGGTCTGCAAAAGGACCTTATTAAGCAGGGAACCAAAGTGATCAGCGTTCATCCGGGACCGATTGACACAGATATGGCAGTCAAAGCAGGCTTAAAAGACCGTGCAGAGCCTCCTGAAGTTGTTGCAGAGGGAATTATTCAAACAATGAGGGAAGGTCAGTTTCATCTTTTTCCTGACCAGATGGCCCATAAAATTGGAACCGCCTATCAGAGTTTCGCAAAAGAAATCATTGAGAGGGATATGATGCTCACAGCGGATTGAAAGTCGCTTTAATTAGATTAAGCGGTCCCTGCAATCCAGCCTGTAGTCCAGGCGTTCTGGAAATTAAAGCCGCCAGTCACTCCATCAATATCGAGCATTTCTCCACAGAAATAAAGTCCTGGACAGATCTTGCTTTCCATAGTTTTAAAATTAACCTCTGACAACGTCACACCCCCACAGGTCACAAACTCCTCTTTATTTGTCGTTTTTCCCCTCACTTGGTACCGATCCGACTTCAGCTTTTCACATAGTTTACGCGCTCCGGGTTTGCTAAGGACCCTTAAAAGCTGATTTTCTTCACCCAATAGAAGCTTCCAGAGTCTCTTTGGCAGTGGGACCGATCTGATATTTCCCAGTTTTTTCGTGGAATTTTCAAGAGAAAAAAATGATATTAACTCATCGGCTGAAAACTCGGGAAGCCAGTCTACATAAAGAACCGCCTCATAACTTTTCTCAGCAAGATAGCGCGCTCCGAAAGCCGACAGCTTCAGAGCTGCGGGCCCGCTAAATCCCCAATGCGTTATGAGGAGAGGTCCCTCTTGGAAGAGTTTAGTTCCTTCTAGCCCCAAATGTACCCTCCTAACAGAAATTCCAGCTATCGATTCGAGTGGAAAATCCGGGATATTGAAAGTAAAAAGAGAGGGAACCGGCGGCTGAATTGTATGCCCGAGCTTTTCAGCGATTTCCCAGCCGCTTTTAGAACTTCCTGTGGCAAGGATCAAACGGTCAGCATCCATTTTGCCTAAGGCAAATTTCGATTGCATTCGGATTTGAACCCCAACTCTATTGGCTTCCGCCATCAAGCAATCAATAATGGTTTGGGACGAATCGGTGAGAGGAAACACACGTCCATCCTCTTCAGTCTTTAGCTCAACTCCATGGTCAGAAAACCACTGAATGGTATCGGCAGGTTGAAAACGATGAAATGGCCCTAAAAGCTCTTTAGAGCCTCGTGGATAGTTTTTAACAAGCTCCTTTGGATCAAAACACGCATGAGTGACATTGCAGCGCCCCCCTCCGGAAATACGCACTTTACTCAGAACTTTAGCCGTGCGTTCATGCAAGATAACAGCAGCTTGCGGGTAGGTCTTCTTTGCTGCAATGGCCGCAAAAAATCCGGCTGCACCCCCGCCTACAACTACAATCTTCAAGTCAACTTCCTCCCGATCTTTTGTAACAGGTCTTTAGGATTTGAGTTATTTAAAATCCTAAATATAATAAAAAATATTTTTAATATGCTTTTTTAGTTTAAAAAAACAGATAGTTCTGGGGCTCCCATTCTACTTCTTCTCAGAATGATTTGATTTTTATGTTATATTAAAGGTATTATTACACCCTATAGAATAATCTTCGTCAAAATTCACTCCTTTTAGTCATTTTTATTCCAAAAATGGATATGCCTATGAAGGCAGATATCGAGAGATGTTGATGACCAGATGCGGCTAATAGAGATCTCTTTTATAATACTGCTTTTTTAGCCATAAGACAAACAATAACAATAGCTTGATCAACAATAGATCTTGCTTTATTAAGGATAAATTATATGTCATTTGAAAATTTTGGTTTTTCTGGAGAAATATTGCGAGCTGTAAAAGAGCGTGGATATACTGCTCCTACTCAGATTCAAACTCAAGCGATCCCTTTGGTTCTACAGAAAAAGGACATTCTCGGTGAGGCGCAAACAGGAACCGGAAAAACAGCAAGTTTTACCCTTCCCCTTCTTCATCTATTATTAAGTGAAAAAGCATCCAAAAAAAGACCTCGCTTTCCTAGAGCCTTGATACTCGCTCCAACTCGAGAGTTAGTTGATCAGGTCTATAAAAATATAGGTTTGTATGGAAAATACCTTCCTTTGAAATATAGCGCCGTCTTTGGAGGAGTTCCAATAGAGCGGCAGATCACCAAGCTGCGCCAAGGGGTAGATATTCTCATTGCCACACCTGGTCGTCTATTAGATCATGTTAACCGGAAAACCGTTGATATCTCCTCAATAGAGGTATTGGTATTGGACGAGGCTGATTGCATGCTAGACATGGGTTTTATTCATGATATTCAAAAGATTGTCGACTGCCTCCCTAAAAAGAGACAAACTCTACTTTTTTCAGCAACCTTTTCTAAAGCCATACAAAAACTTGCTGAAAACTTATTATGCGAGCCGGAGATGATCAAATCATCCGAAAGCAAAGGGGTCGTGTCAGATCAAGTAAAACAAGTTGTCTATCCAATCGACAAACAGCGCAAATCTGAACTTCTTACCCACCTAATTACCTCAAACGACTGGAAACAGGTGCTCGTATTCACCCGCACAAAACATGGGGCCGATCAACTCAGTAAAATCCTGAAGCAAAAAGGAATCAGGTCATCTTCTATTCATGGAGATAAAAGACAATCCGTGCGCTCAAAAACCCTATCAAGTTTCAAGAAAGGAGATATACAAGTACTTGTTGCCACAGATGTTGCAGCTCGTGGGTTAGATATTAGCCAATTACCCTATGTAGTTAACTTTGAACTGCCCCATACTCCAAGCGATTATATTCATAGGATAGGGAGAACCGGCCGAGCCGGAAATGAGGGTGAAGCTATCTCCCTTGTTTGTGTGGACGAACACAAGCTACTAAAAGATATTGAAAAACTGACTAAAAACAGCATTTCAAGTGTGATACTTCCAGGTTTTGAAGTTGATAAATCAATTAAACCTCAACCTATTAGAAAAGGAAAAAGTGCAGCAAACCACCCCAAAAAAGGGTACAAAAGGAAACCGCGCCCTCAGGCGCATAAAAAAAGAACATTCTCAAAAAAATACTAAAATAAATGTCTAGTTGTTACAACTTTTTTTTATTAATTTTTATGTGTTTTAATATTTTTAATAATAACTTACCCGCTTCATATTTCTACCAGTCAGCAGAAGACGAAAAGGTGATGGAGAAGATGGAAGCTCTGGCTGAATATCCAAAATTTATTTTATTTTACGATGAAGAAGATCCTGATACAGAATGGTTAGGAAATTTTTATCCAATTACTGTGGAGATTGATGGCAGGAGCTATCCAAGCTCTGAATCGGCTTTTCAGGCACAAAAGTTCATTCACCATCCAGACTTGATGGACGAGTTTACAAACCTATCTGGTGAAGAAGCATTTTATATGGCGCGCAAAAACAAAACCCAAATAAGAAATGATTGGCGTAAAGTAAATGACATTGTAATGCAAATGGTTTTGCGAGCCAAACTCGAACAAAATCCATCTATTGCGACTTGGCTTGAGGCTACGGGAGATGCGCATCTTGTCGAACATAATCCTAAGAAAGGAAGGGATGCTTATTGGAGCGACAATCACGACGGAACCGGCAAGAATAAGCTAGGGCATCTTTGGATGGAACTCCGTGCTGAAATGCGAAACGAACCTGTGAGCTCATCTGAAGAGGGTAAAGAAAATTACCTTAAGTATGTGGAGAGACACATTCAGAACTTTTGAGTGGGAGGAATTTAGCAATTATCATAAGATAGCGCTCTTAAAATTGCAAATCTGTGGATAGGAAATGAGTGAGCCAAAAAAGAAAAAGCTATTTGCCGTGTATTTAGGTGGGCGGGCTGATAGATGCAATATCGAGTTACATGATGTAGTCTTTGTAGTAGGGTCTTCTCTTGAAGAGACCTATCCTTTACTAGCCAAGAAATGGTTTGGAAATTTAAAACAATTTCATATTGATTCCTACCTTGAACTACAGAATATTGATGGATATAAAATTGAACTGAGTCAAACCCCTCCTAAAGAAGATCCTTTAAAGAAATTGTACTTTATCAACCTCGGTGCTTATAAAACGGGTGAGTTTACAGAATATCATCAAAGCGCATTTTACGTTGCTAACTCTTCTCCAGACGCTATTAGAAGAGCTAAATCTGAATTATGCCGAGGGCTTCAAACGGTCCATAAGGATGACGCAGTATTGCTCGATAGTGTAAGCAGCTCGGCCGAATATGACGTTGATGATATATTAGAACTTCGAGAAGTTGATACTTATCATATTTCCTTAACTCCAACAACTTCTACTGAACAAGCGATACCGGTATCTGAGTATCTAAAATTAAATTTCCCCTCAGCAAAATAAAAAAGCCAGGAATAATTCCTGGCCTGCTCTTTTTGGAGGTAGGGAGACGCAAGGTCACGCACTATTTACGCAATTCAGTAATGTTTTGTCTCATTTTTCACAACGATGGATAAGATGATGTGATAATGATTTTCCTATATGTCACAGCTACACAAATGTCACATACAATTACCTGCAATATGATTTATTGTGTTATGCTGTTGAGCCGACAACTTCGAAAATGATATTTTGGACAAACTGAAAATTACAGAGCTTAAAGAACCTCAGTTCGATTTTGAATTCTTTGAGAGCAAAAATGTTATGGAGATAAAATAATTGAAAAAGAGCGTCAAGAAATAGAGTTTTTAAGGGAATCGCCAAGAAAGGGAAAAGCTCAGTAGGTTGGTTTTTTGGATTTAAGCTGCATTTGATTGTCAACGGCAAGGGAGAGCTTTTAAGCTTTGTTCTTACACCTGGCAATACGGATGACAGGAAGCCCGTTCCAAAACTTGTGGAGTCAAAAATTATGGGTTTGCTTTTTGGTGACCGAGGGTATATTTCAGCAGATCTTGCTAATCGCCTGCGAAAACATGGGGTCCAGCTAATCACCGGGATTCGTTCCAATATGAAAAATAAGCTGATACCGCTTATGGACAAGCTTTTGCTGAGAAAGCGGGGCATCATCGAGACAATCATAGACCAAATGAAAAATATTTCCCAAATTGAACACTCACGACACAGGAGTCCTATCAATTTCGTTGTCAATCTATTTGCGGGCCTCATTGCCTATTGTCAACAACCGAAAAAACCTTCTTTAAACCTATCCAAATATGATTCTAAATTGTTGAGTATCTGATAATTCAAAACCGAACTGAGGTTATAGTGGTTATCAAATTATCTTGGTTTGTTCTTGTTTCATCTAGTCTAGTGCATAACTGAGCTTTATGCAGCTGAACTTTCGGTGCAAATTTTTTTTTGTATGTCACTAAAAACAAAAAGGCTTCACTTTTACAAGTGAAGCCCTTTTGTTGATGAAGGTGGAGAGACAAGTTCAGAACTTTTGATTGGGCTTCTGTTCACAATGAATCCCTGTTTCAAGCTTTTAATGAAGGCATGGCTTTAGTGGGTTAAAGTATCTCTATATCGCTACAAGGTCTGTAGGAACGTCGAATTCCAGGGGCTCTATTGGCTGAGAATAATCAGTCATATGTATAATTTTAAAAGCTCTTCGAAAATCATCATCTTTAGATAGCAACTGGTCAAGCAGCCAAAGTCTCAAATCTCTTTGTGTTGTCAGATTCATCTTGGAGCCTTTGTTTCCCGTTTTTTCCCATTTTACGACGGCAGGGTGGGTTACGCCAAAGAGTTTACCAAACTCAGTCTGAGTTTGCTCAAGCCAATTGCGAACAAAGCGTATTTGATTTCCAGTCATGTCAGACGGATGATGTGCAAGAGCCAATAGGACGATCTTCTGTAAGATATTGAGGTCAATATCTAGGGTCCAAACTCCGCGCAGTTCTATCATTGGAGCGTTGCGCAGGATAATAGGAAACCCTAGTCCTTCATAAACAACTTCTTTTTCAACTTTTTGTTTTTTCATCTTCTTAGCGCCTCCGTTCAATATAAAAGGCTGTTATAATCAAGAGGTCTCTTTCATCATCAAACGATACGATGACCCTTAAATCTAATCCATCTACGGTTTGCCCTCTGACTGCGTAGTTCCATGCTTTGAAAGACTCATCAAAGCGGTCTTTGCCTTTTTCATGCCTTCCCGTCGTTAACACATGGATAATTTCAGGTAAGGTGATGTTTCTCTCACTCTTTCTCAGAGCTGCATGAAAAGTATCTCGATATGCTCCCGAGGCAATACAGCTTTTGATACGTTCGATGAGGTATTCAATCTTTTTCGGTCGTTTCGATGGCAAGGGTATAACC
>JBAPRV010000190.1:0-1948 GCA_049281295.1 Chlamydiales bacterium
AGGAAGCCCAACTACTTGTTAGTTGGGTGACGAGCGATGCGCAGTAGATTTTCCACTAAAATATTAAATAATTCATAGCAAAGGATTTGATATGGATAGATTGTGGAAATTTTGTTCACAACGCTCACTGCCAATAACATAGGTGTTTACAGAAGTCTAATTTTTTTTTTATTTCAAATTACATTGAGGATAAATTGGTTAGTTAAGACGGTCTATTTTCGTTCGCAAAAAAGGTTGCGGCCTTTCGATCATGATGATACATTCTCGATCTTATTGCAAAGCGAATCAATGCCCCCAGAAGCAGTTGTGGGAAACATTGTTCGTAATTTCATAACTCAAATTCACAGAAAGGATATTTTTCTATGCTGACTTATGACGCCGTCGATAGTTGGACTCAATTCCTCCAATATGTCAAGAAACGTTGTTCGTTCACTGCGTTCGAAAACTGGCTAGCTCCCATTAAAGTGTTGGACTCTTCAGGCGAAAAAGTTCGTCTGGAAGTCCCGAATATATTTGTAAAAGCATACCTTCTCGATAACTACAAAAAAGACCTCTGCTCATTTCTCCCTTTAGACGGTAATGGAGAGCCGATTATTGAGTTTGTGATTGCAAAAGAGGGGCATCCCAAACCTGTTCGCCTCCCTCCCACTCCCCAAAGCGCTTCGCCAATTATTGAAGAGGAGTCTGTTGAGTATAAATTAAGACTCAATCCCTCCTACCGCTTTGATAATTTCATCGAAGGGCCCTCAAATCAATTTGTAAAATCAGCAGCCATGGGAATAGCCAACCGTCCAGGCCGATCCTACAATCCATTATTTATTCACGGGGGGGTGGGTCTAGGAAAGACTCATTTACTTCATGCAATCGGCCTTCATGTGAAAGAGCATCACAAAAAGCTGCGTGTACAATGTATCACAACAGAGGGGTTTATCAATGATTTGGTCGACAGCTTACGAAACAAGTCAGTCAATCAGATGAAGCGGTTTTATCGTTCCCTTGACATCCTTTTAGTCGACGATATTCAGTTTTTACAAAATCGCCTTAATTTTGAAGAGGAGTTCTGTAACACCTTTGAGAGTTTGATCAACCAAAACAAGCAGATTGTGATTACAAGTGATAAACCTCCCGGTCAGTTGAAATTATCCGAGCGTATTGTCGCTCGAATGGAGTGGGGGCTTGTTGCCCATGTTGGAATGCCGGATCTCGAAACACGAGTAGCGATCATTCAACATAAAGCTCATCAAAAAGAACTGAAGATTCACAATAATGTGGCCTTTTTTATCGCTGAGCATATTTATAGCAATGTGCGTCAGCTTGAAGGGGCAATTAACCGTTTAACTGCTCACTGTCGATTGCTGAGCCAAGACGTCACTGAACAGCTAGTGGAAGAGACTCTGAGCGAGCTGTTTCAAGCGACACCAAAAAGAAGGCTCTCTGTTGAGAATATCTTAAAAAGCGTGGCTACCGTATTTGATGTCAAGGTGTCGGATTTAAAAGGAGTTGCACGCACTAAAAAGTTAGCTTTAGCGCGTCAAGTAGCGATGCACCTTGCCAAAGAGATGATCAATGAATCGCTTATGATGATTGGAGCCTCCTTTGGAAAAACACACTCGACAATTTTACATGCTTGTAAGACAATAGAAAATAAAATGAAAAGTGATGAGTTTCTCCGACGGCAGATGTCCCTTTGCCGACGTAACCTAGATGCACAATGAGGTAGCATATGTTCCGCAGGCCAGGTAAAAACCCATTAGAAGAAGAGGATGCTCTCTACCAAAAGGAGACATCCATGGTTTCTCCTTATAAGTATGGAACCAAAAAGGGAGATTCAAAAGAGAGACCCTCTCGTCTTTTTGACGATTCCCCGCAATCACTTGCTTCTCCTATGTCCGTGCCCATGGAAGATAGGGAGGAGAACTGGGACAACGAAAAAACCACCCCTCTTCCC
>JBAPRV010000191.1:0-22554 GCA_049281295.1 Chlamydiales bacterium
GGCTGTAAAATACAACAGATTTGGACAAGCGTTTCGAAGCGCATGTTTTTAAACATGTGCGAGAAACGACTGTCCAAAAATGATGTGTTAGACGGTGTCAATTTAGGAAGTTATTTCTCGGAAATGGCATACAACCACTAGCAACCAATTTTTTCCTTTGTATTCTTTTTTTTATCCTTAAATAAAATTGGCAAATTCTTTAAAAATTTGCTATGTCCTCGAAAAAAAAGCTGCAAAATCGCGTTCGAAAGACACTCAAAAGATTCCCAAAAATGTTCGATGTTCGTTTAGCCGAGGGGCTCGACAGAGTGGCTGTAAATGCTCCAAGTAATTTCATCCAAAACCGATCTTCTTCGCATCTCTTATTGCTTCTAATCACCCAGTTTTTTCTGCAAAATAAAATGGAGCGGGCTATCCAGAAGGAAAATTCACCCTTTTTTGTGAGATTGTTTAGGCAAAAGCCTCACCTATGCCTAATGGTTTTTCTTCCGATCTCTGAAAATGAATATGTTCTGGGGAAACCTAGCCTTCTCAAAGCTATCCAACGACTTGTTCCTTCAATACAAGAAGTCAGCGGATCATGTTTTAGATGGTTGCATCCTGAGCTACCCTATTCTTGCCTTTATATTGAAGTTCAAAAACTGAGGGGCAGAGAACTTTCCTCTAAAGAAATCCGTTCACTAGGCTCTTCCCTTGAAGAGCAACTCTTACATTTTATTCCAAGTTATAATTCTGCGCTGTTTTGGCCATTTAACGAAGAAGAAGCCTATAAACAAATTCAGATTCTACAAAAAGAAATTCACCAAGACGTTGATTTGCCTCAAGTAATGATCAACTTTCAAAAGCAATCAAAATTTAAACTTGAATTCCTGATCACACTTGTTAGACCTCAATCTGAAATCTGCATTCATGAGGCGTCAAAAACACTCCCTTCTTCGGTAGATTTTTTTTATCATTTTTTTCAAGGAATTGGCCGCTTAGAAGCTTGGTGCTTTTCCCTAGCCATTTCCTCTCAACCCTTTTATGAAACTAATGCTATTAATCTTTTATATGCACGTCGTCATATCGCTAAATATGTCGAAAAACTTGTCGGTGCGTTTCGCGATTTTAATGGCGGACTGCTTGAACAGCAGCAAGAAAAATTTGGGCTGCTTAAAACCCGTTTAGCTAATGTTATTCCCGACTTCCATCTCTTTGCTGAAAAAGTATTTTATGCCCTACAGCCTATTGAAGCACGCTTAGCGCTTTCTTTTGAGAATGCAAAAAAAATATTCATGGCATTTTCTGTAGCTATCAAAGAGAGGTCTCATCTTCATGCTATGACATATTCAGAGGAGGTCTTGATTGTAAAAATGACAAACTATTCGGCTCTATTCCATCTGATTAATAAGGTTAAAACGATGAAAGAGCCTATTGTGTATGTTCAGCTTTCCCTCTCAGAAGTTCACTATCTTTGTATTTTGAGCAGGAAAAATATGCACTTCTCCCAACTAGAAATGTTACTTACACAACCCACTCAACAACCTCAAAGACAATTGCGACTAACATTTCAGGAAGGAGAACCCCCTTCTTTAAATCCTCACTACGCATTTGGAGATATGCGTTGCCGCATATTGAGCAAGTTGCTATTCGAAGGACTTACTCGAATTGATATGAATGGCGACCCTAAACTTGCCTCTGCTAAAACGATGAGCTGCTCCGAGGATGGGTTAGTATATATTTTTAAATTGCGCTCATACTGCTGGTCAAACGGAGAAAAACTAACCGCTTTTCAATTTGTTGAAAGTTGGCAATCCATCTTGCTAAATCCTAACTTTGCAGGTCATTTGGAATCATTTTTTGTGATCAAAAATGCAGAGTCATTTTTGAGAAGGCAGTGTTCAGCCGAAGAGTTAGGTATTCATGCCCATGATGCTGAAACATTAGAAATACAACTAGAATGGCCCGATCCACTCTTTCTTCACAAACTGGCCCAACCTACCTTTTTCCCAACAATTGGAAATACTCAGGAACCTGTCTGGTTTAACGGCCCTTATCTTATTCAAAATCATGATTATAAAAAAATAGTGCTCGAATGCAATCCTTATTATTGGGCGCATTCTCATATCTTTTTTAAACACGTGCATATTGACTACATCATGGATATCGAAACCTCTTATCATCTATTTCTTGAAGGAAAAATAGATTGGATGGGGAGTCCTTTTTGCACTCTCCCCTCAACAATGGTAGTCAAGTTGCAAGAAAGAGAAATCCTGAAAAAACAATCCGTTGCGCTTTCTCTTTTGGCTTATTTAAATACTCAAAGCTCTTTTCTTCGGTCTGTAAAAATAAGGAAGGCACTTAGTTTAGTGATTAATCGTGATTTTATCACTCAGCATATTTTCCCTCATAATACTCCCCTTTATAAACCCCTTCCGCGCTCTCTCTCCCTTGCTCCAAAAACTCTAGCCGACGATATGACCAACCCTGCGAAACAACTATTTGAAGCAGGTCTAAAAGAGATAGATTCGCCTAAAAAATCCTCTCCCTCGTTGATTTTATGCTATCCCAATACCCCTGGCTACAAACAGTTGGCTGAATATCTTCAGGAAACATGGGAAGCGGCATTTGGGATCTTGGTAAATTTACAGGAATCAAAATGGAATGTATTTCGTAGCAACTTGGAAAAAGGGGAATTTCAGATAGCCATAAGCGGCATGGGGGCTCTATATTCAGATCCATTCGAGCCATTGGAACGCTTTGAGTCAGCAAAAACAGCCAATTTCTCTCAGTGGACAAATCCTGCTTTTCAAGAAAAACTCTATCTTGCGAGAAAAAACCCTCAAAAAAGAGCCCACCTTTTAGGCCAAGCAGAACAGCTGTTGATGGATGAGATGCCATTCATCCCAATCTGCAATTTTGATGCTCTTTTTGCTTATAACCCCCAACTAAAAGGATTTGTTTTCGACCATGTTGGTTGTATTGATTTTAGATGGGCATACTTGGAAAATGAAAATGTTTAAAATGTTTAAAAAAATTTGGGTAATTATCTTTTATTTACCTTTGCTTTTAGGAAGTTGTCGTGAACAATCTAAAAAGGAGATTCAAATGATCCGTTTAAACTTCCAAGAGGGAGATATACCTGCTTTACACCCTCATTTGGTAGAATCACATCTGCGAGGAAGGTTCATCGGAAAAGCGCTCTTCGAAGGGTTGACTCGTATTAACGCGGAAGGGGAGGCTGAGCTTGCTGGAGCCGAGTCTGTTCACATTTCAACCTGTCAAACCGAGTATACCTTCACTTTGCGTGATCATCATTGGTCTGATGGCACTCCTGTCTCTGCTTTTCAGTATGAGCGAGCTTGGAAACAAGCCATTGCTCCCGCCTCCGATTGTGGAAGAGCGGATCTTTTTTATATAATTGAGGGGGCAAAAAAAGGAAAAGAAGGAACACTCCCCTTAGATAAGGTTGGCATAAAAGCACTAGACAACAAAACCTTACATATCAAGCTCAATTATGCAGCCCCCTTTTTTCTCAAACTTATTGCATCACCCATCTTCGCCCCTGTTGAAAGAGCTGAAGCTGAGCCAGCTAAATTCAACGGGCCTTTTATCATCGATACTTGGAAGAGAAATAACCTTCTTGTTTTAAGAAAAAATTTTCATTTTTGGGATCATGATAAGGTATCTCTCGAGAGAATAGAAGTTCAAATGGTTGACGATCCGTTCACTGCTCTTTTAATGTATGAAAAAAGAAAAATCGACTGGATAGGCCATCCTTTTTGTCAGCTCTCTTCTGAAATGGCTATTCAATTGCGGGAAAAACAGTGGCTGCGACAACACCCTATAGCACTGGCTCTTTGGATATATTTAAATAACGAATGTCCAACTCTTAGTTCCATTAAGGTAAGACAATCCTTAAGTTTAGCTATAGACCGCTCTTTAATTGCCGGACATATCTTTCCATATAGCACCCCTCTGTATAAGCCACTGCCTCTCTGTTTTTCTCTTTGCTCAAATAGCCTTTCGGATAACAATATTTCACAATCAAAACATCTGTTTGAAGCAGGGCTTAAAGAGATCGAACTGCCTAAAGAGCTCTTGCCTACACTCACTTTAAGTTATCCCAATACCGCCGGGCACAAGCAACTCGCCGAATATCTTCAAGAGATTTGGGGAAAAGTGCTTGGAATCAATATTTCTTTAAAAGGAACAGGGTGGAATGTTTTCCGAAGCTATTTAGAAAAAGGAGAATATCAATTAGCAATAAGCGGGATGGGAGCTCTATATGCAGATGCAAGCGAGCCTTTAGAGCGCTTTGAATTAACAAGCCCGGCTAATTTCCCGAGATGGAGAAATCCTGCTTATCAAGAAAAACTCGGTCTTGCGAGAAAAAACCCCCAAAAAAGAGCCTGTCTTTTAGGCGAAGCTGAACAGTTGTTGATGGATGAGATGCCATTCATTCCAATCTGCAATTTTGATGCTCTTTTTGCTCATATTCCACAGCTAAAAGGATACATTTTTGACCATGTAGGGTGTCTCGACCTTAGATGGGCTTATTTGGAAAGGTAATAATCGACTCCCGAAAGACGGTGTGATTGCTTTGACATGATTGACTCCATCACCGGCTTTTTCGATAAGATTTCAACTTCACTTTTAGCTCGAGTCACAGCGGTATATAACATTTCTCTCCCAAATGTTTCAGACCCTTCAGGTAAAAGGATCAAAACCGAATCATATTCGCTCCCTTGACTCTTATGGACCGATAAAAGATAAGCCAGCTCATAGGGAGGTAAAAGAGCCTCCGAGATTCGTTTCGAATTCGAAAAATAAGCACATTTTTGATCTTTGGCCAAAAATCCAATCTCCCCATTAAAAAGATCAAGAGAGGGTTGATTCGCTGTAATCATAATAGGGACAAAAAGAGATCTTTTTCCACACCGCTTTAAATGCGCTTGATAAAGTAGCTGATTGAGGTGGTCAACCCCAAAGGGGCCTTGACGGAGACTTGAAAGAGGCCTAAATCGGTTATAATGATTTTCAATTCCCTCTTCAAAACAGAGCTTCTCAGTCAAATAATTCACCAATTCTTTTACTTCTGGAAGAGGGGAAAAAGGGAGCGGTTTGTTTTCTTTTACTCGATTGGCTAAATCGATCACTTCACTTCTCTCTGCTCGCAAACATCGTTTAAGCTCGGTTACATGCTCTTTTTTTGAATAGAGATCTGCAAAAAAATGACCCGATTCAATAGGGGGGAGCTGATACACATCTCCAACTAATACAAGGCGGGCTCCTCTTTTGAGAGAGGCAAATAGTTTACCCATCAGTTCCGCATCGATCATGGAAGCTTCATCTACTAATAGCAAATCGAACGGCAGCCTCTCTTTTTTCAAGAAAGCCTGGAGGGTTTTGACCTGAATCTCTTTGCCAAGGACAGCACGGAGATTGGCAGCCGCTTTTCCTGTTGGAGCGGCAGCTGCGACCTTCCCTTTGATTAAATCTGAAAAAACCTGAATGAGAGCGGCAGCGGTATAAGTTTTTCCTGTGCCGGGCCCCCCTGAAATCAATGAGATAGATTGAAAAGCCGCTTTACAAATGGCTTCTTTTTGCTCTGGCTGCAGATTATTTAGTCGTTTCAATTTGGTTTTAATAGCTTCAACAGAAACTTCAATAAAAGGAGAATTTTGCTTTAATAGGTTAAAGTGCTTCAAAAAACGCTCTTCACATTCCCAGTTGCGACGAAGGTACCACCGATTGGCTTTCTGAATAATTATCTCCTCAAAAAGAGAAGCCGGGAGCTCATAGGCTCCCTGTAGAATTTTTCGATCCCACTGTGCTCCCAAAGAGGGAACAATATGATCTTTTTCCACAAGCACACAAAGATGTCCCTCTCTGGCGGCTCGAAGCATGTAGGCCAGAAAAAGGGATGCATTTTTTGTTGCTTCGGGATAGGGACGCAAAAACTTTTCAGCAAAAAGAGAGTCGACAGGATGGAAAAGCTCATTGTTTACAGCAATCATGCGGCCAGTTAATTCACGCAGCAAAAAAAGGATCCCTGCTTATGATAGACTCAATCGCCAACCCTTGACAACTGAGGGGACTCATTATCGTATTTGTCATTAAGTTCGATCATATCATCAAAAACTACTCGAGAGCAATGAGCCCAAACTTCTTCTCCTCCAAGTTTATGAACTAAGTCGCTTTTGTTTTTAAGAAGCGAATCCATGCTCCCCCTTGTGTGCAAAAGTATTTTGAGAATGGAACGAGGATCTTTTTCGTCCAATATACCTTCCAAAAGGCGGTAGTTACAAGAATCTATGAACAATTTAGCGACTTCATGAGAATCAAGATCATCCACAGAGAGCTGGGTCGTATCAATATAGAGTGCTTCAAGCTCTCCTCTCATTTCTTGCTCTTTTAGTTCTCCCTTCGAAAATGAGAAGCAGGGAAGAGCAAAAAAATGAATTTTTTTTATGCAACGATCCATAGCAGGATTCTTAATTTCTTCTTTCTCAGGGATTTGATAAGAAACTTTTATTCGGTAGTTTTTGAATAAGTGATTATTCAAATAATCACAATCATCCACTTCAAACGTGTCATCTTTCATTTGCACAACGGCAAAAAGATAAGCGGGGACTAGCATCTCTTGCGCTCTTGAAATACTTTTCTCGAATGACTCTTCGCGCTCAATATTTGCTTTATCCAAACAAGGATGTATCATCCCCACATCAATTTTGGTAGGGAAATCTTTATATTGAGGTTCAAATCCTTTAAAATGTATAATAGCCATCGTCATTCCTTTAAAGCTTACCTTTTTGCTTTTTTAAAGTTAATAAAAATTAGTATTTTCGTTGATAAATATAATCTAAAGAACAGTTAACCTTCAACAGGTACTACTCTTGCACCTACCCAACCTCCAAAAGGATCAACAGAGACAACTCGAAACTTACCTTCAAGTAATTTCGCATCTCTCCCTATTCCTTCAACCTCAGGGAGATTATTTTGCAGGCCATATTCTATTAACTCTCTTGCAGTAGCTGGTAATAGTGATCGCGTTTCTGGGCTCTTTCTTTTAGGTTTTTTGCTTTTTGCTCTAGCTTTTTTTAGTGTTGCAGAGCTGGATTGAACGCTTGCTTCTACCTTCAATGCTGCCAATTTTTCTTGCGTTGCGCCATCAATTGCTTGACCCAAGGTGATATGAAAATTTTCTGAATGAGTCGAAGTCGTCCTCCTTCCAGCGTTAACACCTCCATTTTGTTGAACGATGAGGTTGCATAAATTGTTTATCTCTTCCATCCCTTGAGCATCAGGGTAAAGGGCAGAATAAACCCCTCCGTGTCTTCCTTCTGTAAGAAGGAAGCTAGCCTTGAATACTAATGGATTTGGGTTTAACGCAAGCATTTCTCTTGCTGTTATTATAAAATCATTGGTTCGACCCTGTATATCAGCTCTCAGTTTATCCTTTCTTCTTTTTTCCTTGGGACTATCTTTTTTATCATCTTGAACCTTTTCAGGTAGAAAAATTGAAACATGGGGCGCCGCCGGCAAATTTACTGTTGATGCAGCCATAAATAACTCCTTTCTTAATAGTTAATTAAAAATTATAAAGTTAATTATATAATAATTTCTACAATAATACAAATTAATTTAACTTTAGTTTTTTATTAACATCTATTAACAGAAACCATTTTGCTTATTTATTTCTTAATAAAGGTTCAGATTATTTCTGTTGCTCACTAAGAGGTCTCTAATAAATTAAGACGAGGGCCTAAACTAGACAGATTTTGTTTACAATTATGGTCGAATTGATTTGTTGCCGGTTTAAGGAATTTGAGATCACTTGGGGTAAAATAGAATAAAAATTATTTAAGATAGCTTGAATTAATATTTTCTTAATGCAAATCTCAGGTTTGGTGCAGAAAGATCATTCTAACGAGAGGAAAAACAAGATTTTATAAAGCTTTTTGAGAAACAGGTAGATTTCAAATTGAATCGACTATAGTGGTATAGATTGAAAATTTTACAAATCGAACGAGAGATTTTCGTCAGAAATAAAGCCCGGAGAACGAAGCTGACTTAAGTTAAGTCAGCGAGATCGAGGGCGAAATTTCTGTCGAAAAGGATCGGATTGATTTGTAAAATTTTCAATCTATGCCACTATATAATAAATACCCGTTTGACCAGAAAGGGAAAGTCCTCTGATAAAGAGATAGTAGTAACCTCCAAAGAGATGCTTTTTTTGAAAAATATCTAAATATTTTTCGACCGCCTCCCTATAAATGTTTGCCTGAAGTGTGTACTGAAAATCTTGCATCACTTTCTCAAGATGGGGACGGGAGTATGCCTCTTTTGTATCACCTAGATAGTTTGATTTCCAATCGACAAAATAATAATTTCCTTCGTGTTCGAAAAAAAGGTCAATAAAGCCTTTAAAAAACCCGGGGGGATCGTTCGACGGGAAGATAAATTCCATCTCTCGAATCATTTTGGCAGGGTCCACCGCTGATAATGGGAAGGGGGCGCTTAAGCAGGGAAGAGGAGTATTAAAGGCATTATAGGCAATTTCATTCACCTCGCTGATCCAAGGTTCAAGCATTGTATTTTTAAGCAGAATATTCGGCTGGGTCATCGGGTATTTTTCCAACACTTGGTGGAGAAGTAAACCCACTTCCGGACCTGAAGGGAGCTGCTCTTTGGGAGAGGGGAAAGAGAGCTCTCTTTCGTGCTGGGCGAGAGAAGAATAAGAATGAAGGGTAAGAGGGTTGAAAGTGAAGGTTGATTTTTCCGGAATTAGAAGAGGCAGCGAAGGGGGTTCTTTCTTTGGGAAAAAGGTTTGCGCAGGCTCAAAGCAGTGAGAGAGGGAAAACAGCTCTTTGTTTTGATCCACAAATGTCTCAAAAGAAGTGCTTTTAAAACGTTTTTGCAAAAAAAGGGAGAGGGTGGAGCATTTATTTGTAAGGTAGGGGAAATAAAGCCTTCTTTTAGCACGAGTCGCAGCGACGTAAAGCAGCCGCATCTGCTCGGCCCTCTCTTCTGCATCCTCGTTCTGAGTCGTATGAGCTGTGAGTCCCAAAGGAAAAACCACCTCAAATTCGAGGCCCTTGCTGGCATGGATAGTCATCACCTGTATCGCATCTCCCTCACTCGCCGCTCTTGCTTGCAGGATCTCAGCTTCGGGATCTTCTTGTTTCAAGCGATCCAAAAAAAGAAGGTATTGATCAATCGATTCGCTCTTTTCCACCATGAGCTCTACAATTTGTAAAAGATCTTGAATGAGCTGCCCGCTTCCCTCTATTCCCGCTAAGAAGGGGCCCTGTTTTTCCATCAGAGCATTGAAAACTGCAAGAAGACCTTTTTTGTAAAGAAGGTGGTGATAGGTGTAAAACGATTCTATTGCTTCCTCCGGAAGTTGGGGAACCTCCTCGAGCGTGTATTTAAAGAGAGGGCCGCCTAGGGCTCGAGCCACATGATGTCGATTTTGCGGGTAGATAACGGCTCGCAAAAATTCATCTAGAACGGGAAAGGCAGGAGAATCAAGAAGGCTTCGACTCTTTGTAAAAATGACAGGCAATGAGGAAAAATCCAAAAAGCGACCTGCTTGGTAACGATCTTTCACTAAAACGGCACACTCCCGCAAAGGAATCTGATAGTCGGTATGCAACTTGTGGACCTCTTGAATAATAAAAGAAAAAAGGGCCTTTTCCTCCTCAGCCAAAGCAAAATGGACGCTTTTTTTCTTATCCCTCCAGACTGTGGTGATTTCACTGGCAGCCTCCAAAGGGGGGCAGGGCAAAGATTTTCCGGTTTTGGGTAGCGCGAGCCAATCGTCAGGATTTTGAAAGAGTTGATTTAAAGCAGAAAGAAGAGGAGGCTCTTGGCGAAAATTACGTAAAAGAGAGGCTTGGGCCTCTTTGCCTAAAGCCTCTTTAGCCTCCAAATAGGTATAGATATTGGCATTTCGAAATCGATAAATCGATTGTTTGGGATCGCCGACCAGATAAAGAGGCCCGGAAAAGGTTTGATCTAAAAAAAGAGTCGAAAATATGTTCCATTGAATATCGTCGGTATCCTGAAATTCATCGACCAGAACCGCCCGATACTCAGCTCTTACCTTTTGGGCAAAAACTTTATCTCTAACTCTGTTTTCCATTTTGTGAAGAAAATCTTCGAAAAAAAGAAGCTCTTCTTTTTCAATCACTCGCTCCATATGCTGGCGTGTTTGTTCGGCTAACCGAGCAAAAAGGGCTCTCTCATCAGAAGCCGCCTGTAAAATGGGGAAAACCTCTTTTTGGAGTATCTCAAGAAGGGGATTTGCAATATCTCGTTTGAGCTGATTTTCCGGAACCATCTTTAAAACCGGAAGATCGATAAAATCATCATCGGGCGTTTCAAATAAATTTGCAAAATTTCGAAGCCCTCTTTCAATTTCCGGTTTTACACGTCTAGACCGGTCGCATAACTTTCCAAAATAGGGAGCTAATTCAAGCAGCTGCGAAAACAAGGGATCGGATTGAATTCCATATTTTTCTTTGAGGGCTTCAATCGTGTCAAAAAGAGCTTGTTTGTATTCTCCAAAGGAGAGAGCCCCTTCTATAGGCCGCCGCTTTCTAGCTACTTCTACGAGCTTTCGAACCAGAAGGTCGGGATTGTTTTGATGTCTTTTAAGTACTTTTTCAAGCTGCCCTAGACTGAATTGATCCAAAGAGAGCTCCGTCTGCAAAAAATCCTTTACGATCCTTCCGAGGGTTTGTATGGGCGCACTCTCTTCATCAATTTCTAGCCCTATGCCGGCTTCAAGGGCATATTGCTGGAGAGTGTACAAACAAAAGCTATGGATGGTAAATATTTTAGCTTCGTCATAAGTTGCTAAAGCTTTGCGTAATCGAGAAATTGCTTCTCTCTTGCCGCCCCTCTCTAATAACTCTATGAGATAAGAGGGGAGGTCTTCGGTTGGATGCTCTATTTGATCCAAAGTGTTTGTAATGTTTTGATGGATACGCTTCTTCAATTCCAGGGTGGCAGCTCGAGTAAAAGTCACCACAAGCACTTGATCTATTGCAGGCCCTGCCGGATCCATAAGCAGACGCACTACAATGTTTTCGATTGCAAAAGTTTTACCTGTACCCGCCGAGGCCTCCAAGAAATGGTTTTGGTATAAAGGCAGATGCCGACTCAAAACATCAAAACCACGCATCTGCCATCCCTTTGTATAATTGTGCTGCCCAAGGCGAAAAGGTTTCGATCAGACTAAGAGGGCTAAGAGGGATTTTTTTTCGAAGGGCCCATTTCAGGGTGTGATCAAAAGAGGGTTGGGTAATCTGCTTTTCTAATTTTATGGGATCTTTTTTCAAAATAGCCTCTACCCAGTCGGGAAAAAGGGGGGAGGGAGTCTCCTGGCTCCAAAAAAAATAAGATAACAACGAAGACAAGTGGCTTTCGTGGGACTCAAAAAAGCGCTTTTTAATATCCCCGCTGCGCGCAAAAAAGAGGGTATCGACTTTTAGTGAAGAGGGCAAGTTTTCTAAAGCATTTAACACAAGGAAAATAGGCCAGGCTTTGATAGCTCCCCTAAAATCCCCCATTTCTAAAACTGACACTCCCTCCGGACCTACACCCTCAATTTTTCCTACTATTTTCACCTTCAATGTATTTGAAAGAGGAAAATGTAAAGCGGGTAGACACCAAATCCTCTCAGCTGTCGGCTCTTGGGGGCAATCAGAGAGTTCAATGGTTTGCCATCGATCGGGATCGTTGAGATCGTTTTGTTCTTTTTGAAGCTGAAGTTGTGCAAGCTGCCCAAAAATTCCAGAGGGAAAATGCGGGGCGTTTTTCAATGCTTGAGAGAGAGGCTTTTTAAGAGATGTTTTACGCAAAATCGCTCGCTGAAGAGGAGAGAGAGTCAATGTGTCTTCAGGGGAAATGCTTTGTTCTTCCTGAAACCAAAGGTTGCCGCGGTGATAGAGATAATGTTTTAAAGGGGCTCGAACAGCCTGAACTAGATCCTGCATCTCTATAGTCACCTCACCTTCCGGTAGCCGATTTTGAACTGTTTTTGGAAATAGAGGGGAGGGAGGGGGCGCTGATTTGGGAGTATAAGTTTGTTGCGAGTGAGCCACCCTCCGCCTGCTGGAAAAGTAAGGGAAAAGCTCGGAGACTACAGTTGAGGGAGGCTCTTCTGTTAAGTCCATGGCATTGAACCCTTGATAGCTGATGATAAATTTTTCTCGAGCAGAGAGAAGCGCCTCTAAAAAAAGATAACGATCCGATTCGGCCTGCGTAGGATAATAATCTCCATTTCCACTGCTTTTCAACAAATCAAGCGAGACAAATCGTTGCTTGCGCGGGAAAGCGTCATGATTCATCCCCAATAAACAGATTGCCTTGGCTGGGATGAGATTCATGGAGTGAAGAGAGCCAAATTGAACGGCTTGAAGCCGATTAGGGTGCAGAGTAAATCTCTCCTGGCCGAGAGACTCCTTAAGAAGTAGATCGACCATCTGAAAACTATATTTTTTTTCTCCAATAGCAATTCGGTCGAGCAAGTTAAAGAGTTTTTCTCGATCCTCTGAAAAAGAAAAATAGGTGGAGTAGAGCTCTTTGAGGTAGTCTCCCCACTGTTTCAAGGTTTTCTCCGTTTGATTATACAATGGGGCAAGACAGTCGAGAAGAGTATAAAGGAGCTGGGCAAGATCGCCTAACAACTCAGCTTGTGTAAAATCTATTCGTTTTTTTTCAACAGAGAGTGCCAGCTCTTCAAGGAGAGAATCAATGCCTGATTGCCAGGTTGTTTTTGAATCTACGACCTCTTTTTGGCAATGGCTTTTCTTGAGAAGTTCATTACGGTGAGCTAAGTTGACTGCCCATCGAATCCCTGTAGACTGAATCCACTCTTGAATTTGAAAAAGATCTTCTTCACGCCATTTCTGCTTTTTGAGAAAAAGGGGATGATGGAAGAGCTCTAAAACAGCTGGAGCCGCCCACCGCCTCTTTTCTAAATCAAGCAAAAGAAATAGCCCTTGTAAAGGGAGATGATACTTATGCATGGGGAGAGCTACGACTTGAAAATCAATAGAGTCTCCAAAGATGCTTTTAATGTAAGGGACATAGACAGAAATATCGGGTGCCATGACCAGAACATCTTTCGGCTCCCACCCCCTCTCTTGAAAAAGGGAGAGCAAATTTGAATAGAGGACCTTGACCTCTTGATGCGGCGTGCTGACTATGTGCACTTGTATCGAGTCATCTTCAATAATCTCCTCTTTTCTCTCCTCCAAAGTAAGAAGATCCGATTGTAAACGTTCAAGCTGAGTCTTGCCCCTGGGTTTTAGATATAGCTCGTGCGTGATCAAATCACTCTCTTCTATTAAAGAGGCTGTTTGCTGTCCTACCTTTCCAAGATTGCGAAGCAATGGATGCCCTTCTTGTGCAAACTGCTCGGGAAGATACCCTCCCTCTCGTTTTGAGGGGAGGTCGCTCCAAAACTCTTGACAGGGAGAGAGTTGATAAAAAAAGAGAGGGGTCTCTTCCATTACTTTTTGAAAAAAATGAAAATAAAGAGAAGGAATGTGACTAAATGAAAAAAGATGAATGGCAAAGTCTGAAAGCTTTTTACTCTTCTCTTTTTGAAGGAGGCGGATAGGATAATCCCATTTGAGAGCGACTCTTTGCCAAAGAGCCTCCTGCCAATTGCGAGGCATTTTTCCCCACCGAGCGCACTCCTGCTTCCCGTACACTCCGTATCGAGCAAATAGCCGGGCGAGCTGCCCTGCCAACCCCATGGATCGATGCTCTTTCCCTTTTAGATAGTGAACAAGGGGTTGCCAAATGGGATCGGAAAGGTTCAAAATCTCTCTCAGCTCGTGCTCAATCACAAGAATTAGCTCTAGCTGGGAAAAAGAGGAGCTGGAAAGCATTTCCACCCCTCTACTCAACGAAGTTGTTATAATTCCGCAAGCGATTTTTAAGTCAAGGTCTTGAGCGAGTTTAAATTGTATCCACTGCTCCATAGAGCGGTGAGGGACCATGATAAGCCTTTGTGCAAACGGAGTGGAATCCGAGCTAAAAAGATTTTCTTTCAATTGTTCAAAAAGAATTTCAAGATAGTTGCTAAAAAAGAGGACCCCCTGATTAAATCGTGTGGGTTCTCGGTATACCTCTCTATCTTGAATGGATACTTTTAGCTTTCTCATGCGTTTAACAAAGCCGAAATATTTTACTTCTTTCGCTTCCCTGAACTTAACTCAATTTTTCGCCGCGCTAAACGACAACCTCTACAAACTAATTCTTGTCTTTTTTCTGATTAACTTAAAAGGAGCGGAGCACAGTAACACGATTTTATCCTTAGCAGGGGCTATTTTTGTTATCCCTTTTTTGCTGTTTGCCTCTATTGCCGGAACTCTTGCCGACCGTTTTAGCAAACGGTCTATCATCTATTGTACCCGGGCAGCAGAGATTCTTGCCATGAGTTTGGGGATACTTGTATTTTTATTTAAATCAGCAGTTGCAGGTTATGTGGTTTTGTTTCTCATGGCCTCTCAAAGCGCTTTTTTCTCCCCTTGCAAGTATGGCATTATCCCGGAGATCGTTAATAAAAACAAAATTTCCCACTACAATGGCTTAATCGTCTCCACTACCTATATCGCCATTATCGTGGGGACTTTTCTAGCCTCCTTTTTTACGGATGTCTCTCACAAAAATTTTTTTTTGGGAGGCTTTTTATGCACCTTGGTGGCTATAATAGGGACTCTTTTCAGCCTGGGAATTGAAAAAACCTATCCCCAGGCCCACGCAGATACGAAAAAACTTTCCGCGCGCTTTATCTCCGATATATACAGAATTTTAAAAAAAGCTCGACTGCGACGGTATTTACTGACTACGATTATTTTTGGAGCCTATTTCCTGTTTATAGGGGCTTATACCCAGCTAAATATTATCCCCTTTGCCATTCAGTCCCTACATCTCTCTGAAGTAGATGGAGGGTATCTTTTTTTAATGTGCGCCATTGGCATTGGCATCGGGTCTTTTTCCGCCGGAAGATTGTCCGGGAAAAAAATCGAGCTCGGCTTTGTCCCTTTATCGACATTGGGTATCACCTTCTGTTTTTTGGCTCTTTATGTTTTTCAATATTCCATTTTTACCGTCATTCTCTTTTTAACGCTTGTAGGCTTTTTTGGAGGCTTTTTTACTGTGCCCGTTGATGCATTCATACAAGATGCCAGCCCCGATGCAGATAGAGGGCAAAATGTAGCTGCTGCCAATTTTTTGAGTTTTGTAGGCGTTATTCTTGCCTCTCTTTTGCTAGCGCTGCTCGGCAATGGTTTCAACCTGAAAGCCTCCGAAGGGTTTTTAGTCCTCAGTATAATTAGTTTTTTTATGAGCATCCTCCTGATGCTTTTGTATGCCGACCAAGTCCTCCGACTGATAGTGGCAGCATGGGCCAGGCTCTTTTGCCATATCAAGGTCTTTGGGTATCAACGCATACAAGCCCACGCTCCCGCTCTTCTAGTGGCTCCCAGAACTTCCTGGTTAGATACTGTCGTTGTTATGGCCACTCTCCCCCGGCTGATCGATTACATCGTTCCCATAGCCGATGGAAAAAGAAAACGATCTTTCCTCTACCGTGTAGTCAGCATGATTCCCGTCGATATCCAACATTTCTCCCCTATAGGAGAGCTCACCGTAAAAGCTATTCGGCATGAAATCAATTTAGGCCATTCGGTCTGCCTGATGCACCCCGTTGACTTCCCTTCAAAAACTTTGAAAGAGTGGGAATCAAAATTGCAGCAGCTTTTAAAAGATATAAAAGTGCCGCTCATCCCCATTCATATATCCCGCAAGGCCTCTCCTAAAGGAGGAAGCCGATTGACGCAGCTTAAAAAACTCACTCAAGGGACTATTCGCATTTCTTACGGGAAGCCCTTAACAGGATAGACCCGCTCAAAAAGCGTAAATTACAGACATCTCAAAGCTTTTAAAGAAAAAATCTCCTCCTATACTTTCATTGCGAGGAGTCGACCACTGGGCTTTGCTTCGAAGTGAAAGACTATCGGTCAGGGCATAAAGCAAGTTAAACTGCCATCCCTTATAGTTTGTAAAACCCCTCGCTAGAGCAGGTTCCCGATTCAAGATAATCGCATCGGAAAGAAAATCGCCATCTGCATTTCCATGTCCGATGCCGGATAGATCGAATTCAGGGATAGCTTGCGCTGCAACACTCTGATAATTAATATCGATCGACCAGTCACACGCTTTACATAATTTTCCCAATGTAAAGCCGGCGTACCAGGCTCCATTCAGTTTCCTTCCGTTAGAGGTCGGCGTCCGCTTGGCATCATGGTTAGCTAAAAGCGCTCCATAGACAAAAAGGGTTTTACACCCCAAAAAATCAATTTTTCTTTCATACCCAAATAGCATTTGAGAGACGATAAAACGATAGCGAGGGTTGTCGCGAAGAAGATCTTTGGGGCGATTCTTATCTTCTTTTTTAAGACCCCCATAATAATGGGTAGGCGCCCCTCTGTGCCAATCAATTAGGCTATATTTAAAGCTCAAGCCCATCCCTCTAAAATTCGTAACAAACGTTTCGACAATCCAGGCATAATGGTTATAAAAACTATCTACAATAAAGGGTCCACCATGAATGACGAACGTTCCCACGGAGGGCCAACACCTGGTATAGTAGAGATGAATCCCATCGAAGGTGCTTGAAAATTCAACCCGAGATTCATAAATATATCCGAGATTGCTTCGACCCACTTCAATATAAAAATCGGTTTCCCCTTCATGGTAAACATCATAGCCGATAAAGGCGCGGTCCATTTCAACTTTTGTAGCCGACCCTCCGTCAACCCCGTCAAAGTTCACCCACCGCAGCTTTGTAGATACCCACGATTTGGGAGCGACATAATCTAAAAAAAGGTTCACTTCGCTTTTGTACAAATTGATTGCCGTATCCGTTCCTGTCCCTCGCACCCTCTTTCCATCAACAAACTCATTAGCGGCCGTCCAACGAGCACGCACATCGCTTGCAATGGTGAGCCTTCCCTCTTTTTGCCGACATTCAATCAACCCTCGGCTTTCAATAAAGTCTCGCAATACGCGCGGGTCCACAAAATTTTGCGCTTCAGGACCAAAATTTCCTTCGGAAAGAAATCCGGCTGCTGTTGGACCTAAATTATCCACGGCAGCAATATAATCCTCATCATCTTCAGCAGCGGGCAAAAAAGGAGCTGAAATCAGCAGCAAAAGTAAAAGAAGCCTACTTTTCATTAGAGAACGTCAAATAAATAGATGCAGGATATACTTAAGAGTAATTCTTGTAAATGAAATATAAAGCAGACTTTAACGTTGCATAAGAAGATATTTAATTCGATCTAAAATAATTGAAGCTAACGCCTGTTTGGAAGGGTAGTGGCACTTAGCAACCGTTGAACAATTTTTCAGAGTTAATCCCTTTGTTAAATCCTTTTCAAACCGTTCTAAAGAGAGGAAGATGCCATCTTCTTCAGCAGCCTCTACCATTTCAGGAACATCGGAGCAGATGACAGAGGTGCCGCAAGAGCGCGCCTCAGCAATCGGCATTCCATATCCTTCGTAAAGCGAGGGCATGAGATAAAACCGAGCGCCGGAAATGAGCCCAATGAGTTCTTGGTCATCCACATAACCTAAAAGGCGCAGTTTGTTTGGGTATTTTTCTTGCAGTTTGTGAATTTTTTGTTGGATGGAATCATCACGCCAACCCTTTTTGCCTACTAAAACTAACGGAAGAAGATCTTGGTTTGCCAACAAAGAACCGTAGATATCAAGTGTAGGAACCATATTTTTTCGAGGCTCTAAGGTCCCTACCATCAATAGATAGTTTTTATAGTCGAGCTGATACTTGTTAAGAAGGGGGCGAAGCTCCGATTGTGGAAGGGGACGCAACCCCTCCTTTAAAGGGGGAATAACCACCTCATCTGCCTTTATATGATAAAGGGTTTTCAACCGTTCTGCCGTGCCTTGAGAAATGGCCATCCTGCAATCGGCTTTTCGATAGATCTGCTTAGAGAATAGACGCATAAAACCTCCTCTCACCCTTGAAGTAGTTTGAGGAAATAGACGATAGGTAAAATCATAGATGGTTAATAAATGACGCTGCTTTTTTCGAAAGAAGAGTGGAAAGGCTTGAGTGGTTCCCCAAAAGAGATCGATTTTATCTTTCCAACACATACAAGCCATCGTGATTTGAGCCCATAAAACTTCACTGACAGCGAGAAAGCGATGGTATCGAATAGAGACGTTTGGAAATCTTCGAAACCGCTCGATAGGTTGGGTTTTTTGAGGAGCATAAAGAAAAAAGTGATAGGAAGGAGCAAGCTCGATCAATGCTTCCAGCAAATAATAGACGTAGTTTCCGACCCCTGTTGGCTCATCTGATAGAGGGGTTGCCTCCACTCCAATTTTTGCTTTCATGCTATCGATACAGGGTAAGCTGAAAGAGCTTCTTCCGTTAAATTTTCATACCCTTTTTGAGTAATCACAATGGTATCTTCTAAACGAACCCCGCCAAAATTAGGAATATAAATGCCCGGTTCAACAGTGACCACCATCCCTTCAACAAGAGGACAATCTTCGGGCTCTTTGCGAAGAACAGGCAGTTCATGAATTTCCAAACCAACTCCATGCCCTAATCCATGAGGGAAGTAGTCTCCATACCCTTGCTGAGCTATCCAACCCCGCGCCGCCTCATCAACTTCTCTAAAAAGCGTGCCCGGTTTACACCGCTCAAACGCTTTGAGCTGCGCTTCACGCACAATCTGATAAATTTTTTCATATTTTGCATCGACCTCCCCAGCCCAGACAACACGGGTCATATCAGAATGGTAGCGATTCAAAACAACCCCTATATCAATTAATACCGGCTCTCCTCTCCGTAGTGGGATGGAACTCACATGATAATGAGGCTGAGAGGTGCGCACTCCAAATGCAATATGCGGATCAAAAGCGAGCCTGTCTCCACCCTCTTTGAGCCAAAAAAGTTCAAGCTCTACCGCTAGCTCTTCTTCCGTGACGCCCTCTTTGAGCAGCTGCACCACACAATTAAATCCCCGAGCCCCTAAAATAGCTGAGCGGCGAAGCAGATCGATCTCCTCCGGCTCTTTAATCTCTCGTATCCGTTTAATCGGATTTTTAAGCCCAACGAGCTTCGATTTCAATTGTTCGAGCTGCTCAAAAGCGCCGTATGTCGTATAGCCTGAATCAAACCCGACTCGTTGATTGTTATACTTCCAGCGTTTGCCAAATTGACTTTCTAGATCGTAGCCCGAGGTTAGTTCAACCGGTACCGGAGCTTTTTGCTGGCACGCTTCAAAATAGCGTCCATCTACAAAGAAAACCGCCTCATTTCGAGCAATGACCAAACGCCCTAACGAAACCTCTTGCCCAATCAAGTAATAAATATCGATCGGATTGTCGACAATTACAGCCGTAAGATCATTGGCCTCTAAAAGAGAATGCACTTTTTGAATTCTATTCATGCTTTTTTTTAAATTGCTTTTCTAATTCTTTCTTTGTCAATAAAATAGAGATCGGATACCCATCCGGACTCTCGTCGGGAACTTCGCACCGGTAAAGCCTCTCCACCAAAGCTTTCCCCTCTTCAAAAGAGCGAACCGGCCCTTTAAGAGTGCGGCAAAAACGGAGCGTCAATCGTTTGGTATCCACTTTTTTTCCCTCTTCGAAAAAAGCATGGATGATATTTGAAATCTCATCAATCTCAAAATATGAGGGGAGTGCGTCGATTAAAAAAGTAGAACCTCCAAAATGACGGATGCCGATCCCCATTTCATTGAGCACATCCAATGAGTCCAAAAGCTTTATTTTTTCATCCCCTGAAAACTCTAAATTAATGGGAATTAATAAGTTGTGAATTGATCTATTCTCTTTTTTTTCAAGCATTTCTTCATATAAAATGCGTGCTCGGGCAAGTGAGACATCGACGACACAAATCCCTCTCGCCTCCTCCAGAAAAAGATAGGATGCTACTTTACCTATCACTCGAAAAGAAACTTCAGGTAACAGCTCCTTTTGAACCTCAGCTGCCTCCTCTCTCATAATAGGCTCTGAGACTGCCATTAAATTGTCCTCAAAAAGCCCCTCTTCGAAAGAAAGAGGTAAAGCCGGTTTAAATAGCTTTGTCTTACGCTGCAGGCTTTTATCAATCGCTTGAATTAAAAAAGATCTTACTTCCCCTTCATCTTTAAGCCTCACCTGTTTTTTTTGTGGGTGGACATTGACATCAACCCCGACCAAAGGCAATGTCAAGGAGAGGACAAAAAGAGGGAATCGATGGGTTGGCAGTCGAGTCCCATACCCTTCTAAGACGCACTTTGAAATAAACTGAGAGTTAACTGAGCGCCCATTGATAAAAAGATATTGGCCGCTACGATTGATACGATGATTAGAAGGAGAGGAGATATAACCTTCGATTTTTAGCGATGCTTCTTGCTCTTCAACCTTAAAACTATTTAAAATGAACTCTTTGCCGAGCATTGTTTCAATTCTTTCATACCAAGACTCTTCTTTCTGAACTAAAAACTCTCTTTTCCCATCTCGTATCCAACTAAAGGTCACCGGTAAGTTGGAAAGAGCCATTTGGGAGAGTACCTTGTGAATTTCTGCGGTGTCTGCGGCTACTGATTTTCGAAACTTTTTACGTACAGGGGCATTGAAAAAAAGAGACTTTATTTCTACCGTTGTCCCTCTTAGACAAACGGCTGCTTGCAGGCTCTTAATTTCCCCTCCCTCTAAGTATATTTCTGTCCCTTGCCCCGAATCATCGGCAGAGCTGAGAAGTTTCATTTTTGAAACCGAAGCGATAGCAGCAAGCGCCTCTCCTCTAAAACCGAAGCTTCTCAATGAATTAATATCCTCAAATTCAGTTAATTTCGAAGTAGCGTGCCGCATAAGCGCAAGCGGAAGATCCTCTTTTGTCATCCCCTGTCCGTTATCCGAAACTCGAATGAGTCCTCGACCCCCGCCCTGAGTCTCAATCACAATATCTTGAGCTCCGGCATCTAATGCATTTTCGACCAATTCTTTAACAACAGAAGCCCCATTTTCAATGACTTCTCCGGCTGCGATTTGATTAATTGTCCTATCGCATAGGACTTTAATTTTAGAAAGATTACTAAGCATAAAAAATTTATAACAATTTTGTTTTTCTCGCGCATTAAAAATATTTTTTTTATAATTAAGAAATATTCAATGTTAAGAGGGAAACCATGGGGACCAGCGACGCTATAATCCCACCTCCGGATAGGGGAGCCGATACTTTTACGGCACAACAGGCTGAAGCTCCGGAACAATCTCACATAGCGTGGGTTACCGAAAACATTGTTCCCCTTTTACAGATGCAAGACCAAGCAGAGTTTTTAGAGCAGTTCCGATATTTCATGGAGCAGCTCTCCATCGCAAAAGGTCCAGAGCTAGGGGAACTAGTACCAATAGAGTTACCCAACCCCCCTTCAATGCCAGAAGGCTTGGAAGACTTCACTCTCTCTTCGGATTATGTGTCCGTTGAAGCCAATTACATCGAACAGCTGATACAGATCTTGGAGGAAGGGAACAGTACTTTGCAGAGCCCTGAGCTAGAAGCTCTTTTGGAAGTCTTGAAAACAGATCTTGCTTCCATAAAAGAAACTCTACCTCCTACTCCAAACCAAATTACAGAGCTCAATAACATGATCGCGGCTCTTAATGTTGAAATGCCAAACATGCCCCCCTCCGTACAAAGAGAGTTTAGTCAAACAGAAGTTCAAATGTATGACGATTTAGAGTCTGAAATGCAAAATGAAGTAGCTCATCATTTGGGAAGAATATCTATTTTAGAAGATCAAATTGAAGATCCCTCGGTGGTTCTTCAACGAACTGAAGAGAGTAAAGAAGTTAGCGAAGATATCCAAGATAAGCTAAATCAGTTCATATCGGTGTTTTCCGCGGTTCAGGCTTTTTTAAATGATTCCGGCATCCAAGCAAAATTGAATCAACATTTCCAAAGTTTTAAAGACCAAGCTCCTGGAGTAGATGATGAGTTAATCAGTGCTGCTATCGAACTGGATTGGAGAGCAAATCCTACGAATTATTTGTCAGGTCTATACACACTAATGCGATATATGGGAAACCGGAATGGTAATTTATCCGATATAATTGGAGTTTTACAGCAAATGTTAACTTCACCTGACAGTTTTCCAACTTCGAGTCAAATCAGCACACTTAATTCCTTCCTTGAGTTAATAAGAGGATGCTTCGATGGAACCTCTTTTTATAATGGATTTAACGATATCCTGGATGCAGAAGATATCGCAGAATATTTAGATTTATCACCAGAGCAGGTCGCTCAATTTAGAGAAGCATTCTCAACACTCCGCGATGCTTTTGACTCTCTATCCACGACTCCTGAGAAAGTCATTAATCTAACGGACATTAGATATGAAAAACAGCTACAACACCAACAACTCAGTGATAACCTGAATGGGCAGTTAAATCCCTTGCTAGCAACTCTTGATGATTACGATGACTTAATGGAAAGAACAGAAT
>JBAPRV010000192.1:0-3248 GCA_049281295.1 Chlamydiales bacterium
ATCTTGAACAATGGATGAAGCTTGGGTTGGTCCCTAAAAAAGAGATTGAAAGGCACAAAGAAGAGATTGAGAACCTGAAAGGGAGAATCAATGATGAGAAGCAGCGCCTGCAATTCCTTAAAGAGAGCGGTGAGAGCGAAGAATTTACAGCTCCAAAGCGCACGCCTGGCAAGACCGTCTACACAGAAGCTCAAGGGATGTCCGAAATGGAATTCGGAGAGAATACCGAGGCAGGATTGGAAATAGAAACCGAGGCAACTACCGAGCTTGAAACGGTCGACGAAGAGCGAGATCAGGTCACTGAAGAGGAGTTTGATGAGAGAGAAGACGAGGAAGATCCTTTCAGCGACCGTAATCGTTGGAAAAGAGGTGGAATCATCGATCCCGACACGACAGAATGGTGAAGCCTATTCACTTTATTTCCATGTCCCCTTTTGCACTAGAAAGTGCGACTATTGTCACTTTTATGTGATTCCCGATCGAAGCTCTTTCAAATCCAGTTATATGCAAGCTCTTAAACAAGAGTGGGCCTATCGATTTGCTCTTCTGCCTAAAAAAGGGCCTCTTACTATTTATTTTGGGGGAGGCACCCCATCGCTTTTGGGTCCCGACAAAATCGGAGAAATCCTCTCCTGGATTTCAGTTTCGAAAGGGGTTGAGATAACTTTAGAGGCTAATCCTGAAACGGTCAGTTATGAGCTGATGAAAGCCTATCGAGAAGTAGGCATCAACCGGATTAGCCTTGGAGTGCAGTCATTTGATGATTCTCTTCTAGCTCAGCTCAGCCGAACGCATCGCGCCTCTGATGCAATCCAGGCGATTGACGCAATAGAGCGGGCGCAAATCCATAATCTTTCCATCGATTTGATGTACGATCTTCCGGGGCAGTCTCTGGCCAGCTGGGAAGCGAGCTTAAATCAAGCTGTGCTACTTCCCATCACCCACCTCTCTCTTTATAACCTTACTATTGAACCTCACACCGTTTTTTACAAAAAAAGAGAGACGATTACCTCTCAAATGCCCGATCCCATCACGAGCTTCGAAATGATCACCTCAGCCGTTAACATCTTAGAAACCAATGGGTTTAAAAGATATGAGATATCGGCTTTTGCAAGAGACAATCTCTATTCCCGACATAACCTGGGCTATTGGGCAGAACGCCCTTTTCTAGGATTCGGCCCTTCAGCTTTTAGCTTTTGGGGAGGAAGCCGCTTTCGCAATATCGCCCATTTAAACCGTTATTGCAAAGCTCTTGCTTCAGGTAATGATCCTGTTGATTTTTCAGAGACTCTTTCTTACAAAGAGAGTCTAAAAGAGCAGTTAGCTGTCGGGCTTCGTCTTATAGAAGGGGTGCCTATTCAAAATTGGCCGGCAGAAATTCAGCTTGGCATTGACCGGCTTCAACATGAAGGGTGGGTTGAAAATAAAGACGGCCATATTTGTTTAACAGCGAAAGGGATTCTTTTTCATGACACGGTCGCCGAGAAAATCATGGAATTTTAGAAGAGCTTTGAAATAAAAAAATCGTCGGTTTTCTAGCAATCTGTTTCGAAACCCCTGTCATCTTTTTCCACTCACTAATGGGAGCTGTGCGAATCCATTGATCCGGCAGTGTGAGCTGTGAGGCCACACAGAGCAGTGTCTTATCTTTCAATAATTTCAAACAAAGTTGAAAGGTCTGTTCATTACGATAAGGCGTCTCGATAAATAGCTGAGTACTCCCCTCTCGCCACGAATTTTTTTCCCACTGAAGCAGCGATTCGGCCCCTTTCCTGGATATATATCCATGAAAAGTGAATCGCTGCCCCGATAGACCCGACTGCATAAGAGCAAGGAAAATAGAGGAGGGGCCGACAAATATGTGTATGGGCAGTTGAAGTTGCGAGGCCCGGCGAATCAGCTCTGACCCCGGATCTGCCAAGCACATAAGTCCCGCATCGGCTACCGCACCCCAGTTCTCCCCTTTAACAACCGGCTCTAGCAAAAAATCAACATCTTCACCTTTTCTTAGAGAAGCAATAGGCATCTCATGAGGCTTTTTTTTAGTTATAAAACGCTTCAAAAATCGCCGACCCTCTCTTTCGCTTTCTGCAATCAACCCATCGATTTGAGCAACTGCTTCTTCTACTCCAGAAGGAAAAAAGGGACGATAATCCTTAACAGCACCGAGCACATTCGGAAACAAGTACAGTGTCATTGGTTAGCTTTGCAATTAAAATCTCTAACAACAAACTTGGATTTGCAATATTGTTTTTTGCCTTCAACTCGATTTCAAGCAAATGAATCATAGCCTTTTGAAGAGACTCGAAACCATAGTTTTTCAGCATCTGTAGTTTTTTACTGAGCAAACTCCCTTTGAGATAGGGAAACTCTCGGGTGACCGCCGGCTCCCCCTCTGCCCAAAAAGTGGTCAGAACGTGCATCCCTGTTTGAACCTGAGCCCGCAGATGAGCAATCAATGAAAAAAGGGCTATCCCCTCTTCAGTAAGATTTTGGCCTATTTCTAAAGCATCGGACCTTTTGCGCCAAAAGATGGCATCGCCCAGCTGCCAAAGAGTTTCTTGATGAATCGAAGTCGCTATCTTTTGCAAGTCTCTAAGGGTAATTTGACGCCGTTCGCCTACATAACAGATCAATTTCTCTAGCTCGTTTAGAAGAGATTCATGATCCGTTCCTAGAGATTTAATCAATGCCTGGGCAACCGGTAAAGGAAGGACAGCTCCTGCCTCTTTTGCCTCTTTCATTAGCCACTCTGTAACCCTTTTTTCATGTTCCCATTGCTTCTCTTTACGGAAAAAAAGCAACAATCCATTTTTTTCAATAATCTTTACCAATTTGCACTGCGGTGGAAGAGAAAAGGCTGTCAACACAAGAGTGACCCAATGATTCGGTTTATTACTATATGCTTGAACGGCTTCAAAATCATCCTTTTGCAGTTTATCTATTCCCCTGACACTAACTATTTTATGATTTTCAAAACAGGGCATTGTTTCTACCTCCTGCATAAAAGCCTGAGCAGAAAATGACTCAGCGCTAAAGGTCGTGAAAGAGATAGAAGAACTATTAGCCATCTCTCTTACAGCCCGCTTGTGCTCTTCCTCTTCCGAGCTCAAGATAAGCGACAGCCGTGGAAGCTCGGATGCAATTATTTTTTTGAAAGAATCTAGATCAAAGCATTTCATGGGGTATGAATGTTAGCAGATTGATAGATAAAAATTAAGCAGATTGATAGAAAAAAGGCAGAAACG
>JBAPRV010000193.1:0-2346 GCA_049281295.1 Chlamydiales bacterium
ATCACAAACATCCTCAAAATGTTGATGCAAGCCAATTTGGTAAAGCGATACGATCCACATTCGGTCGCATTGACAGTTCGCGGCCAAGAAGTAGCCAGATCAATGGCTAAATCAAAATAATTGCTTAAGACAAATATAGTCGAGTAAATCTTTTTTAGTTAAAATACAAACATGAGGCCTCAAGCAAAAGATAAAAGACTGATCAATTGTGAACTAATTGATTCTGTTCAAATCATGCCTATTAAATATCAATGGGCATGGGAACATTACCTCAACGGCTGTACCAACAACTGGCTTCCCCATGAAATCCCTATGGGAGAAGATATGGCCCTTTGGAAGTCTGATAAACTTACTGAGGATGAAAGGCTTCTTTTAATGCGCAATTTCGGCTTTTTTAGCACCGGCGAAACTCTTGTTACAGACAATTTAGTCTTAGCTGTCTATAAACAAATAACCAATGGAGAGGCAAGACAGTATTTAATACGGCAGGCTTTTGAAGAGACTGTACATGCTCAAGCTTTTGTCTATATTTGCGAATCTTTGGCATTAGATGCCGGAGAGATATTCAATATGTACCAAGAGATCCCCTCCGTCCAAGACAAGGAAGCGTTCCAGAAAGAGCTCACATCCGATATGCTTCAACCCTCTTTCTCAACACAAACCCCTGAGGGGGCTCAAAAATTTCTCGAGAATCTTATTGGATTTTATATCATTTTGGAGGGCATTTTCTTCTATGGCGGCTTTGCTATGGTGCTTGCTTTCCAAAGGCAAAACAAAATGCGAAGCGTCTGCCAGATGTACGAGTTTATCCTTAGAGATGAAACCATCCATCTAAATTTTGGGATTGATCTTATCAACGGAATAAAAGAGGAGAATCCCCAACTGTGGACGATTGGATTTCAAGCACATGTAGTTGATTTAGTGAAAAAAGCGGTTGATCTCGAATGGGAGTATACCAAAGATTGCCTGCCTCGAGGCATTTTTGGACTCTCTCCTCACCACTTTCGCAACTATATCGAATATTTAGCCGATCGCCGCCTTGAAAGAATCGGCCTTAAGCAGATTTACCACTCAAAAAATCCTCTTGAATGGATGAGTGAAGCGATCGATCTTTACAAGGAAAAAAATTTTTTCGAAGAGATTGTAACCGAGTATCGGAGCAGTACCACGCTCAAATGGAATTCCGAATGACTCTTTCCATCAGTACTTCAGTCGTATCTATCGCACTCAAGCTTTTTCTAAACTAGGTTTCGATGACAATCAAGGTCTAAGCTTCCGAACTTTTATGGCCTTTCAAAAAAATCGACAAAAAATTTATCTTTATATATTCTTTTTGTTTTCTGCGATCAAGCTGAAGGTTTCATTAGATGAAGATGTTTTTTCCGATTTGCTTGGCTATGGCAGCCATGTCTTCTTTATTTGCTTCTCAGCCTGTAATGAAGCGGCTTGGATATGGGAGAGATTGGGTTTATCAACCTATCCTCATCAATGGAGAGAAAGTCTTTCAAAGCAGAGTAGGAAACGCTTTTGAACAGCGATATGAAACGATTAAGCAAATTCTTTCGCGGATTGACGGTCCTTTTACTGTATTGGATCTTGGGGCAAACAACGGCTATTTTTCACTGAGAATAGCTCATGACTTTGATGCCGTTTGTGTATTAGTCGATGGCACAGAAAGGTTAAGTGACATTTGCACATTGAATACTGATACAAATCGCCTCATCCATATTCAAAAGTACTTCAAAAAAAATGATATTAGAGAGCTTGCGCGCCGGGAACACTTCGATGTTGTATTAGCTCTGCATGTGTTGCATCATGTTGATGATTGGATGACATGGGTAAATACCTTATTTGAATTGGGTGATGAGGTCATCATTGAAACCCCTTCAGTCAATGATCCCATTAATCAATTCCCTCGCACAAAACAGTTGGCGATCTATTTAACTTCACTTTCCAATGGGGTTGAAATTGGAAGGTTTCCAAGAAAAGAAGATTTTGATCATATGCTCTGGTTTTCTCAAAGAGGCAGATCTACAGGTAGAGTGGGAATTCTACCTTCTACTTTTTTACATCTTTCCACCGGAGGATATCCTAAAAAAAGTTATGTGGAAGAATTGAATCGTAAATTCGGAACTGATAAATGGGTTTTACAAGGAATCGATTATACCCCATTGCGTTAATTCTTTTCATAAAATCGCTTTTTGTCACTTCTCTTTGGGGCAGTTGGAATGAAGATTATTTAAGTGGCAGCTTCTTATTGATTCAAACATTAGATTCTTTAGGCGATCCTAGTAACCAATATGAAGATTACCTTATCAAATTTCAGAATTTTAATTCCGATATTAT
>JBAPRV010000194.1:0-7569 GCA_049281295.1 Chlamydiales bacterium
TAGAAGGAGAGTTAAAAGTACCTAGCCATCTCCTAGTAGAAAGTTCTGATTACTTTTACGCTGCATTGACTTCCCCCTTTAAAGAAAAAGGAGAAAGAGAATTTGATTTTAGAAAATTAAACGAACACTTTCCTCATTTAAAAGAGTCTATTGGTGTTTTATTTTTGGATAGACCTTTTGACTCTAAACCTGATGAGGTATTTTGGGGAACACTAGAATTAGCCGAGTACCTTGGCTTCAAGAAGGAAAGGATTATAAAAGACGGTATTTTAAAAAAATGTTCTCAGATTGATAATGCAGAACTAAGAGATTCAATTAGTATTTTATTTAGTCATTATTTTAACTATGAAGAAAGATATCATACGACTATCCAGGATTGCCTTGAAAAGGTAAGTAATTTTTATCTTAAAAATGACAAGCGTTTTAAGTCGCAAAATAAATTGATCCAAGTTTGTGCAGATTTTATGCTCAAGGCGCAGCTTAAGAAAGCAAATGAATATCCCAAATATTTTATATTTTTTTATTTAGGCAAGTTTTACTCAAAAATAGGATATAAAAAAATGGCTTTTGAATGTTTTCAGCAAGTTAAATCATTCATTCCTCCTAACACCAATAGAGGGGGGTATGTGAGATCCCTTAACAGTCTTTTAAAAAAATTAATAGAGTCTTTTTGTTTGAACAGTTCTTATTTCACTGCAGCGGATATTTTGAAGTATATTGACGAAATACCTTCGGATTATAACAAACTTCTTTCTCTAAGTTGCTTTATTGAGTTGTATGAGGGACACACAGAAGCAACCTTGCAAGAAGCAGAAAAGCGGCTGGAAGCTTTTTCAGACTGGAAGAAAACAGTGGAAGAGATTCGTAAAGAGCTTGAAACTATAAGAAGCTCTCTATGATCTGTAGGTCCCTCTTATAGTGGATAATCGGCAAAAATTTAGTGCTTTAAAATGACTGATCTTTCAATGGAACAAATATGGGAACTAGCCAACAACTTCAACGTATATGATAAAAAGTTCCTTTTGTCTTTCATTCGAGAGGGCGATTATGCTCATGCAGGCGAAGAAGAAGCTATTGAACTCGTCATGTCCCATTTTCCCAAGGATGGAAACAGGAAGATCTTAGATGTAGCTTGTGGACTGGGTGGAACTGCTCATTACATCCAAAAACATGGTTGGGGACTCGTCACCGGATTTGATATCGATAACGAATCGATTCAATATGCCACGTCAAAATATCCGTGTGAGATTTTTTTTGTTGCTGATGTCTCCAATATTTCAAATAGGATTGAATCTCCTGATTTTGATCTTATCTATATTATGAATGCTTTTTACTGTTTTACAGACCAACTCCAATGCCTCAAGGAATTGAGAAAGCTCGCTAAGCCATCCACAAAACTTGTCATTTTTGAATACACTGACCTAAAAGAGAAAAATAATTCTCTTTCAGATAGAAAAGAAGATGTTTATTTTAAGCCGATTCGACCTAGTGAAATTGACATCCTCGTAAGTGAAGCTGATTGGGAAACTATTATGTATATTCCCTTAAACAGTACTTTCAAGAATTGGTATAAAAATTTCCTCGACAGAGTCGATTTAAAAAGACACTTAATTGAAGAGAGATTTGGAAAAAATACCACTACCTGCATTTTGGAGAAATACAATCCACTGTATTATAGGCTTAAAAATAAATCCCTTGGTGGATGTTTGATCATCCTCTCTCCGAAAGGGAGGTCTTCGCATTCCAAAATGAATCAACTATAAATTATAGTAGATTCAATTGAGAATTTCATAAATTGATCCGCATCTTTTCGCGAGTGGCTTTGCGCTCCCGCTGACTTTTTCAAGTCAGTTTCGTTCTCTACGATTCCTGATATGCCGGATCTTCTATTTGCCATCGAACGGCAATCAAAAAAAGAGCGGTAAGATAGGCAGCGACTACCCAATGAGGGATTGTTTCCAGATAAAACGTCTTAAAAAGAAGGGGCGGCGACTCGGTGATTTTAAGTAGCCATTGGGTATAGCTGTTATTGAGAGCATGAAGCCAATCTCCTAATGCAAGAGCTATGATAAAGAGAATAAGTGAAAGGCTTAGGAGATAAGGGAAAAAGAGATTATAGACCAAACTGTTGAGAGAGAAACTATGGAAATAGAGCAGGAAAAGAGGAAGCAATGCTAAATGGACAGCTAAGTTAAGGGCTAAGGTTTTGCGAAAAAAACTGAGAACGATATAGCCCTGTTGCCATAGTATGGAATGCTGCATGATCTGTTGTATTTTCAGTTTTGGAATCCACACTCGCAGCCCTTGTTCGATGGGTCTATAGAGGAACAATATGCCGGCAGTGGCTAAAAAACTTAACTGAAAGCCAAGCGAAAGGGCGCTCATTGGGTGTAGAAGAAGGGAACCTATCAGGGCTACCCCTAATGCATTTAAAGAGGAGGTTCTTTTTTCTATCAGCTCTCCTATCAGAAAAATCATCACAATAAGCCATGCCCGTTCTGCTGAAGCATTCCCCACTAAAAGAAAGTAGAGGGTAGCAAGTAAGATCAATCCGATAGCCTCTATTTTGGGAGGGAGGAAAAGTCGAAACAGGAGATGAAAGAGGCATATCAAAAGAGCAAAATGAAGGCCCGAAACGGCAATAAGGTGTGAAAGGCCCAGTTGGTTAAATGCTTTGCGCATCAAACGGTCATTTCCCTCTCCACTTACAAGAGTGGTTAAAAAGGTTGCGGCTGTTTGGGAGGCGTATCTTTGGGAAATGTATTTTTTTATAGCCCCTCGGCTCTTTAATCGCCACTCAACCGGGCTTAAGCACTTTTCGATAGCTATCCAGGGTTGATCGGTTTTGAGTTTGTAAAAGGGCCCGCTTCCTTTGCTAAGTGTTCCTTGAATTTTGTAATGACAATTAGCGGGGTAAGGTTCTTTAGATCGAATACGGCAAGGCGTACGCCCTTCTTGGGAGGATAAAATGCCTTGATAAAGCCACCCTTTTGCAAAACCCTCGACAGGGGTTTTAGACTGAATGTGCAAAACCCCTTCAATCTCTATCTGAGAAATAGGAAAGTGATAGCTATGGTAGAAAAAGGGAAGAGGAAGCAAAAAAATGACGACAAGAGGCGGCGCTTCGTTTTTTTGAACCAAAAAAAAAACTGCAAAAACAGGCAGGAGAACCCAAGGTGTTTGTAGTGCAAAAAGAGTGCCAAATAGGAGAAAGAGGCCCACTAAAAGAGCCGGGTAATGTGAAAAGCATAGTTTCATAATTTCAGAAAAAATAGTATACTATCTCTTCATTACTTTTCTTGGGTATGTGAAAACTTATATGATTGAGCCATACTTTCATCAAGTAAAAGCCCTGCATAAGCTGCCAGACCTTGAGTGGGAAAGACTTGCGCAAGAGATGCCTCAGCTTCCCAGGGGATGGTTTGAATTGAGCCGGCTTTCTCTATCTGATCGAATTGAATTTGCCCGTGACTTTTGGCTTTCAAAATTATGTGATATGGCCTCGCCTCAGGTGCTAAGCCGGATTGAAAATTTTTTTTACAATCTGGAAGATATCGGTTTTTATGTGACTCAGGACAAAGAGAAAGATCCTTGGGATGTGCATATGGTCTATAGTCTCAAAGGGGCCACTCATTTTTTTCATGGATCTCCTCCCTCTAGCGAGGCTAAAATAGAAGGGTTGAGAAAAGGGTTTGATCCACTTTTTCTTCCATCAGACTATCTCGTTTTCTTACAGATCCACGATGGATTTAGTAAATATACCGACACGGGAGTGATTAAAATAAAAGAGATAGCTCGAATCTATCAACGCTTTCAACAACTCTTCGCTCAGCAGCAGTTGGTGGATGTGTATGAACAAGCTATATCGGCTGAAGCGATTATTCCCTTTTACGAGTCTTCTCGTCTTCACTGTTATCAGTGTTTTTACACCGACCGGTCATTTGCAAAAGCAATAGGGAATATCCCTTTTTTTGAGAATAGTCTTCAGGAGAAAGAAGAGCATTGGGCTTTTCCCTCTTTTCTTGACTGGCTGGTGTTTTATTTAGAAAGTAGTTGGATTTGTTCTAATGTATCGAGTCGAAAACCTTTATAACAATAACCGAAAAAAATTGGGGCTTGAACTGTGCACCGGACAAGATGGATTGAAACGTAAAATCTGTGTGCCGGAAGCAGAACGGCCCGGACTGAGCTTAAGCGGGTATCTCAACCCTCACACAGAAGGAAGGATTTTAATCTTTGGGGAAGAAGAACTCGCTTATTTAGATGACATTGGAGAAAAAGAGAGCGCTTCTCGAATCAATGCCATTTTATCGACAAAAACTCCTGCTGTGATTGTCACGCGCTATTCTGATCCCCCACAGACATTATACGTTCTTTGTAAAGAGCGAAAAATCCCTCTTTTCCGAGCGAAAATGGATGCGGTGGAGCTTTTGAGAAAGATCTCCTTTTTGCTAATTGACGCGTTTGCTCCAAGCCAAAGCTGTCACGGCTCACTGGTAGAAGTTTTTGGAGTAGGGGTTCTGATTCAAGGAGAATCTTCGGTCGGAAAAAGTGAGGCGGCGCTTGGATTAATTGAACGGGGTCACAGATTGATATCTGACGATATTGTTAAAGTGAAAAGAAGAGAAGAGGGATTTTTGGAAGGATCCGGTGTCAATATCTCGCATAATCATATGGAAGTAAGAGGGATTGGAATGATTAATGTGATCAATCTCTTTGGAGTTGACTGTGTGCGAGAAAAGAAAAGTCTTGATATTGTCGTGAAGTTGGAAGTGTGGGATGATAATCGCTTTTACGATCGCTTAAGAGACGAAGAAACTACCATTAATATTTTAGGTATTGAAGTCCCTTATCGCGTTCTACGCATTAACCCGGGCCGTGATGTAGTGCTGCTGATTGAAACGATTTCCCTGATCCATCGACTAAAAGCTATGGGACGCCAACCTGCAGAAGAGTTCAATATCAAATTGCTTTCGGCAATTACCCACAAAAGTAGGAAACGATAATGAGAAAGAGACAAAGCTTGAGCAGAACTATTCGAGTTCAAAATGAGTTAGGTTTACATACTCGTCCGGCTACACTCATCGTTAAGATGTTACAAGGTTGTGAGTGCGAAGTTTCTTTTACCTATAAAAAAGAGACCATTGATGCCAAAAGCATTCTTAATATTTTGATGCTAGCGGTGCAAAAAAATGGATCTATCACGATTAAAATTACAGGCGTAGATGCAAAAAAAACTATGGATCGTCTCGTTACAAGTTTTGAAAACCGTTTTGGGGAGGATTCTTTTAAATGACGGAGAAGGGTAAAGAGATTCGAATTCAAGGTTACCCCATTTGTCCTGGCATTGCGATTGCCCCTCCCTTTTTTTTCGTCGTAGTTGAGGAAAATATTCCTGAATTTTTCGTTCCTGATGATCAGATTGAAACTGAGGTAGCTCGTTATTATCGTGCTCTGAAAAATTCTAGAAAAGATCTTCTTTCTCTTCAAAAGCATCTTCAAAAAGAAGGGGGAAGTGAGGCTGCCGACATATTAGGTTCACATCTTGAGATTATGCATGATCCTTTGATGACCATCAAAATGGAAGAGGCCATCCGGACACAAGGGAAAAACACAGAATACGTTTTTAAGACAATTATTGGAGAGTACAAGAAAAAAATAAGCAAAATCACCAATGAAATTATCAGTGAACGCTCTAAAGATTTGCAAGATATCTACCGACGAATTATCGGCCATTTGCGAAAAAATGAGCAATGTAATCTCATAGAACTGAACTATCGTTCTGTTGTTTTTGCGCACGAACTTTTACCCTCCGACACAGCAGAAGCTAATACAGATTTGATTGAGGCTTTTGTCACACGAAGTGGGGCTGAAACTTCTCACGTGGCCATTATGGCTCGAGCAAAAGGAATTCCTTTTGTAACTAATTTAAATTTTCCCAATTTTTCTTTTTCGGCAAAACCGCTTGTGATTGTTGATGGTCGTACGGGGGATGTGATTATTAATCCTGAGCCAGATACTTTATCTCACTATCGACGGGAGAGGAAAAAATTGAAATTTCAGGTGAAGGGGTTAAAGAAAATAGGCTCGCTTCAAGCCCAAACGACGGATGGATACAAGGTGCGGCTCTCGATTAATATCGAAAGGCTCAACTTCAATGAACTTAATATGCTGCACGAGCATGGCGGGGAAGGGGTAGGCCTTTTTCGTTCCGAGTATCTTTTTCTAGCCCGTGAAGGCTTTCCTTCAGAAGAGGAGCAGTTTGTGGCTTATAAAAGTATTGTCGAAAACGTAGGTGATTATCCTTCAGTGATTCGCACTTTTGATATTGGAGGAGATAAGTTAGGTAATTTCAATTTAAATCGATATGAAAAAAATCCCTATCTTGGCTGCCGGGCGATTCGTATCATGCTGAAAGAGCAAGCTATTTTTAAAACCCAAATTCGAGCCATTTTACGCGCCAGCGCTTTTGGCGAAGTGCATATTCTTTTTCCAATGATTTCCTGTGTTCACGAATTGAGAGAGGCGAAAGCAATTGTCGAGAGCGCTCAAAGTGAGCTGTTAGAAGAAGGAATCCCTTTTGCTCGTAATATCGCTATTGGATGTATGATCGAAGTTCCCTCTGCGGTGATTACCTCGGATATTTTAGCTAAAGAATGTGATTTTTTCTCGATAGGTACGAATGATCTGGTTCAATATGCTTTAGCGGTTGATCGGGGGAATCCGGCTATGAGCTATCTCTACACCCCTACCGACCCGAGTATTATCCGTATGATCAAAAGAGTTGTTGAAGAGGGGGATCAAGCTCAGATACCGGTTTCCTTGTGTGGAGAAATAGCTGCGGATCCAACCTTTACTCAGCTACTTTTGGGGCTGGGAGTGCATGAATTGTCTCTCTCGTTTCCTTCCATTCCCATTGTAAAGAATGTGATTCGCCATTTTTCCCTGGCTGAATCTCGCACTCTTGCTGAACAGGTTCTCTCTCTTGAAACTGCTCTGGAAGTTGAAGAGGCCTTGCAGAAGGCTTACAAAAAGCTAAATATCTAGACTTCCTTATTTAAAACAATTGCGTAAGCTCTTGTAAAAGAGTCTTTTTAATGAGCCGATACGTTTAAAATCAACAAGTATTTTTACGTATCGGCATAGTTTTCAATTCAATACATTAAAGCCTTTTGAAGCGTAAATTCTTTACTTCTTTTGCCCGATGCATAGCATCAGAGGGTGTTATTTCCGGAATCAGAGCGTCCATAACTTTTTTTGCATTAAATCCCTCGTTGGAAGCAACACCTGAAGGTCTAGAATGATTAGCAGGGCAAAAAGGTTGTTCGAGATTAGTCCCAGTAACATTAGTCAAAGGTCTAGAATGATTAGCAGGGCAAAAAGGTTGTTCAACACCAGTTCTAGTAGCATTAGAAGTCAAAGACTGAGAAGCATTTCTGGTATCGGGATTAAATGTAGCATGTGCATTTTTAAGATCAAAGGCCTCGCCAGCATTCCAGTTCCACACGGAAGAAACTGTTGTAGAAATTATATTCCACGACCGAGCAAAAAAGGCAGAAACTCCTGTAT
>JBAPRV010000195.1:0-23564 GCA_049281295.1 Chlamydiales bacterium
GGATCATGTCCATCTTAAAGGAAACCTATTTATTAAAGATCACGATCTCACAGAATTGGACGTAGGTGGCATAGCTAAGGGATATGCCGTCGATCTTTTGGTAGAGCGGCTTGAAGAGGCAGGATTCCAAAGCATTTATGTGGAATGGGGAGGAGAAATTCGAACCAAAGGCTTCCACCCTTCGGGAAGAGAGTGGCGTGTTTCTCTTATGGGATTGGACACTCTAGATTTGAGCAATAAATCCATCGCGGCAAGTGGGAGCTGTTTCCAAAAATGGAGCGTTGATAATACGAGCTATACCCACATAATTGACCCACAAACCAAACAACCTATTAAAGTTACGGAGTATTCGATCACCAGGGTGCACGTTATTTCTCAAACATGTCTCCAAGCAGATGCTCTTGCAACTGCCTTAATGCTTTTTAACTCAACAGATGAGGCAGAAAAGTGGGCAGAGCAAAACGGCATTTGGGCATTCATTCAGAATAAATACTAAATTATTAAGTTTTATATATTTAAGATATTTTTTAAAAAAATCTATTTATTAATATGCATAGGCATTAGAATTATAGTTAAGAGAGTTTTAGTATGTATTGCTAATCAAATATAAAAAGATTTAAAAAATATTTTATTTATTCCCAAGGAAAGAGTTATGTTCAGCTATAAAAAGTTTCTTATTTTAAGCAGCGTTGTCTCTTCATGTTTACTGACCCTTTCAGGGTACAAGCTATCAGCTGATAGCCCTAAATGTTATTCAAGAGAGGGTATGCCTCAATATAACAGTCAGCAGCAATCCAATCAAAATATGTCTCCTGCTTCAGGCAATCAATCTCAATCAAATCAAGGGATGTCTCCTGCTTCAGGCAATCAATCTCAATCAAATCAAGGAATGTCTCAGAGCAGCGGAATGGAAAACTCTTACACTCAGATGCAAAACCGAATGAACCGTCCTGCTGTCCCAGGCCAAGCGAACAACCATGCATTAAGAAATCACAAGGGAGATATGGTATTGCCTTCGGGGAATGAAGGCTCTGTACATGACATGAACAGAATGATGCCAGCAAAAGCCCTTCGAGGAGATTCAACAGACCGGTTTTCCGGTAAAATTAAAAGCGTAAAAAAAGTGACATATCCTGATGGAACCCAAGTTCACATTGTAGTGGATACAGACCAGGGTGAGATGACCGTGGTTTTAGGTCCTGAAACTTACCTCAATAGACAAATGGTAAAACTCATGACCGGGGATCAAATTCGAGTTCAAGGTTATAGAGTGACAGTAAACGGCGATATGGTATTCATGGCTTCCGAAATTACTAAAAATGGAAACCCTCTAAGATTACGTGATGCGAATAGACAACCTCTTTGGAGAGAGAACCCACACAACGGCCAAGGTCAAAACTCAGCCGCCTCTTTCTGGGGAAGATAAGTCACTGCTTGATTGAAAACCCGGGTTTGAAACAAGACTCGGGTAATTTTTTTCCCAGAAAGGATCGCAAAAAAAGAGGCGAATCAGGTTATGAATCGCTTTAAACTTTAATAATTTTCCATGAGTTACAGGGTAGGTTTTCCAGTAATAGGGGGTATTTAATCCGATTTCATCAATAGCGAGGAAAGTATCGTTAGGTCTATTGAACCAAAGAGTTGATCCTTCGCTTCCTCCGATAATTAAAACTTTCATACATTCTGGAAAATTCCCTAGGCAAATGATATCTTTTTCCGTGTAGGTCATAAGTTGCTGTCCGCTTTTAGAACCCATAGCCATCCGTATCAGAGAGACTTGAGAAAAGCGGCGGGCAAGATCCGAGCCTTTATTGGGAGGAGCAATAAGAGCTGCTCGTCCCATTTTTGCCTCCTGAGGACAGCCAGGAAGGTTTAAAGCGGCCCTAAGTACTAAAGCTCCTATAGAATGGGTAATAAAGTTAATTGTGCGTCCGGGTTTACGACAGGCGATATCTTGAAGGAAACAGACTAGCAGCTGAGCACTCCCCTCAATAGTTTTTCTGCGGCTTGGATAACTCCACAAATATATTGAGTATTCAGTATCTTTCAAAGCCTGCTTCAGAGGATACATGCTTCGAGCAGAAGTCATAAAACCATGAATACATACCACGCTCTCTTCGTTACCCTCCCCTCTTAAACACGAAAGACTTAAAACAAAAAATAATACAAATTTTTTCATGATATAGCTCGTTTTCAATTCTTTTTTTTGTTTATATCAAAAAGAGGATGAAGAAACAAGTCATCAATGCCGAGGGTAAGTTTATGAGCCGAATCATATTATTCCTGTGTCTATTTGTACCGATCTCTTCTTTCGCAGAAGGCCTGGCAACATTCAATCAGGACAGCAGGGAGACGATCGAAGGGGAGATATTGAGCATTAACAGTTATAAATATGTCACTCATCCCTCTCCCCACACACAAATCCTATTGCGAACTGAAATTGGAGATATCACCGTGGATTTAGGCTCCCAGTGGTATTTAAAAGAACAAGGAGTCATTTTGCTCCCCATGGATAAAATAGAGGTGACAGGTTCAGTGCATCAGATGAATGGGAAAAAAGTGTTAATAGCCATAAAAATCAAAACAAACGGACAGGAGATTAAGCTTTCTAACTAATCGATATCGATCTGCTCCGGCATTAAATACTGCCGAGCATACTGAAGATAAATTTTCTTCTTGAGGAACACATCAAAAAGATCGGGGTCAAGATGTCCATCTAAGACCATATCTTTCATGATATCAAGAACTTCAGATAGTAAATGGGTTTCTTTATAGGAACGGTCGGGAGCAGAAAGCGCTTCAAATACATCAGCTATAGCTAAAAGACGTGCGCGTATGGACATCTCTTCTTTTTTCAACCCTCTTGGATACCCTTTGCCGTCGACTCGTTCATGATGTGAGGCAGCAATTTCTGGAACCTCTTGAAGATCTTTGGGATAATGCAGTCTAGAGAGCATGCGATAGGTCATCACAACATGATTCTCAACTTTTTTCCGCTCTTGCTCAGTGAGGTTTCCTTTAGGGATGGACAAATGTTCTTTCTCATCCCCACTCAAAAAAGGCATCTTATAGATGCGCGATATTGCCTCTTCGGTCATGGGCTCTTCCCCTCTGTTGCATCGGTTAAGAAAGGCTCGGTTTTCTTCTATTTGTCGCTTTTCTTGTGCGGCTTCTTTCTCATACAGGCTGAAGTTGGGTTGCTCTTGAAGATGAGTCTCAAACCAGTGGAGTTTTTTTGAAAGCAATCTGTTATCTACTTCTCTTTCTAAAACGGTTAAACGGGTATTAATTGTCTCTATTCGATCATGAAGACCTTCTAACTTGGTTTTTTTTTCTATGATATGGTCGGGAGTGGTGATTTTCCCGCAATCATGCAATAAAGCGGCTACCTGAAGTTCATGGCGCTGTTTTTCTGAGAAATAAACCTTTTTGAGAGGGCCTTCGTGCGTCTCATTAACCCCTTCGGCAAATAATTGGGTAATAAGAGGGACTCTTTTACCATGGTTGCTAGTCGAAGGAGATCTCTCATCTATGCTTTCGGCCAGAATTTGGATCAATGACTCGAATAACTTCTGCAACTGAGAAATTAATAGTTGGTTGTTGAGCGCGATTCCCGCTTGCGAGGCAAGCGATTCAGCCAGTTGTTGGTCTTCTTTTGTAAAAAACTTGTTTTCTCCTTTGGGATTGATAAGCTGTAAAACTGCAATTACATCATCTTCGTGATTTTTCATGGGAACCGTTAATACAGCTTGAGTTCGATAGCCTGTCTTCTCATCAAATAGACGTGTCCCTGAAAAATCAAAGCCTTGCTCATAGTAGGCATCTTTAACATTGACTGTTTTTTTATGATTAACAGAATAGGTTACAACCAGAGATTCATTCGGTTCACCATTTTCAAGAAAAAGGAAGAGGTTGGAAAAAGGGATAGCCAAGCCTGAGCTTCCTCCTATGTGAATATGGAGGCTATCTGAGATCAAAGTCTCAAATTTAAGAGTTTGATTGGAGGAGACGGTATACAACGTCCCTCCATCAGCATGTGTTAGCTCCTTAGCTCCCACTAAAATTTCTTCTAGAAGAAAGGGAATGCGCCTCTCCTTAGAAAGAGCAATGCCTATTTCATTGAGCCAATGAACTCGATCTTTGTTCATGTTTTTTTCTTGTAATAACGCTGTTTAATTTGCCTCAAGATAGGCTCAAGCTCCGTATGCTTTTTCCCCTTAATGCGGTCGACAAACAGCACTCCGTTGAGATGGTCGTTTTCATGCATTATGACTCTAGCCACGTAACCATAAAACTCTTGTTTAAACAAGTTGCCTTCTATATCCATTGCCTCTATTTCAACAGATAGAGGCCGATTCACAGGGGCGTAAAGTTTGGGAATAGATAAACACCCTTCGCTTCTTTCCACCATTGTTTGGCTTGGATGGCTCAGCTTGGGGTTGATGAAGATTTTAGGTGCGCCTAAATGAATCTCTCCCTCTTCGTCCTCATGATCTACGTTGGAAACAAAAAGGCGAAGCAGCCGTCCCACTTGAGGGGCGGCAAGCCCGATTCCATTGTAGTGGAGCATGCTCTCAACCATATTTTGGGCTAAATCTCGAATTTCTTCTGTGATTTTTTCAACAGGTTTTGCTTTTTGGCGCAAAATAGGGTCTCCAAAATAGCGTAGCTCTAAAATCACTGCTCAATGATCTCAGTCGTAGTGTTTGGTTGTTTCTTTTCTCTACCCATTGCCCCGGTCCATAGAGAAAGAAGAAGAGATCCCCCTAAAAAAATAACTGAAAGCCACGCTGTGATTTTTTTTAAGACCTCAGGTGTTGAGGTTCCAAAAAGTGATTCCCCTACATCTCCTCCAAAGGAGGCCCCTAAACCGCTTGATTTGCTCTCTTGCACCAAGATTACGAAGCAAAGAATCACCGATAAAAAAAGAAACAAAAAGAGAAAGAGATAATAGATAAAAGTCATACCTATTCCTTGTAAATGTTGATAATTTGACTAAATGTTTGAGGAGAAAGAGAGGCTCCGCCCACGAGCAACCCGTCTATGTTTCGCTGGGCGAGCAAATCGGGTGCATTTTCCGGATTTACCGAACCGCCATATAAAATAGTGACTTTTTTAGCAACCACTTTTCCCCAATTTTCAGCTATGACCTCTCGGCAGGATGCGATAGCTGTTTCTGCATCATCAGGATGGGCAACTTGACCTGTCCCGATTGCCCATACAGGTTCATATGAGAGAATGAGCGATGAAATTTCTTCTTTAGAAAGATCTTGCAAGCTGCCTAGCAGCTGCTGTTCTAATACCTCAAAGATTTTGCCGTTTTCATGTTGGCTAAGCGTCTCCCCTATACAAAGGACAGGCTGAATCCCTTCTAGAAAGGCCCGTTTAATTTTTTTATTAATGAAAGCGTCTGATTCGCAAAAGATATGACGTCTTTCAGAATGCCCAAGAATCACGAATTGAGCTCCGGCCTCCTTCAACATCCGTCCGGCTATCTCTCCTGTAAAAGCACCCTCTGATGCATCGTTCATGTTTTGAGCGCCTATAATGATAGAAGCTTTCAATTCTTCAGCTGAGGTTGCCATAGGGTGGATAGCAGTAAAAGGGACTGCTAAATAAACAGTTGCTTGACTCTCTTCGATCAAGGGTGCTAGAGTCTTTAGAAAGATTTTAGCCTCTTCAACTGTTTTGTACATCTTCCAGTTGCCGGCGATGAGGATTTGTTTTTTAGATTTTTTAGCCATCTAGTTGAATCCGGTTTAAAAAACTCCTATATTGATACCATAAAAATGAGTAGAACGTCAACTATTATAACCGTAAGTCAGCTAACGTTTGCTATTAAAAATCAACTTGAATCGAGCTTTGCAAGCATAATGATACAAGGGGAAATTAGTAATGCCAAGCTCCATACAAGCGGCCATTTCTACTTCGATTTGAAAGATGCCCACGCTAAAATAAGCGCTGTTATGTTTAGAGCTCAATATAGCCAACTGACTCATCCGCCCAAAGAGGGAGACCAGGTCGTTGTAAAAGGAAATCTTTCTGTCTACCCTCCTCAAGGGAGATATCAGCTTTTAGTTCGAAGTCTTGAGTATAGGGGTGTTGGAGAGCTTCTTCTTCAACTCAGCCAGTTAAAAGAAAAATTAAAAGAGCGTGGGTGGTTTAGCTCGGAGAAGAAAAAAAAGTTGCCCAAATTCCCTCGCACTATCGGGGTAGTAACCAGTCCGACAGGAGCGGTTATTCGCGATATTGTACAGGTTCTAACCCGTCGGTGCGGTAATTTTCATCTGATTTTAAATCCCGTCCGGGTCCAAGGCGAAGGGGCATCCAACGAGATCGCTTTAGCCATTGAACAGTTCAACCGGCACAAACTCGCTGATGTTCTTATTATAGGACGAGGGGGAGGGAGCTTAGAAGATTTGTGGGCGTTTAATGAGGAGATCGTAGCAAAGGCTATTTTTGAAAGTGAAATTCCCACCATATCCGCGGTGGGCCATGAGTCTGATGTGACTATCGCCGATTTTGTAGCCGATGTTAGAGCCCCTACCCCATCTGCTGCAGCGGAGATTGTCACTGCAGAAAGAGTTCAGCAGATCCAACATCTTAAAAAAGCAGGAGAATATGCCTCCCAGGCTCTATGGCATTTGGTCAAGCAATACCGAATTCAACTGCGAAGCTACGAGCGCTCCCCTTTTTTTTCCACCTCGTATGCGTTGTTATCGGAGCCAATGCAACGTCTCGATGAGATGAAGACAGCCCTTGATTATGCTATCCGGCAAGAGATTTTAAAATGGAACTATCTGCTTTCGGGCAAACAAAAAGAGATGTATGCTCTCGATCCGACTCAATTGCTCCTCTTAAAAAAACAAAAGCTCTCCGAGATTACAAAAAGACTTGAAGCTTTGAATCCAAAAAATGTTTTAAAGAGAGGATATGCTCTTCTCTTTTCCCTTAATGAGGGTTCGGTTATAGTTTCAGCGCAGGAGCTAAAAGGACAGGAAAAGGTTCGTGCCCTTCTAGCTGATGGAGAGGTAACCTTAAAGGTAGAAAAATGAGTGACACATTTAATTTTGAGCAATCTTTTGCTCGTCTTGAAGAGATTCTCGAACGGATGAATTCGGGAAAACTAACGCTTGAAGAGTCTTTGAAGCTCTACGAAGAAGCGGACAAGTTGATCATTTCATGCATGACCCGGCTAAATGGAGTAGAAAAGCGCATAGAATTGCTTATAAAAAACCGGAATGGAGAGCTTATCTTGGATGAGGAAGAAGAGGCTAAGACAGAGGCATTGGAACAGGTATAAATGAGGTGGATGTTATCAACGACGTACGATCTCCCGAAATTCTCAAACAATTCTTACCTGATGATCTTAAAAAGGTAGCACATGAGATTCGTCAACGGATATTGCAGGTCCTTTCAGTAAACGGGGGGCATCTTGCCTCTAATCTTGGAAGCGTAGAGTTCACCCTGGCCCTGCATTATGTATTTAATTCTCCAAGTGATCAATTTATCTTTGATGTGAGCCATCAGACATATACCCACAAGCTCATAACAGGCCGAAACCATTCAGGGTTTGAAAAGATTCGAAAATATAAGGGATTGAGTGGATTTGCACATCCCAAAGAATCCGAGCATGATCACTTTTTTGCAGGGCATGCAGGAACAGCCCTTTCGTTAGCGCTTGGAGTGGCCCAATCCAGGGATATCCATGGAAAAGACAATTATGTGATCCCGATCATTGGAGATGCAACGCTTACTTGCGGCCTCTCTTTAGAAGCTTTGAACAATATCCCTCGAGACTTGCGAAAATTCATTGTTGTGCTCAATGACAACGAGATGTCTATCTCGGAAAATGTAGGTCGAATCAACCACGTATTGAGCCGCTTGCTAAGCAACCCAACCATTAGCAAGTTATCTTATGAAATAGAGCTGCTTCTTTCAAAAATCCCTCTTTACGGAAGCTCTTTAGCAAAACAGGGACAAAGAATCACTGAATCGATAAAAAACCTTGTTAGTGCGGCTCCATTTTTTGAGCAATTCGGACTCTCTTACATCGGACCTATCGATGGACACGATCTCAAAAAGATGATAACAACCTTTCAAGGGGTTAAAAACTTGAACAGGCCTGTTCTGATCCATCTTTTAACTAAAAAAGGGCAAGGGGTCGAAGTGGCAGAGAGAGATCCTGTTACGTATCATGGGGTGAAACCTTTTGACCCAGATACTTGTAAGTTTTTACCCTCCCCGACCCAAAAACCCACTTTCCCTAAAATTTTTGGAAAACACCTACTAGAAATGGGGAAAAACAATCCTCATTTATCAGTAGTTACCCCTGCCATGTCTTTAGGCTCATGCTTGGATGCTTTCAAGTTAGCGTTTCCAAAAAGATTTTTCGATGTTGGCATAGCAGAAGGGCATGCTGTTACCTTTTCCGGAGGACTGGCAAAAAACAATCACTGTAGAGTCATTTGTTCGATCTACTCTACCTTTCTTCAGCGGGCTTTAGATAACTTGTTTCATGATATTTGTCTGCAAGATATCCCTGTTGTTTTTGCCATCGACCGTGCAGGAGTTGCTACCGGAGACGGAGCTACCCACCACGGGATCTATGAAATCAGCTTTCTCCGTTCGATGCCCAACATGGTCATTTGCCAGCCTCGTGACGGCAATGTTCTCAAAGAGCTATTGGAATCGGCTTTTCAATGGAACCGCCCCACATCTATTCGCTACCCCAACATTATAACAGACGACTCTAAAGCCCCTCTTCATTTCCGTCCTTTGGGGAAAGCAGAGATTTTAGCAGAAGGAAAGGATCTGTTAATCGTGGCATTAGGACATATGTGTTATGCCGCTATGGAGCTTCGTAAGCAGCTGGCTGAAGAGGGAATTTCAGCTACTGTTATCGATCCTATATTTGTTAAACCTCTTGATAGCGAGCTTTTTGAACAGCTTCTTTTCACACATAGCCGAATAGTCACCCTCGAAGAGCATTCCTTGAAAGGGGGATTGGGCGCAGAAATAAACGAGTTTGTATTGACTCGAAATTTAAACCGTATAGAGATATTGAACTTAGGCATACCCGAGGCTTTTTTTGAGCATGGAGGATACAATGAGCTGCTCAATGAAATGGGGTTAACTCAAGAGAAAATGTTCAAACGAATAATCACCCATTTTACCTTCACAAAAACATGTGTTCAGGAGAAAAAATGATTATTTTTCTTTTTGCCAATATGAAAAAACGAGAATCGTTTGATATTGCTAAAAAGGTTTCAGACTTTCTTCAACAACAAGCAATTACTGTTGTGACGAGGGACAATCAGGCAGAAGAGCTGGGAATCGCTCCCCTTTCCACGGTTTCCCCTCAGGATATCGATTTTATCATTTCCTTGGGAGGAGACGGCACGATTTTAAGACTGGTACACAATTTTCCCCAGATCCAAGCCCCTATTTTAGGAATCAATTTAGGCCACCTGGGCTTTATGGCAGATATTCCTCAGTCCAATCTTTTCCCCAGTTTAGAAGAATTTTTAAAAGGGAATTATCGGATCGAAGAGCGGGTCATGATGGATGGAGTGACGGCCAACCAAGAACGGTGCTTTGCAGTCAATGAAATGGTGATACACCGCTCTCTCAATCCAAGTTTAATCGACCTTTCCATCCACGTAGATGGAGATTATCTCAACACCTTTTCTGCTGATGGGGTTATCATCTCGACCCCAAGTGGATCAACCGCTTATTCGTTAGCGGCTGGCGGACCCATTTTAACTCCTGAGCTCAACGCATTTGTCATCACCCCTATAAGCCCCCACACTATTTCAAACCGTCCTATTGTCTTAATGCCAAGCCAAAAGATTGAGCTACAATATCTAAGTCCTTATGAGCCGGTTGAAATCACCTATGACGGTTTCTCTCGGTTTTCTATGAGAACCAATGACATATTCAGCATTTCAAGGGCGGAGCGAACCTTTAAAATAGTCAGCTTGGCAACTGTCGATTATTTTGCAACCCTACGAACAAAGTTGGGATGGGTGGGCCAGGTGCGCTACAGTGAACTTAACCACCGGGAAGAGGATCCCGAATAAAATCTTAAACAAAAAAATTTTCTTTAATAAAAAGTTAAAAAACCTTATTATTAGGTAGATATGGCTTTTTTTATCCCTCAAATACATAACTCCCAAGCTCCTTTTATATCTCAGAGAGGTTGTATTAATCTAAAGCCTAGCATTGATAAAATCTGTCTCATTTCGGGAGCTATTTTCATTTTCTCCGGCTTTTTGTTAAGTTCCCACGTAAGAATAGCAGCTTCCCTTACAATGGGTGGTGGTTCGCTTTGTGCGATAGGATTGGTAAAAATGGCTTTCAATAATAGTCGTCTCGACCCCTCTTTAAGACCCCATAATATTAATAATCGTCTCGAACCCCCTACAAGATCCTACATTAATAATAATCATGGTAATATAGTTAGATTCCATAATGAACAGATCATTCAATTCAGGGACTGGAGCCAACGTGGAAGGTGGGATTGGATTCGCATTGCTCACTTCGATTGGTGGATGTTTCCTATTAATAGAGCAGCAACAACTAATACTAGGGGACCATGCATAGCTTCTCCAGAGGTGATGCAAGCTCTCAAAGCCGACGCTAGATTTATGGAAGAGTATAGAGAAGGAATAGAGCTGGTTTGTCGTGCATACGGTTATGATGCTAATACAGGGCAGCGTGTTGTTGACTTTCCATCTTCTCTATATATTGTTCGGTTCGGGAAAATGCTCTCCTCTCTTAAATGGTTTGGAGAAAGAGAGCTTCATCGAAACGTAGCTGCAATAGTCTCATCAAACTCTATTCGATTAGAAGATTGGGTTAGAAATGACCTGGAATGGGAAACTCCTCTTGCTTGGGAATCTGCCGACTCCCCTTCACTGCTTGAACGACAACGTCCTATAGAGGGTTAAAAAAGCTTCAAGAGAAAGGTTCTCTGCCCGAGCTTTTAAATCTAAGCCCATTTTATCAAGCGCTTGAGCAATCGCTTCTGAATCATGATATTTTTTAAGACTATTTCGAATCATTTTTCGCCTCTGCTGAAAAGCTGAACGAACAAGTAGAAAAAACTCATTTTCAGAGTTTACATCCGGCTTTTCGTGCAGATTTAAGGTCACAGCAGAAGCCTCTATATCCGGTTTGGGATAAAAGCAGTGGCGACTAACACCAAAAGCATGGCGAACCGAGGCATAAAAATTTAAAAAGAGAGTCAAAGAGCCATAATTTGCTGTGTTAGGCGGTGCAATCATGCGCATAGCAACCTCTTTTTGCACAATAAAAGTCATGGAAGTGAAGAGGTCCTTTCGAGGAACTAATCGAGTCAAAATTGGAGCTGTTACGTGAAACGGGAGATTTGAGACAATTTTTGCTTTTCGCTTTAACTTTTCAAAAGGAAATTCAAGAATATCTCCCTCAAAAACTTCAACGCCCTCCAAGTGAAAAAGAGTCTTTGCAAGAACCGAATCTTTTTCTACGACAATAACTTGTGCCCCTTTTTTAACAAGCTCCTGCGTTATGGCTCCCACTCCCGGCCCTATTTCTAAAATATAATCCCCTTTTTGAACTTTCGCCTCCTCGATTATCTTATTAATAATATTTGAATCGACAAGAAAATTTTGAGAGAGGCTTTTTTTAGGATGAATTTTCTTCGAACGTAGAAAATGACAAAGGTGAGAGAGATTCATCTGAGGGTAAACGGAGCCAAGTCATCTGGAATGATTTGAGCAAGGTACTTCTCGGTAAGATCATAATGCTTGCGGAGCTTATCACGATAGAGTTGGTTATTTCGTATCATAGCTTCTTGAGTAAGCTGCTGTTTCATCTTCTCTTCCAGCTCTTTAAAAGGGGGCGCCTTGCCTTTCTCGAAAGCTTTGAGGATAAAGATGCGGCTAGCAGATCCTTGAGTGATAGGAAGACTATGCGTCCCCACTGCTAGGGTTTGCAAGATAGCTTTATGCGAAGTAGAGAGTTCTTCTTCTGTGCGGCAATACTCTTCTGAAAGAGAATACTCTCCTTGTAATTGAGCAATTGCCGTCGTAAAAGGGATCTGCTGATCGGATAACAACTGGGCAGCCTGCTCGGCAACGGTTTGGTGGTTGTTTCCCCGAATTGTTAAGGTTTGGTAGGTCCACTTATCTTGAGGAGGATGCTCTTTAAGATATTGCTCATAAACTTGACGTATCTCTTTTGGATTCACTTCGGCTAATGCTTTAGAGCGCACCATCATTGCCATCATTCTTTGTACAGTGAGCTCTGTCTTGACAAGTACAAAAGCTTCAGGAAGTGTTAACCCCATTTTGTCTAGATTGAAAACCACATCGGGTCCAAAAAGCCTTTCAAGTTCCTCTCGCACCTCTCCATCATTGACCTCAACTTTTTTCTCTTCCGCATCAAGCATAATAAGCTGGTCTTCCATCACTGTTTGCAGAATATAGCGCCAATTCATACTGTAATATTGATAGCGAGCCATAGAGGAATGAATCAACTCAGGATATTGTTGATAAAATAGCATGTCCATTTTTCGAACAACATCTATTACAGAGATAGGCTTGCCATAAATTTTAATGAGAATACGGTTGTTAATCGCTATTTCATCCCGGAGTTCTTGCTGCTGTTTTTTATCCAATTTAAGATCGAAATCTGCACCTTTTAATGAATGACTAACAATAATGCCTAGAACAAGATATATAATCTTTTTTTTACAAGCCATTACCTCTCCCTCTTTAAGATTGCAGAGCAAATTATACTGGCAACCATTTTAAAACCCAAGCGGGGAATGTTGCCAGGAAATAAAAAAATGTTTTTATTTTTATGTATTATAGTTATTTTGAGTAAATAATTGTTTTGATTTACTATTTTTTATTAAAGTGTTAAAATAAATTAAACAAATAAACAAACAATATTATGACTGAACCAATAAAATCTTTTGGGGCAGAGAGAGTCTTCAAAAAAGAAAACACCCTTTTTTCTCAAATAAAAACTATATCAACAAAAGCTTTAGAATGGATAATCCAGATTATAAAGAATACAGCAAAAGCAATTTATCATTGGATAAGTTACCCATTCTCTTATTTCTCAATATCCGGTAAAAAAATTACAGAAACAACCTTGGACGATAAAGATGAAAATGGGAGAACAGCTCTTCATGTGGCAGCCGAGCAAGGCAATCTACAAATAGTTAGAAATTGGTGGCTCAGGTTTACCCACCTAGAAGATGAAGAGCTAACAGCTTGCATGAATCCAAGAGATAATGATGGGAATACGCCTCTTCATTTAGCTGTCAAAGCAGGAAGAGAAGAGATGGCGAAAGAATTAGCATTCTATTGGGGGTTGGAGAATGCTCAAAATAACAAAGGAGAGACACCTCTTCATATAGCTACTCGCCTGGGATTCGTTCAATTAATTGATAAGGTTTTGATTCCCCGGTGGGCTGATGTCCATGTAAAAGACGAAAATGGGAAAACACCGATTGATGTGGCATCTGAGCAAGGAAATCAACAAATAGTCGACTTGTTGCTTCGACAGGTTCAGATACCTAGACACTTGAAAAGGTTGTAAAGCTAACAGCTTACATGAACACGAGAGACAATGATATCTTTGAAATAGCCTCTTAGAATGCAATTCCAACATGCAGGTAGGGGCCATGAAGGGCGAACGACATCCACTTTACCATTTCAGACGCCGTGTTGGCATTTACTTGAATACGAGCTACTGAATTAAAAAACCAACTTGCTTCATATCCTGCTTCAACATCAAGATTGAAAGGTCTTAAGCAAGTAAGATAGTCACATAAATTTATTAAACGCGAATAGCTTATACCTGCTCGGGTGTTTATAAACGGAACAACCCCTACATAATTTTTATTGCTTGTTGTCTGGGCAATCGCCCCCCCCGGATTCTCAACTTCGAGACGAGCAATTCGTTTATTAACAAGTAAAACTCCGTAACCACGAGCTGTTAACTCAAAACATTTCCAAAAATTAAAGTTAAAATCAGCCCCTATTTCCGGACCTGCTCCCCAAAGCAGGCGTGATCTATTTTTGAACAGGGTATTGCCTAGCCCTTCACTGATTAAAGTGGATGTTTCTAAAAATCTAATGCGCGCATATTGAATGCCTCCTTGAAAGGCGATCAAAAAACAAGAACAATCAACAGCCCGCCATCCGAGAAGAAAATCGAGATAATGAACATGAAAAGTCTCTTCCACACCGGTGTTGAAGCCCTCATTTTGTATGATTAGATTAGTCACGTTTCCGCTCACTTTTTTAGAGTCAGAAAAAGAGGGAAAGTGGGTCCACCGAAAGAGAAAATCGATAGGATAACGACAAAAATTATAGATCAAATCAATCCGATACCCTGAATGCCAGCTTTGATCATTCGGAATAATGGTATCGTTCGCTCCGTGAAGAACGGCAAATTCGGGATCTTCAATGGCAGGGAGCACGACAAGCCATTCGGCAGATATCCCGCATTCACCGGGACAAGGGGTTGTTCTTCCATAGGCAAAAAAACTGGTGCATATCAAAAAACAAAAAAGGAAAGCATTAAACACGATGGCTTCTTTAGAAGTTATTGTAGATTTTCGATCGTCTTCCACATCTCGGAGAGCTCTGTAATAGGTAAAGAGCAATGATTTCTAAAGCAGATGTATAGGGCGGTTTTATTATTAATAGGCTCTTTGCCTCGACTTTGAGGCACTAAATCACGCAGCTCTTCATCTGAGCTCCTTCTCCAAATGACAACTTTGTGGGGAATAAAATGTCCTGATAACATTTTTGCGATCTCTTCTTTTAATTCTTCTTTCTCATTTAGCGCCACAATTAGGGTCGGAGCATTCAAGTCGTAATATCTTTGAAGAGTCATAAGATGGTAGCAAGCGCCCGGAGGAAAAATATCGATATGTTCTTTAGCCGCTTTAAAAATGCCCTCAGCTTCCTGCATATACTCATCAACACCGGTTATTTGATAGAGACGTATTAAATTTTCACAATGGATCGCATTGCCGGAAGGCTCTGCTCCATCGTAAAATTCGCTTCGCCTTAGGATCAGATTGGGGTCTTTTCCATTATTCAAATAAAAAGCGCCTTGCTCATTTTTAAAATTCTCTTTTAGGTCATGAGTCAGCCGAAGGGCAAATTCAAGCCATTCGCTCCCCTGATCGGCTTCGAAAAGAGAAAGAAGGCCGTGTATAAAAAAGGCATAATCGTCAAGACAGCCGTCAAACCGCGCCTCTTCTTCACGCCAGCGACGAAGCAGCGTTCCCTCAACATAGAGGTTATCTTTGATAAAAGTAGCTGCTTTGGCAGCCGCTTCAAGATAAAGCGGCTGGTTGATCACCATCCCCGCTTTTGCGAGAATATAAATAGCTAGTCCATTCCACGCAGTAATAATTTTGTCATCTTTAAAAGGATGGGGTCTTTTTTCTCGTGCCTCCCATAGCTTTTTTCGTAGTTCATCCAATATTTTTTTTACAACGACTTGATCTAGATTGCGATATGAAGAAAACTCTTCAAGACTGTAGTGCATGTGAAGGATATTTCGGCCTTCAAAAATACCTCTAGGGGTGACGCCATAAAATTCACAGAAAAGAGGAGCGTCTCTTTCTAACACAGAATGGATTTCACTTTCGGTCCACGTATAAAAATGTCCCTCCTGCCCTTCTGAATCAGCATCTTCTGCAGAATAAAATCCCCCTCTTGGATCATTCATATCACGCAATATATAAGCGAGGATGTGCTCTGCCACTTCCCGATAAAAACTTTGACGAGTATATTCCCAAGTCTCCAGATAGGCTCGCGCTAAAAAGGCATTGTCGTAGAGCATTTTTTCAAAATGCGGCACTAACCATTGCTCATCAATGCTATATCTAGAAAATCCCCCGCCCAGATGGTCGTAAATCCCACCCCGATGCATCATTTCCAGGGAACGTTCGACATAAAATAGGGCGCGTCCATCCGAGGTCTCTCGAGCATAACGAAGCAAGAAGCAGGCTTGAAGTCCAACCGGAAATTTTGGGGCGCCTTTGACTCCGCCATATATAGGATCGGCAGATTTGTACAATAGCTCCGCCGCCTCTTTGATGATTTCTTTTTTTGGGAACTCACCTGCAGCTGTGGGAGTATGGGTAGAAAAGACATCCACAATTTTTCCAGCCTGTGCGATGATTGTCTCTCTCTCCTCTGGGTCGCTCCAAATTTGATGGATACGTGAAACGAGCTGTTTCAATCCTAAAAGGCCGTGTTTAGCATCAGGGGGGAGATAGGTGGTCGCGAAAAAAGGCATGAGCTCGGGTGTGAGAATTAAATTCAGCGGCCAGCCTGCCCCTCCCGACATCATAGCTTGGGCAAACTCCATATAAAGAGCATCCACATCCGGCTTTTCTTCGCAGTCGATCTTGATGTTCACAAAGCTATCATTCATAAGCTGAGCTACTTCTAAGTTGGAAAAAGACTCTTCTTCCATCATATGACACCAATGGCACGTAGCATATCCAATAGAGAGGAAAATAGGCTTATCTAGCTCCTTTGCTGCATTAAATGCCTCTTCTCCCCAGGGATACCAATCCACGGGGTTGTGGGCATGTTGCAGCAAATAAGGAGATTTTTCATTGATCAGGCGGTTGGTATAGAGGGGGTGGGACATAACCCTTTAATAAGGTAAATCTTTTTTTTATTTTATCAAAAAAAAAGAAAATTCTAAACCCTTTAGATATTAGTTTAAAAAAGTCCGAAATAACGAACTAAGAACCAGCCAGCTAGCATAGCGATTACCGAAACGGTAACCCAAACGAGATTAGGCAGCCATTTCAATTCGCCTCCTGGGGACCCTCGCACTTCAACAGAGGCTAATTTTAAAGAAAAATCCTGTTTGTCATGTTGTTCTTTCAATATTTTCATAACATGGGGGTGTTCTCGGATCAGTAGATCCCCGTCAATGTCCAGGAAAGCGGCATATTTTTTTATAAACCCCTGGGCATATATGGGAGAGATCAACTTTCCTAATTGCCCCTCTTCAATAGCTTGCAGATAATTTAACCGTATTGAAAGAGCGCTTTCCACTTCCTTCAAGGAGAGATTTTTCTCCTCGCGGCACCGCTTAAATATTTTTCCCAAATGGACAAATTCGTTGTGCATATTGGCTATATTTTATGTTTTGGTTTGAGTTTTAGACAAGCTAATGTTGTGCTAGCTGTTTAGCACGACCTCGAGCAGCTTTTTCTGAACGGAAGAAAAAGAGGATAATAAACAAAAAGATGTATCCCCATCCTACCAACCAGCAAAACTCGAAAAAAGTTTGAGCATAAGCTTGCCCTTGCACCATCTGATAGACAAAGGCGTCGGCCGGTTTTCCTGTTAAGCCTAGCTGGGTTTTAACCGCTTGGTAGTATGGCTGCATTTGAGGATTAGAAGCGATGACATATTCAACATATCTACTTTGGAAAAAGTTCTCTCGTCTAACATAATAAGTGGTTCCTAGAGAAACTCCTGTACTCACTCCTAACAACCGAACAAAGGTGACGATTCCGGCTGCACTTGGTATTTTTTTTTCGGAAACCCCCGAAAGAGAGAGGGTGATGAGAGGAACAGTAAAAAAAGCAAACCCGATTCCCTGAAAAAAACGGGGAAGAGCGAGATTGTAAAAGGGGGTGTCGATCACTAAATAGCCCATATAGAAAAAGGAAGGGGCCATTAAAGCAAAGCCAATCCCTACCCAAAGCCTAATATCCATGAGGTGTAAATATATCCCTACCAGAGGAAAGAGAAAAAATGAGCTCACCCCCAAAAAGGCAATGGAATAACCTGCCCATAAAGGAGTGTAGTTGAGTGGACTTTGCTGCACCCAGATAGGTCCAACCACCAATGTGCTGAACAAAAGCATCACGGCCACTGCGAGAGAAATGGAGCCTATTGAGAAATTACGGCTTTTAAAAAAAGAGAGGTCCACAACAGGATCGGGATGAAACAACTCCCAAACTAAAAAAAAGCAAAAAAAGACAAAAGCAAGTATGGAAAGGGTTACGATAAAGTGAGACCTAAACCAGTCATCGTTATTGCCTCGATCCAGCACAACTTGAAATGAGCCGACCCAAACGGCTAAAAGAGCTATTCCAAGTACATCTACCGAAAGACGCTTTCGCTTGCTTTCATAACCCCAAAGCATTGCAAAAGTAACCACGCCGGCCAAAATTCCAAGAGGGACATTGATATTGAAAATCCACCGCCAATTATAATCATAGGTGATCCACCCTCCGATAATAGGTCCCATAGCATTGCCCACCATCACGACGACTCCCCACAAGGCGAGGGCAAAACTTTTATGTTTCGGATAAAGCATCATTAAAAGAGCCTGAGAAAGGGGTATAAGCGATCCTGAAACCGCCCCTTGTAAGATACGAAAAGTAATGAGCATAGAAAAGGAAACGGAGAGTCCGCATAGCAAAGACATGATCGAAAACAAAATGGATGAGATGCAAAACAGGCGTATTCTTCCAAAAACACTAGTCAACCACCCTGTTAGCGGGACCATAATAGCATTAGCGACAGTGTAAGAGGTAATGACCCAGCTTCCATTATCCTGGCTCACACCCAGTTCTCCTGCAATCGTGGGAATGGACACGTTTGCAATAAATATATCTAAAGCAATCAAAAGCGTCCCAAGGCAGACCGACGTGGTAGCTACTACTAGAGAAACCCCATTTAACTTTGGGGCCTCGTTATTAACGGCTACGCTCATTTGGTCTCACTCAAGGGGAAGTAATTTTTTTTGATAATATGATCGATCAAAGGGTCTATTAACTCCATCTCCTCGATTTGCTTGTAGTATATGGGAGTGGTGTAGATAGGTTCTAAAGTTGGGGTTTTAGATAGCATTTTCCCTGACGTATCATGCACATCTACATGCACATGCATAGAAAGCCCTAAAAGAAGGGGGTGCTTGCTTATCTCATCCGGATCTATACTAATTCGAACAGGAACTCTTTGAATGATCTTAATCCAGTTTCCCGATGTATTTTCAGGAGGAAGAAAAGCAAAAGCATTTCCACTACCCGGCTGAAAGCCCACGACCTTTCCATGAAATTTAACCCCTCCTCCGTAAATATCTGAGGTGAACTCTACAGGTTGATCTATACGTACGTTTCTGAGTTTGGTCTCTTTATAATTAGCTTCTATCCAAATTTGATCGAGAGGAACTATAAACAGCAAGGTATCTCCGGCATTGACATAGTCTCCAACTTGAACCGATCGTTTTGCGATATAGCCTGTCACAGGAGCTAAAACATGGCAGCGGATTAAATTAAGATAGGCCTCTTTAACCGAGACAATAGACTCTTGAACAAGAGGGTGTGTTCGGACAGTCGTTCCCTCAATAAGTGAACGAGCCATTTCTAGTTCTTTTTCGGCATAAACAAGGCTTGCTTCAGCCACCACTACGTTGGTTTGGTAGGTCTCAAACTCTTCAGTTGAGACAGCTCCCGTGCTTACTAAAGGTTCCCGATGCTTAAGATCCAATTCTGCTTGTCTTAGTTCAGCTGCTCTTAAAACCACTTCAGCCTCTTTAGCTTCGACATCTTGGAAAAGCCCAACAACTTGGCGCACCGTATAGGCAAGAGCTTCCTGCATTTCCTCAAAAAACAGTTCATGATCCGATCGATCCAGCTCAACAAGAAGCTGCCCTTTTGTCACTAAGTCAGTCTCTTCTGCATAGATTGCATTGACTCCCGCAGAGACCTGCGGCGTCAGCATCACCTCATTACCATGTACATAAGCATCTTCCGTATTGACATAGAAACGACCGGCGAAGAGCCAATAAAAAAACCACACAACCCCTATCAAAACAAATATTGCTAAAAGAATCAGAAGAGCCAGGTTTCGTCTTTTTTTTCTCTTATTATCCTTATTTTCTACAGGTTTTTCTTCAGTTTCAGAGACAGTCATAATACCCCCCTCCAATAGCTCTCATCAGTTCGACGGCCGAAAGAAATCTCAATAGCTGCACTTCATTTTCTAAATCTTTTTGAATCAACAAATTTTCGATCGCGTTTAAAACAGGAATCTTATTGGCTATTCCGTTTTCAAATTTTTGGGAGGTTAAAGTAAGAAGGCCTTCTGCATCTTTTATGGAACGTTGCAAAGATATGGCTCGCTCATCTGAGGTTGTCAAACGGGTCAAGGCATCGCTTACTTGTTGAACTGCATTCAAAACCAGTTGATTATAGTTTTCAATGGCTATCTCTAGAGTCTCTTGAGCTACCCCTAGTTGAGCTTGCAGTTTACCCGCCGTAAATAAAGGAAGCGCTCCTATTGCAGTACCGAGAGCAACAGGAGAGGGGTTTTTAAAGCATTCAAGAATCCCTCCTACCAAACCAAATAGATCGATACTTGGATAAAAGCGGGCTTGGGAGGCTTTAATCTCATAACAAGATCCCTCAATACGCCATCTTTGGGCAGTGATGTCAGGTCGACGAACTAATAAATCAATGGGCAGTGCTTTAGGAAGCGGGAAGGATTTATCAAATCTAGCCGAAGGCTCTCTCATGCATTTTTTCAACTCCGGGCAGCATGAAACATTTCCCACTAAAGCAGATAAAGCATTGTAGCTTATCTCTATATCCCCTTCAATTTGATAGACAAGATCTTGTAAAATCTGTACTTCGGTACTTACCTCATAGAGGCGATATTCCGAGATAATGCCAAATCGATACTGTTGGTCTAAAATAGATAAAAGCCCTTTTCGGGCTTTTAACCGCTCTTGATTGATTTTCAATCTACTAAGACTCAATTGCAGATTGAAGTAAGCTTGTGCAACCGCGGAGGATAAAAGAAGCTGAGTCTCTTTAAAATCCGCTATCTGAGCCTGTACCTCATCCAATGCCGAGTAATAAAGAGATCTGTTTTTATTCCAAATATCCAATTCATAAAGAGAAGATCCTAGTCCAAAAGCAAATACATTGATGTCGCTAACTCCTCCGGGCGACGCATCACCAAGATGGCTTACCACAGGATTCCCTATCAGAGAAAAATGAGGCAGCAAAACCGATTTTGCCTCTTTGGCCTGTTCATACGCCAGGCGGATGCTAGCTTCTGCTGCTTTAATATTTGGATGAGAGGAGAGACTAATTTCAATAAATTGATTTAGTTGAGGGTCTTTGAAAAAAGTCCACCATTTTTCATTGTAGAAAACTCCCTCACAAACCGATTGAGTAGAAAAAGCTTCAGAAACACTCTCTGTAAGATTGGTTGAGTTAAGAGTGAGAGGACGCGCCCTATAACAGTGAGAAGAACACCCACAAAGAGAAACAGTCATCATAACAAAAAGCAATCCCTTCACCGATAAACTCTCTTGTCTATTTTCCCTTTCCATGCAAGAATAATGCCATTTTTGAGAGAGATGCTTTTGTCTTCTTTTGTGGTTCAAGTCAATCTCGCTATTGCTGATAAGCTTTTAGAAGGGATTAAAGATCAAGGGTTTAATATTACTTACCCTCCTCATACTGTGTTTCAAGGCAAAAAAAAGGGGGTTTCTTGCACGCTGTTCACCTCAGGCAAGCTTCTTGTACAGGGCAATCAGATGCGCGAATTTATCGAGTTTTACCTTGAGCCGGAGATTTTGCACACCTTTACCCTTGGTTATGAGGAGCATCAACTCGATCTAACCCCTCGCATTGGGGTGGATGAATCGGGCAAAGGAGATTATTTTGGCCCCCTTTGCGTGGCAGGGGTCTATGCGGATGAAAAACAAGTTATTCAGCTTCAAAAATTGGGAGTAAAAGATTCAAAAAAACTGAAAGACACAGCCCTTCAAAAAATAGCAAAAATTATTAGAAAAGACTATCTCTCATATGTTGTACATATAGGTCCAAAACGGTATAACGAACTTTACGAAAAATTCGGCAATCTGAATTTGCTTCTGGGGTGGGGGCACGCTACTGTTATTGAAAATCTGCTCGAGAAGACAGAATGCCGAAGGGTAATAATCGATCAGTTTGCAGCGGAACATGTAGTAGAGAATGCTTTGAAGCGCAAAAAGAAACAAGCCCTACTGATTCAACGGCCAAGAGGAGAAGAGGACCTTGCGGTAGCTGCGGCTTCGATTTTGGCAAGGGCCTCATTTCTTGACGGCCTTGAAGGGCTGGAGAAAAAATGGAGCATGATTTTTCCAAAAGGAGCTTCCCAACAAACAATTCAAGCCGGAAAACGGCTGGTTCGCTCTCACTCTCCCCAAATTTTAAACGAAGTGGGCAAGCTGCATTTTAAGACAACCGAAGTGATTCTAGAACAGGATTGAAAGAGAATCTAGAGTAATAAATCCAGTTCTTTTAAAAACGACCTGCGGCATATGAGAAAAATCATCCTTTTTTCATTCCTTCTATCCAAAATCTTATTAGCTCAAGAGAGTTTTGATGACCCTTCCTTTGAAATTGAAAACCAACCCCCTCCTTTTTTTCCTTTCTCATTGAGCGGAACTTACCTTGCTGTAAGCGACGCCGGTTTTCGGACAAAAGCGGTTCAAGCAAGCAAGCTTCGCTACCGCCAATGGGACGCAGCCTATGCTTATACCCTGCCCCTTTCTCCGATATGTGGATTGATTTTTGGAGCCGGCTGGGTAGGGACCGAGGTCGCAATGAAAAACAATCCGGAGTTCCATGAAACTTTATTCAATTACGTCAATCTCTCATTGGGAGCTTTTACAAACTCTTTTCCTGACTGGACATGGACAGCTACCTTTGCCATGCTTTTTGACACAGAAGTATTTTCGCTGATGGACTATACCCTTTATCAAGGTGTTTTGTGGGGCCGATATCATCCCCGTCCCGAGTGGGAGCTCGACTTTGGGTTCATCACGGAAATCGGGCTAAGCCACACGAAAATCTGGCCTATTCTGGGCTTTATCCACCGCTTCAGCCCCGAGCTTCGCTTGAATGCCGTTTTCCCGGTAAATATCTCTTTAGAGTATGATTTTTTTTCCTGTTGGACCTTTGCAGGCTCACTTCGTTTTCTGCGAGACCGGCACCGGGTGAACCAAGACGAGCCCAATCCCCAAGCAATTTTTGAATACCGCACCTGGGGTGGGGAGCTTGATTTAACTTTTTCTCCTTTTGCCACTTTTTGGATCAAAGGCTTTGCAGGATCCACTTTGGGTGGCGATTTAAAGGTAGCGAACCGCAATTACGAGCACGCTACTCATTTTAAATTTAAAGGGTCTTTTTATGGGGGAGCAAGCGCTGTTTTTAGCTTTTAACGTCTCTTCCTGAATTCAATTTACTAAGTTATGCAGGGATTTCTTATCCATCGAGGCCGTAAAACCCGGCCATTCATGGGCGGGATATAAGGCCTAAATTGCCTTTTTTTTTGCATGCAAAAACTTGGCAATTTCCATTCTCACAAGCTCGCTTTGAAAGCACACATGGGAAAAAATCGATTCCAAATCAGTAATGATCTCTTTTGTGAAGACACTTTCCGATATTTTGTGACAAAGACCAAATGAACATGCATCATGAAAACACATGTTCGTCCTATTCGATAATC
>JBAPRV010000196.1:0-2356 GCA_049281295.1 Chlamydiales bacterium
GTCTAGAACCTTAAAGCTGATTGAATGTGCACCGTGGGTGAAAATAAACGCTCTTTTAAAAGAGAGCATTTTTCCTAAATCCCTCTCACACAGTAGTGAAAACGTATGGGGCAGGCAGGAATTGAACCTGCGACCGACGGATTATGAGGGAGGGAGAATTCCCGCACAACCAGCATTATCCAACTTTAATGCGCACAAAGATAATCGATTGCGATTCAAAAATCTACTGGATTTTCATGGGCTTTGCTGATTTGTTGGGTAAGTCATTGCACCGTTTTTGCACCGTCAGTGATGAAGAATGTCGTTAAGCGATGTCGCGACCAAGTATTCAGCTGCTGATCTCTCCCTCTTTAGGGCGCTAAAGTGCTCTCGGGCGCAATCAATTTTTGCATTTTCAACCTTACGGCGTTCGTCGGCAATACAGCTACTTTTGGTCTCTACGACGAAATAAACCCGTTCGGTACCATCCTGCTCGATGAGGACAGCCCAGTCAGGATTATAGGTACCTAAGGGAGTGGATATTTTAAACCAGCCTGGCAGTTTAGCGTAGACTTTGACTGCTTCGTGATTTTCAAGCTCCTCAGCAAAAGGGCGTTCAACTCCCTCCGAGTCATATACAACATGATCATATACAGATTTTTTTGAGGGGATCATGTTCTTGAGATATCCAGTCAGCTCTTTCTCTTCGAAGAGCTCTTGCGCATAATAGTACTTGTCTCCCAGGCGTTGATACTTGATACCATCTACTAATGCTAGGCGTTTGCGGTGATTGATTACTTCTGCTGCAAGCTCTATGAATTGTTGCGGGTTGCTTTTGAAGTCATCTAGACGCCCGCTTTCGGTAAGGATTTTCCGGATGCTGCGCCGTGTGAGCTGGGTGCGATCCTGTAGATCTGTGAGCAAGTCAGGAAGCTCGATATCAGTCTCTTTAAGCGAGATTGTATCTGCACCTGCACTTTCTGTGGTCATAACACTAGCTTTACCGATGGCGAGGTTAGCTTTTCGCCACTGTAGGCGTGTTTTGAGTATTACGGGCGCATCTTGCAGTGCTTGAATACAGTTTGCTATAAGCATCTCATTGTCAAATTGCACACGATAGATGGTCTTATGCTTGATGCGATCCCAAAGAGCTTTGAATTCTGGACTATGTAGAACAGCCTGGCGTGTGCGTACCTGACGCCGCTCATTGGCATTTTTTATATCGAGTCGCCCTGCTTGTCTGCGTAAGATCTGAGTGATTTGCTCAAGTTGAGCCATGAAAGGTTCAGGTACAGAAAGGGTACCTTCTTTAAGCGCTTTTTTAAGCAAGTCTTGCACTCGTCCTTTGGGATCGATATACCCCTGATGTTTGAGATTCTCCCACAGGGCCTTCGATTGTTCGGGACTCATTGGTGTAGCTTGGCCATTCGGTCCCATAATAGTAAGGGTTGTGAAGTGGTATTGCTCCACAATGCCGAACCGGATGCCGGTTTCAACTTCGATTTCCTTCTGGAGATTTTCGGCGAATTGCTCATAGTTCTCTGTGGCGATGACTGTGAGCGTATTGGCCTCAAAACCTCGGACCCGATCCCCATGCTGATTAACGCATAGACGTAAACCACGGCCAATGGTCTGCCGTCTTTCTCGGTTGGTTTGGATGTCACGTAGAGAGCAGATTTGGAAAATATTAGGGTTGTCCCACCCTTCGCGTAAGGCAGAATGAGAGAAGATAAATTTCAAGGGCGTACTGAAGCTTAATAACTTCTCTTTATCCTTCATAATCAAGTTATAGGCTCGCTCGGCATTGTCGCGATTGCTTTGGTTGTTTTCAGCTGTGTCAGTCCAGCCACCATGTTTATCAATTGAGAAGTACCCATCATGAGTTTCACTGGCAGCGGTTTGTAAAGATATTTCGTGAAAAAGAGAGGCATATTCCGGATGGTTGGCGAAGCGTTTATACTCCTCTTCGAAAATATGAGCATATGGACCTTTAATCTGATTTCCATTTTCATCGTATTTTCTATATCGATCTACAGCATCGATGAAGAATAAGCTCAACACTTTTATGCCCTGGGGATGAAGCCGTAGTTCCTTGTCCAGATGTTCTTTGATGGTACGGCGGATCATCTCGCGTTGGATAATAAGCGCATCAACGTCCCCATAAGCCGCTCCTGGATTTAGGTATTGTTTGCCTCCAGGCACACGTAGTTCTATAGTTTCCTTGCCAGTCCCTACGCGGATCTCACCGATGTGGCATTTGCGATAGATGGCCCGTTTTGTGGTCTGCTCGAGATCATCACCGTCTTGAACAATTAACTCGCGCCTCTTAACACCCCGGGGGGTGTCTATGTCCAATTCCACCTTTGCACTTATAGTG
>JBAPRV010000197.1:0-15593 GCA_049281295.1 Chlamydiales bacterium
GTAGTTATCTGTACGGTGATACAAGCCGAGCCGAATGTTGTTACCCAAATTAAGCGTAAAGAGCTGGATGGGTATGACGCTCTTCAGCTAGGTTATGAAAAAATTATTGTTAAAGATGCGCGCACTATTGAAAAAAGGCTGACAAAACAGCTTTTGGGACACTTTAAAAAAGGGAATGTAGAGCCGCGACGCTACCTCGCTGAATCGCGAGTCAGTGATGTCGAAAGTTATTCAGTAGGCCAGGAGCTTGGTGTCACCCTATTTCAAGATGTGAATTTCGTAGATGTATCAGCGACCTCAAAAGGTAAGGGATACCAAGGGGTGATGAAACGATATGGCTTCAAGGGTGGCCCGGCTGCACATGGCTCTGGCTTTCATCGTCATGGAGGTTCTACCGGTATGCGCTCTACTCCAGGGAGGACGCTACAGGGACAGAAAAAAGCGGGTCAAATGGGTAGTGAGCAGGTAACGGTTCAAAACCTTCGTATTGTTGCGATTGACGAAGAGCTTCATCTGATTATTGTTGAAGGGGCAGTTCCGGGACCGCGAGGCGGTTTAGTCTCAGTGACTGCTGCAAAAAAGAAAAGAAAGCCTAAATAGGTATAGGCTATATGGTAATGCTAAAAAAATATAATTTAAATGCTGAAGAGATTGGAGATGTCGCCGTAGAGGATGCGTTTCTTGAAGTGGACATCAACCATCAATTAATAAAGGATTATGTCGTAGCGCTCGCTCACAATAAACGGCAGTGGTCGGCAAATACAAGAGGGCGTTCAGAGGTAAACCACACAAAGAAAAAGCCCTACCGTCAGAAGGGAACGGGGAATGCGCGGCAAGGTAGTTTGGCGGCACCCCAATTTAAGGGGGGAGGAGTTGTGTTCGGCCCCAAACCAAAATTTGATCAGCACAAGCATGTCAATCGAAAGCAAAGGCGACTAGCTACTCGATATGTGCTTGCTGGGAAGATCAAAGAAGGATCGATTTTAGTGGTTGAAGATAAGGTGTTTAATGGGGCTTTAAAAGAGCCGAAAACCAAAGCGGTAGCAGATTTTCTAAAAAAGCAGCAAATAACCAATAAACGACTTCTTTTTGTAGGCGATGGAAAAGAGAGCGCGATTTTTAAGAAAAGCATGCGCAACATTGAGCGAAGCGAGTTTGTTCACACTCCAAATCTGAATGCCTATGAAGCCATGGTGGCCCATAAGATTATTATATCGGAGTCTGGGTTGAAGCAGCTTCAAGAATTATTGCAGGGAAGGAAGAAATGAAAGAGGCATTCCGAATTATAAAATCCCGTCACATCACGGAAAAATCGACAGTACTCGGCCAATTGCATGGGTTAGAAAGCAATCGATGCCTGGCCAGATGTAAAACGCCTAAGTACGTGTTTATAGTGGACCGCAAAGCGAATAAATGTGAGATAGCGAAGGCGGTAGAAAGCCTTTATGAAGCACAAAAGATCAAAGTGATAAAAGTCAATACGATCAACGTGAAAGGCAAGCCAAAGCGCAAAGGTAAAGGGCGATGGGGAACGACTTCACAATTTAAAAAAGCAATTGTCACCATGGAACCCGGTGATGACATAGATATGGTTTAGTTGAGGAAATATGCCAAAGAAATTTAAGCCTACCACTCCCGGAACCCGACAGTTAGTGCTCCCTAGCTTCCACGAGCTGACCCGACGTTCAGAGATGGATGGTTCCAAATCCAAGCAAACGGCAAAGCCGAACAAGAGACTATTGCTGCCGAAAAGACGTACGAATGGGCGCAATAATATAGGACGCATCACTTGCCGCCATCGGGGAAGAGGGCATAAGCGACAATTCCGTATGATCGATTTTTACCGTAATAAAGACACAGTCCCTGCAAAAGTAGCATCAATTGAATATGACCCCAATCGTTCTGCTCATATAGCGCTTTTACATTATGTCGATGGAGAAAAACGGTATATTTTAGCTCCCAAAGGATTGAAAAGAGGGGATCAGGTTCTTTCAGGGGAAAAAAGCCCTTACCAAAAAGGATGTTGCATGCCCTTGAAGAATATGCCTTTGGGGTCCGTTGTGCACAATATTGAACTTCAGCCGGGGCGCGGAGCAAAATTGGTTAGATCTGCCGGATTGTCGGCGCAGTATGTAGCTCGAAGCGGGGGATACGCGACCCTTAAAATGCCTTCCGGAGAAAGTCGATTGGTTCATGAAAACTGCCGGGCAACGTTCGGAGAAGTTTCAAACGCAGAGCAAAACCTTAGAGTAGAAGGGAAGGCCGGACGCGTCAGATGGAAAGGGATTCGACCAACCGTTAGAGGAACCGCGATGAACCCGGTCGACCACCCCCATGGGGGAGGAGAGGGCCGGCATAACGGATATATCCCTCAAACGCCTTGGGCGATGCAGACTAAGGGTTTGAAAACGCGAAAGAGCAAAAAGACGACAAGATGGATTGTTAAGGATCGAAGGAAAAAATAAATACAAGAGTAAACAATCATGGGTAGAGGCTTAAGAAAGGGACCCTTTGTGGATCACCATCTCCTCATAAAAGTGAGGAAAATGAATAATGAAGGAAAAAAATTATCTATTAAAACCTGGTCCAGGCGATCACTAATAGTTCCTGAAATGGTAGGACATACATTTGATGTACATAACGGGAAAAAATTTCTTCCTGTATTTGTTTCAGAGTCGATGGTGGGGCACAAATTAGGTGAATTTGCTCCAACACGATTGTTTAAAACGCACCCTGTGAAAAAATAATGAAAGTAGCTAAAGCAATTACAAAATATGTTCGAGTGCAGCCTCGCAAGGCAAGACTTGTGGCAGACAGCATTAGAGGACTTCTTGTTGAGGAGGCTAATGCACAGCTCGCTTACAACAAAATGAAGGCAGCTCCACTTTTTAAAAAAACACTAGATAGTGCGGTAGCAAACGCAGAAACAGCACTCGACCTAAGACGAGATCAGCTCTATGTTTTAGAAGTGCGAGTGAATGAGGGGTCTCGTTTTAAGCGGGCAAAATCGAAATGTCGAGGAGGACGATCTCCTGTATTGAAAAGAACAAGCCATCTTATTGTAAAAGTAGGCGAAATGGAAGAGAAGGAGTAAGAGTAAAATGGGACAAAAAGTGTGTCCGACCGGCTTTCGAACAAGTGTGAATAAAAAGTGGCGTTCGGTCTGGTTTGGCAATAAGCAAGAATTTGGCGATCTCCTTATTGAAGATCAGATGATTAGAAAGTATTTGAAGAAAAAACCCTCTTGTCAAGGGGCTTCGGGTTTTATAATACGCCGAATGAGCGGTAAGGTGGAAGTGACCATTCGCACATCAAGACCGGGGCTTGTGATTGGTAAAAAGGGAGCTGAAATTGATATCCTAAAAGATGAGCTTAAAAGGCTTACAGGAAAAGAGATATGGATAGAGATTGAGGAAATTAAAAGGCCTGACTTAGATGCACAATTAGTAGCGGACGGGATAGCTCGACAGCTAGAGCGGAGAGTAGGATTTAGAAGAGCCATGAAAAAATCCATGCAAGCAACCCGTGATGCGGGTGCTTTAGGGGTTAAGATTCAGGTTTCAGGAAGGCTTGGCGGAGCAGAGATTGCTCGGACCGAATGGTACAAGGAGGGCAGCATGCCTTTGCACACACTAAGGGCTGCCATTGACTACGCGACAGCTCGTGCTGAAACCACTTACGGTACAATTGGGGTCAAGGTATGGATTAACCAAGGAGAAGGTGAATAGTTATGCCTTTAATGCCAAAACGAACCAAGTATCGAAAACAACAGAAAGGAAGCCTTAGGGGCTTAAGTAAAAGAGGAAATTTTGTTGAATTTGGCGATTTTGGGATGCTGACATTAGAGCGGGGTCGGATTACCGCACAGCAGCTCGAAGCTTGCCGTATCGCCATCAACCGTTACTGCAAACGACGTGGAAAAGTGTGGATACGAATATTTCCCGACGTTCCTGTCAGCAAGAAGCCCGCTGAAACAAGAATGGGAAAAGGAAAAGGAGCTCCGGATCACTGGGTAGCTAAAGTGCTCCCCGGGCGAGTCCTTTTTGAATTGGGTAATGTGACAAGAACTGAAGCACAAAATGCTCTTAGATTAGGAGCGGCTAAGTTAGGAATAAGAACACGCTTTGTTGAGCGTCTTGAACGAGTATAATTTTGAGGGAAGATGTCAAAAGTACAAACATTGCGTGATCAGAGCGAAGAGGAATTAGATTTGCAATTAGAGACTCTTTACAAAGAAGTGATAGACCTACGAGGACAAAGACAAGACAGTAAGGCTCAAAAAACGCATATTATTGGGCAAAAACGGAAAGAAATAGCGCGTATTTTGACCATAAAAAAAGAGAGAGAACATGCCAAGAGGTAGAAGGAAATTTAAAACCGGGGTAGTTGTTTCAACTAAAATGCAGAAGACGGTCGTAGTTCGTGTTGAAAGAACTTATAGACACCCGCTTTATGGAAAAGTATTGAAGACAGCAAAGAAGTACTATGCTCATGATGATCAGTCGAACCTTCTCAACGAAGGGGATAGTGTGACCATTATTGAAGCAGCACCTACCTCAAAATTAAAAAGGTGGCGTGTTTTAAGAGAAAAAACAGCAACAGTGGAATAAAAAATGGTTCAGCAACAGACTCAGTTGAAAGTTGCCGATAATACGGGTGCTAAAAAAGTTAGATGTTTTAAGGTCATCGGAGGCACAAGACGCCGTTATGCAGGAGTAGGAGATGTCGTGATTTGCTCTGTGCGGGATGCCGAACCTGATAGCTCAGTGAAAAAGGGAGAGGTAGTCAAAGCGGTAATCGTAAGGACACGCCGCTATGTAAGACGTCCGGATGGCTCTTGGCTTCGCTTTGACAGTAATAGCTGTGTACTGATCGATGATAAAGGGAATCCGCGAGGAACACGAATATTTGGGCCGGTAGCTAGAGAAGTGCGTGAGCGGGGCTACATTAAAATCAGTTCGCTGGCGCCGGAAGTTATTTAAGAGGAAAAAATGGGAAATCGTCGCTTAACTCCAGGGGATGAGGTGATTGTTGTCACCGGAAACGATAAGGGAAAGAGGGGAAAAATCATCTCTTTCAACAAGAACCGTATCGTCGTTGAAGGAGTCAACATACGTAAAAAACATTTAAGAAAAACTCAGGAAAATCAGAAAGGCCAAATCATTGAAATTGAATCATCTATTCATATTTCGAATATCATGCCCTCTATAAATGGAAAAGCCGTGAAGCTCAGAGCACGTTTTGATAAAGAGGGACAGAAAGAGCTTTACTATTTGGATGAGGGTAAAGAAGTTTTTGTAAAAAAAGTTAAACGTTAGAGATTAAATAAAAGTGTCTAGATTACAAAAAAAGTACCTAGTTGAAATTAAGCCATCACTAAATGATAAATTTGGTTATCCAAATCCGATGATGATTCCTGGTTTGATAAAAGTGGTCATAAGCATGGGTTTGGCTGAAGTCACTAAAGATAAGAATGCATTTCAGGATGCTGTCAATGAACTTACAGTGCTATCAGGGCAAAAGCCGCTGATTACGAGAGCCCGAAAATCCATAGCCGGATTTAAGCTCAGACAGGGCCAGCCTCTGGGTGTAAAAGTAACTTTGAGAAAGAAAAGGATGTATGACTTTATGGATCGATTCTGTAATATTGTATGTCCACGGATTCGCGACTTTAGAGGTTTTCCTTTAAAAAGCGACGGTAGAGGGTGTTATTCTTTAGGACTTGACGACCAACAGATTTTTCCTGAGATCAATCTTGATCAAGTGAAAAGAACGCAAGGAATGAATATTACCTTTGTGACTTCAGCAAAAACTGAGGAAGAGTGTTTAGAGTTACTAAAACGGCTAGGGTTGCCATTAAAGCGAGCCGATTAAATTTTAAAGGAGAAGATAGATGGGATCAATATGTGATCCAATAGCAGATTTGCTCACCAGAATTCGCAATGCAATCCGCGCTAAACACAGATATGTGGATGTGCACCACAGCAAGTTAAAAGAGGCGATTGTAAAGACTCTTAAGGATCAAGGTTACATAGCGCACTACCTCATGAAAGAAGAGAAAAGAAAAGGAACGATCCGAGTTTTCCTAAAGTATGTAGGGGATCAAGAAAGTGTCATTCAAGAGCTCAAGCGCATATCAAAGCCGTCCCATCGAAGATATGTACCCCATAAAAAAATTCCTGTGGTTAAGAGAGGATTTGGAATTGCTATAATCTCCACACCCAAAGGAATTTTAGAGGGGAAAACCGCTCGAGAGCAGAAGCTAGGCGGCGAAGTGCTTTGCTATGTTTGGTAGTAAATTAGGAATATAACAAGATGTCTCGAAAAGCAAGGATGCCCATCCCTATTCCAAAAGGAGTAGAGGTCAAATTAGATAAGAACATGTTAACTGTCAAGGGACCCAAAGGAACCTTAACTCGTCAGCTAGAGGAGGCGGTTGAAGTTGCAATTGAACCCGAAAGCCTAGCCGTATCTATGAGTGAAGCTGGATACGAGTCAAAATTTCATGGGCTGTACTGGTCTTTGATTTTCAATATGGTCAAGGGAGTCTCAGAGGGTTATGAGAAACGTCTGGAAATGATAGGAGTAGGGTACCGGGCCCAAGTCCAGGGCAACCAGCTCAACTTACAGGTCGGATTTTCTCATCCTACAATGCTTCTTATACCAGAAGGAATCGAAGTAAATGTCGAGAAAAATACTATAATTGTTATCAAAGGCATTGATAATCAAAGAATAGGCCAATTTGCCGAAACAATTCGCAAAAAGCGACCCCCTGAACCCTACAAAGGGAAAGGGATTCGTTATGTAGCCGAATATGTTCGTCGCAAAGCTGGAAAAGCGGCGAAAAAGTAGTAAGGATTTTATGGAAAGAAATCAAAAAAAGAGAAGTGAGCTCAGAAAGAAGCGTGCGCTTCGAGTGCGCAAGCATGTACAAGGGACCTCAGAAAAACCCCGTTTGAGCGTGGTTAAAACGAATGCGCATGTACATGTCCAGCTAATAGATGATGAGAAATCAATGACTCTCGCAAGTGTATCGACTCTCTCTAAGGAATTTCGTAAAACCGAATTTAATCGAAGAAATAAAACATCAGCAAAGCAGTTAGGCGTAAAGATTGCAGAATTGGCCATAGGCAAAAACATCAAGAGAATAGTCTTTGATCGAGGTTGGTTTAAATATCAGGGTGTCCTAGCAGCGGTGGCTGACGGGGCACGTGAAAAAGGACTGGAGTTTTAACAATGGCAGCAAAAAGTCAAGCAAAAGATGATAACTTTGAGGAAAAAGTCCTTTTTGTAAACAGATGTTCGAAAGTTGTGAAAGGGGGACGCAAGTTTAGTTTTTCAGCTCTAATATTGGTTGGAGATCATGAAGGCAGAGTGGGATATGGTTTTGCAAAGGCAAACGAGTTGACTGATGCGATCCGAAAAGGGGGAGAGCTCGCCAGAAAAAATCTGATAACATTTGAGTTAGAGGGAACGACTATTCCTCACGAGATATTGGTTGAGTATGATGGAGCCAAGCTGCTTTTCAGACCTGCCCCGGAAGGAACGGGAATCGTAGCAGGATCGAGAGTCCGTGCGATTCTTGAGTTTGGGGGAGTAAGAGATGTAGTAGCTAAGAGCGTAGGATCTAATAATCCTATCAACCAAGTGAAGGCAACTTTTAAAGGGTTAATGTCTCTTCGAAATCGTGAGAATGTGATGAACAAAAGAGGGTCAGAATCATGATTCGACTCGAAACACTAGGAAATTTTTCTACTAAGAACAAACGCAGAAAAAAAGTAGGTCGTGGACCTGGAAGCGGTCGAGGAAAAACATCGTGTAGAGGCATAAAAGGAATGGGGGCTCGTTCCGGCTGCAAACAAAGATATGGAAATGAAGGGGGAGGCGTGCCTCTCCATCGAAGAGTTCCGACACGGGGTTTTTCAAATGCAAGGTTTCAAAGAAAGTTGGATACGGTTAATCTAGCTCAAATCGAGACGATGTATAATGACGGAGAGACTGTGAGCCTGGAAACCTTGAATGCTAAGCGATACCTCAAGGGTAGATCTCATGGAATTAAAGTTTTAGGACATGGCAAACTGACAAAAAAGGTGAGCTTTCAGGTGGACAGTCTATCTGAAGGAGCCAAGCAAAAATTGGAAAAAGCGGGTATAGCGATATAAAAGCTAATGTTTGATGCATTTAGGCGGATAACCGGTATTCCGGAATTGAAGAGTCGTATCTTGTTCACGTTCCTCATGTTGATCGTGTGCAGAGTGGGAGTATTTATCCCTGTACCGGGTATTAATGGTGAACTAGCTCTCACTTATTTTAAGCAAGCAACCGGAGGAGGCCAAAACCTATTCCAGCTGGTAGATATTTTCTCTGGTGGAGCTTTTTCTCAAATGACTGTGATAGCACTTGGTGTGGTGCCCTACATTTCCGCCTCCATCATCATGCAGCTCATGCTTGCCTTAATCCCAGATCTCCAAAGAGAGATGCATGAAAATCCGGACAGCGGGCGACGAAAAGTAAACAAATATACCCGAGTTTTAACCGTCGTTTTAGCGCTTGTTCAGTCATCATTTTTTGCTCGATTTGCCATACAGATGAATCTCTCAAATCCCGGCATCATTCTTTCAGAAATGTTTCGCATACAGATGTTCGGTTTCCCATGGCTCTTTTATGTAGTCACCATTACCAGCATGACAACCGGAACTATTTTTTTGATGTGGGTAGGAGAACAGATTACTGAAAAGGGAGTAGGCAATGGAATCAGTCTGATCATAACACTGGGAATTATTTCATCTTTGCCTTCGACGATAGGTTCTGTGATTAAACAGCTCAATCTCGATTCACAAGAGCCTGGACAGCTTACATTTTCGTCTTTAATCGTATTGTTTGTTGTTTTTGTGCTAGTCATCATTGCGACCATTCAAATTATACAGGGAGTGCGTAAAATTCCTGTTCAATATGCGCGTAGAATCGTAGGGCGCAGAGAATTTCAAGGAGGAGGATCCTACGTCCCCTTAAAAATTAACTATGCCGGAGTAATCCCTGTTATCTTCGCCTCATCTCTTTTGATGTTTCCGGCAACAATCGGTCAATTTCTTGGAAAGGGAGGATGGTTAGGATCCATTGCGAACTCTCTATCACCTGGAAGCTGGGTTTACACGTTATTCTTTGTGCTACTTATACTTTTTTTTACATACTTTTGGACAGCCACACAATTTCATCCTGAAAAGATCGCCTCCGACATGAAGAGAAATGGAGCTTTTATTCCAGGGATCCGTCAAGGGAAACCCACACAAGAATTTCTTGAAGCTACAATGAATCGCATAACTTTGATTGGAGCTATTTTTTTAGCCGTTATAGCTATTTTCCCAACCTTAGTAGGGAAAATACTGCATGTGGACCCAACTATCAGCTATTTCTTTGGCGGGACCGCTTTATTAATTTTAGTAGGAGTTGTTTTGGATACCATGAAACAGATTGAGTCGCATCTCCTTATGAAGCGCTATGAAGGTTTCATGAAACGAGGCAAGTCACGAGGAAGATAAATACGCCAATGAAGGGAACTAAGTGATGAGCTTATTTTCTGGAGTCGGCTTATATAGCATTGAACATATATTGCCTATTTGGTAACATTTAGGCTTGTTCTTGATTTTGTAACTTTTTATTTGTCGATTTAGATAAGTTCCAAGTAGTAGATTTTTTTTCATATTTAAAAATCGCAAGGTCAAAAAGTTGCAAAATCTAGAACAGAAATAGAAGAGAGATCATTATGCCAAGAATCATCGGTGTAGACATTCCCGGGAAAAAGCGATTAATAGTCAGTCTAACCTATCTGTTTGGGATTGGCCCTTCGAGAGCAAAAGAGATAATTGAAACGTTGAATCTCAATCCGGATTTACGGGCAGAAAAACTATCGACGGATGAAATTGCTCAAATCAATAGTCTTTTGCAATCGAAATACGTGGTTGAAGGGGATCTGAGAAGACAAACACAAAATGACATTAAGCGTTTGATTAACATCAGAACTTATCGTGGAATGCGCCATCGGAGCGGTCTTCCTGTACGCGGTCAACGAACCCAGACTAACGCGAGAACCCGAAAAGGGAAGCGCAAGACCGTAGCAGGTAAAAAGAAGTAATATTTAATGAAGGAGAGAGCAATTGGCTAAAGATGTTCGCCCCAAAAAAGGGGGAAAGGCCCGAAAAAAGGTGGTTCGCAATGTGCCTGCAGGCATTGTACATGTTGTAGCTACATTTAATAACACCATTATATCGATCAGTGATCCTGCAGGCAACGTGCTCACATGGGCATCCGCAGGTAAAGTAGGTTATTCAGGATCACGAAAATCGTCAGGATTTGCAGCAACAGTGGCGGCCCAAAATGCGGCAAAAGCGGCTATTGGGATGGGAATGAAAGAGGTGGAAGTGAACCTTAATGGACCTGGTGCAGGTAGAGAATCTGCAGTGCGTGGGATTATCAGTGCCGGGTTGATGGTTACCTTGATTAGGGATACAACACCTACTCGTCATAATGGATGTCGTGCCCGCAAGCGACGAAGAGTATAAGGAGATTAAGATACATGCCAATTTTTTATGAAAAATTTGAGCTTCCGGAAAAAATAAAAATGGACGAGAAGACAGCTACTTCCAACTTTAGCAGGTTTATAGCTGAACCGTTTGAGAGAGGCTTTGGCCATACGATCGGGAATGCGATGCGTAGAATGCTGCTTACCTCAATTGAAGCCCCGGCTATTATTTCATTTTTTATGGAAAAAGTGCCGCATGAGTATATGGCCGTTGAAGGAATTATCGAAGACGTTACGACCATCATACTGAACTTGAAAGGGGCATTAATTCGACTGTTGCCTCAAGCACAAGCAGGGCACAAAATAAAATACATTAACAAAATCATAGACATTAAACCGGAAGATCTAAGTGAGAAGGGACAAAAAGTCATTACCTTAGGGGACATTATAAGCGGAAGTGAATTTGAGGTAGTGAATCCTTCTCTGCCTATTTTTACAGTGACCCAGCCGATGACAAGACGAATTGAGCTGAAATTGTCTATAGGTAGGGGATACGTTCCTTCTGAGCGACATCTCATGGATGAGAAAGCAGTTGATGAAATCATTATGGATTCGGCTTTCTCCCCCGTACGTCTGGTGAACTACTTTGTAGAAGACACCCGAGTGGGGCAGGATACTGACTTTGATCGATTAATTTTAGATGTAACAACTGATGGACGCATCACTCCTAAAGAGGCAGTAGCTCATGCTGCAAAAATTTTATCAAAGCACCTTGGTGTTTTCGAAAAGATGGATGAAGATGAGCTTGTATTCAAGCAAGAGAGTGCTCTAGGGGATGGAAATAAAGATGAATTGATGCAGAAGTTGGTATTGGGAATCAATGAAATCGAGCTTTCTGTACGATCCACAAACTGTTTAAATGGAGCGCGTATTGAGACAATAGGAGAACTTGTAGTGGTTCCGGAGCCTCAACTTCTTCAGTTTAGAAACTTTGGAAAAAAGTCACTCAGTGAGATTAAGGTAAAACTCTCTGAAATGGGTCTAAGTTTAGGAATGGACCTCTCTCATTTTGACATTACGCAAGACAACGTAAAAGATAAAATTAGAGAATATTTAGAAGAACACAGAAAGGTTCAACCATGAGACACAGAAAAAGAGCTTGTAAACTAGGACGCGATACGTCTCATAGACGGTGTTTAATGGCAAATATGCTAAAGTCTTTAATTGATGAGGAGCGGATCGAAACGACTTTAGCTAAAGCAAAAGAGTTAAAGCGGCATGCAGACAAGATGATCACCTTAGCAAAGAAAAACAGCCTTGCGAGTCGCCGTCAAGCTACCAGCAAGTTGATGATTTGTTACAATTCTCTTACAAGTAAGCAATTGAGAGAAGTAAAGGAAGGTAACAAGAAAAGCTATAATACAGATCGAAGGGTCATCTTAAAATTATTTGACACTTTAGGGCCTCGTTTTGAGAATAGAGCGGGAGGATACACCCGCCTCATTCAAACAGGAAACCGAGTAGGTGATAAAGGAGAGACGTGCATCATCGAATATCTGAATGAATAGCTTGAGAGCCAAATGAAAGTGAATGTAGCCATAAACGGCGTAGGACGAATAGGCAGATTAGTATTTAGGCAAGCTCTAAAAAACAGCTGCATAAACCTTGTAGCAGTTAATGATCTCATATCAACAGATCAACTAGCATATTTATTAAAATATGATTCCACACATGGCCAACTTCAAAGAGAGTTATCTTTCACAAAAGACAGTATCACGATAGACGATGTAACCGTTAAAGTTTTCAACGAAAAAGACCCGGCCAAGCTTCCATGGAAAGAGCTTGGAGTAAGCTACGTGGTCGAGTCGACAGGAAAATTTACCAAAGAGGCCGAAGCTCGTAAGCACTTAGAGGCGGGGGCTGAAAGGGTCATCATTTCTGCTCCGGCCGGAGAAGGAATCCCCACATTTGTGATGGGGGTTAACCATGAAAAATATAATCCTGCAACAGATCACATCATCTCCAATGCCTCTTGTACAACGAACTGTTTGGCACCCATAACCAAAGTCCTTTTAGAAAATTTTGGGATAGAAGAGGGATTGATGACCACAGTGCATGCCATGACCTCGGGGCAAGCCACAGTGGATGGACCTGCGCAAAAAGATTGGCGTCGAGGGCGAGGAGCGATGCAAAATATCGTTCCGGCAACAACCGGAGCAGCGAAAGCCGTTGCATTATGCCTGCCCGAAGTAAAAGGGAAGTTAACCGGTATGGCATTTAGAGTGCCGATCCCTGATGTTTCCGTAATAGATTTAACCGTAAAGTTGAGTAAACCGACAAGTTACGAAATGATATGTGAAAAGATGAAACAAGCAGCCGAAGGATCTATGAAGGGGATATTGTATTATTGCGAAGATCAAGTTGTTTCGAGTGATTTCATCGGTTCTCATTACTCAGCAATATTCGATGCAAAAGCAGGAATAGCTTTAAATAACAAATTTTTCAAACTTATAGCATGGTATGACAATGAGATGGGGTATTCAACTCGGGTAGTGGATCTTATTGAATATATGGCTAAACGTGAACAAAAGGTGAAGGCGTGAATTTTACTCGTGAACCCGTTATTGAAACCATTATCACTCCCAAAGAGGGTTATAAGTTAGTTCTCCGCAGTAGCAAGGGAGTGAGTGAAGAAGAATTTTTTGTAGATGCCGTTGAGGTGATATCATTTGGCAAAAGTTGCTTTTTTAGATCTTTAGAAAAGCCAAAAATTTTTTTAGTGCCTGCCGCAGACTATGAAGTTTTAGAAGTTCGAGAAGCTCGCATGGTATTAAAAAAGCCTGTTCTGGAAAGAGGGATTAAAATAGCAGGTGGGCGCGATGCTGTTTTGAAGCCTTCAAAAGTGGCGAAAGAGGAAGAAGAGTCTGAGCAGAAAATCGACAAAAGGCGAGAAAGACGTCGATACCGCAAGAAAAAAGAGAAAGGCGAGGACCAGCTTGAAGAAGAGGTGATTGAGAGAAGAAGTCTTATTCCTCCTCCCTCAACTCTTATTTCGGACAGCATGTCAAACTATCAAGATGAGATGGTTAAAGAAGAGCTGGGTGAAGAAGAGGAGGTATCAGTCATGCCCTCGGATCCCGAAACCCAGGAGTGATGGGGTTGACAGATCATTGAGCCGTTCTTTTTATTAGAGCTGACAACCAAAAACCCCATACTAGATAGCCGACCGAGCCGATAAAATAGATCAATCTGAAGAACAGAACATTTTCAGAGATCCAAAAGCAAGAGAGAGCAATCAGAGCTCCAATCATGGCCAAGGCGAGGCAAAGCATCGCCCATCTTCGACTGAGCTCACTTCCCAGGAAAAAAAGAAGAAGCATCAATAGAGAAAAAGCGATCACAAGCACAAAGGTTAGCCAAATCCCAAAATGTTGCGCTCCACTCGCTAAAACAACCCAGAAAAGCATCTCTTGAGGGCGAGTCAAAACCATATCCCATGAAGTGATAAGAGTAAGAGGGAGCAAAGAAGAGAGAGTACCGATCATCAACATTCCTCTTGAGACAATAAGCGCTCGAAAATCATTGAATCCAAAAAGAGCTGGGAAGATCAACCCAACACCACAAAGAGAGAGAGTAAAGATAAGAACCAGTCCATAGATTGTTAAGTAATAAGGAGCTGTTTCGGGATAGAGAAAAATAGTATTAAAAGGGACCCCCTTGGCAAATGTCACAAAAGAATAGACAGCTGCATTACCTAAAAGAGAGCAAAGGTGAATCCAGATAACAGTTTGAGCCCATCCTTTCCAATTTACCATTTCAGCTCGAGTTAGAGGGTGAATTTATATCCCTGCTCTTTTTCGACAGCTTTTGAGCCACGTGCGCACAAAACCAGAAAGAGCGGCGTAAAACATTGAGATGTCGATCATAAATAGCCACATATTCCGGGTGCTCCACAAATCCTCGCCATTTTTTGAATTGCCCCCCACCCGATCCCTGATGGGAAACCAAATTGACACGTTCAATTTCGGATAAGATAACTGAAGAGAGCATTCTATAAAGCCCTTCTTCTTGAGGAATCGAAGTATCATAACCGAAAAAAGGAACAAAGATATAATTGTTTTTTTGTAAGAAACCTGTAACCCCATAGATACGTCCTTCCTTCTTTAAAATTTTAAGAAGGTATATCTTATTTTTCAAAACATGCTGTAAAAACTTTTTAGTGTAGATGGGGCTAAAACGCGTATATTTGCCTACATAGATCTTTTGATATAACTCAAGCAGATGAACCATCTCCTCGTCAGAAAGAGAATCTACTTCCTCTACCTCATACTTCTTATTGGCGAGACGGTTCGCATCTTTTTTCTGTTTTCTAAGCATTCTTGGAGCAAGCATAGAAGAGCGGCTAGGATCATAGAGATAAATTTGGCGACACGGAATCATACGAAACCGTTCCAAGTTTAAAGCATCATAGGTAGCAGCACTTTTATAAGTATTAACGGACCGAAACATAAAATAGTGATCTGGAAACCTTTTTTTTAAAAAGGAGAGCATAGAATTTATCTCTTCCTGAGAGAGCTCCGGGTAGAGATTTGTAGTGAAAAGCCAATTATTGATAATCACGACCTTATTGATTTTCAACAACTTCAAAAAGCCTCCTAGCAAAGAGACCAGCGGAATAGAAAGCCATTTAATTAGAGAAGAAGTATTTTCAAGTTTTTCTTTTAGATTCTCCACAACAAAATAAGACGAGAGAAGGTAGCAATTTTTATATTCCGCATCATTGACGGATATAGGGATAATATGATTCCCAATAGTTAATACAAACATTTGAGTTTTAGCGTTTTGGATGAAAGATTCAGGTCCTTCTTTGATTAGTGGGAGAAGGTAGGATTTTGCAAGGGGACCGTCGGAGAAATTATCCCAATTTATTTGATCAATTGTGGAGGGGTCGTAGAGTTGGATTTGAGCCATCGAGCAATAAATTTTTGGAAGTAATTTTACTTTATAGTCGATTCAATTTGAAATGAGACAGATTGATCCACATCTTTTTATGAGCAGCTGTGCGTTCAAACTC
>JBAPRV010000198.1:0-19070 GCA_049281295.1 Chlamydiales bacterium
TCGGGATCATAATGCAGCATTAAACTTAAGGGCCGCCGGGATGTCGGTCTAAAGCCTGTGGAGCTGCCCAGGTTGCTGGGAGCGAGGAATCAGGAATCCCTCGCCTTTTAGGCGAGGGAGGTTCAACGGGTTCGAAGTTAGACAAGCGAACAACTGAGGTGGGAAGGGCCACATGAGCGCCATGTTGACGTATGATATCTGAGACTTTCAATAGAACATCTTCTTTAACTTCATGAAATTTGGCCCACTCCGTCGATCGAGTGAAGGCGTATACGAAAAATTCAAGAGAGTAGGGAGCAAAGCTGTTTAGATAAACCATGAGCAATTTATTCTGGTCGATTTGTGAATGCTCGTTTAGCATTTTTCGAATATCCTGAAGAATCAAGGGAACGACAGCCACATCTTCGTAGCGCACCCCAATGGTCTCCCACATCCGCCTGTTTGACATGCGAGAAGGATTTTCAACGGAAATAGTCGCAAATGTTGAGTTGGGAACATACAATGGGCGCATATCAAAGGTTCGAATACAGGTCAAACGCCAACCTATGCTTTCTACAGTCCCTTCAATATTTCGATCAGGAGATCGGATCCAATCGCCCACCTTAAAGGGAGAGTCCCAATAAAGCATAAAGCCGCCGCAAAAATTGGAAAGCAGGTCTTTTGCCGCAAAACCGACCGTAAGCCCTCCAATCCCCCCAAAAGCAAGCAGTCCTGAGATGCTGACTCCTAATGTTTGCAAAACAGCCAAGAGTGAAATAGTGATGATAGAGCCTCGCAAAACTTTTCCAATTACCTCCAGGGTCGTGCGATCTATAGTTTCCCCTTTATGAAGAGGAGATTGTAAAATATTATTTTCCACTTTTTTAACAAACCTCATGAGAAACCATGCAATAGAGGCGATTGTGCCAAGGGTTCTAAGGGGAGAAATAACCATAAAAATAGAAGCATTCGTCTCTTTCTCTATGACTTGGGCTAAAAAAGATAAGCCGACGATCCAGATAAAAACTTGCAAAGGAGTTTGCAAAGCTTCAACTAAAGTATGGTCCCAGGCTCTTTGAGTCTTTTTCAATCTTCGCAAAGTGCGCGATAGAATTTTTTTTTGAATAAAGTCGAAACAGAGAATGAAAAAGAAAATCAGACAAGCCTGGGCAATCCAACCTAGGCTGCTGTGTAAAAAAGTCCATTTAGAAAAGAAAGAGCTAAAATCCATCAATCTAATTCCCTGTTAAAATTTGAATAGAAAAAAACTTGATTTGTATAATGGTATAAGATAAGCTAAATCCTGTTTTTGGTTCAACTTTTGCCAATTGGAATATTTTGTACAGTTGCTGCATAAGTAAATAAAAAAAAAGGAATAAAAATGAAAATATATGTTGGCAACTTGCCTTTCTCCTATACAGATGCAAATCTAAAAGATTTGTTTTCAAATTATGATATTGTAAGCGCTCAGGTAATTATTGATAGAGAAACGGGCCGCTCAAAAGGCTTTGGGTTCGTGGAAGTAAGTAGTAAAGAAGAAGGGGCGAAAGCGATTGGCGAGCTGGATAAAAAAGAAATCAACGGCAAAGAGATCCGAGTGAACGAAGCACGTCCTTTTACTCCGCGAAAACGAGAAGACAGCTCTTTCGGCAACAAACGTCGTTTTCGTTAAACACCTTCTAAAGTCGGAGGATGTGGATTTTTTCTTTCGAAATAAGATAATTGGTAACAGTTTGATGCATTGTATGCGTCGCTCTTTTCGTTCCCCCTAATTTTTTGCAGGGGGACGGCAGGTCTTTTTTTCCCTTTTTGCTCCATATCTCTCCATAGAGGCAGTTTTCATAACAGCTAGTGACAAGATCAGGTATAAGGTCATCTGATCTCTCCTCCATAGATTTAGGGGGAGAGAATTGAGGATGGCAGATTTTGAAAAAATCAGAGTGCAATTCTAAATCATAAATCTGGGGATCATAATATATATCCGGTTTATAAATTTGTTTCTCTCTGAGAGTCTTCATCATACATATTAAAGCGTCTAGCGTTTGCCTATGTGCGAAAATAGATAATTTTTTTGTATTGAAGGGAATAATCTTTGTTAAGTCTTCCATGATTGGAAAATTATCTGTGTGTAAAATTTGTTCAAGACCTTGCTTTGAACAGACAAAATCGGTATTTGCATAATCAAAGAAAAGTCTTCCATTTTCAGCGAGATAGCAAGCAGACGCATTAAAATCTCGCATCGTTTCGACGTAATGGATTTCGTCAAAATCAATAGCGCAGATGGCATGAAACCGTTTTGAACGAGGGAGCTGGTGAATTGAACGGAGAGGATAACTTATCAATTTTATTTCGGGAAACTGATCATAGAATGATTGAAAGCTGCGAAAGGAATTCATATTGATTTTGGGATCAACAAGATAGAGCTCAAAGAGAGCAAAAGCTTTTTGCATCAACTTCCCCATAAGGACCCAGGTATCCAACAACTTTCCGGCTCCCAAAATCAGTAATTTTAAAGGAATTTCTCTTGAACAGGCTGTGTCAAGGTGGTTTACAATGGCTGATTCAAAACAAGCTCGACGATTATTTTTCAGGCGGGAGAAAGAGATGCAATTGCACTCGGACAACCCTAAAGGTTTAAAGGTTGTTTCATCTTCAAACGAAAAAAAACGCTCTGGGTGATTGACCACCTCGAAATATGGATTCATAAAATCAATTTTTTGTCTTGAAGAACAAGAGGGAGAATATCGACTAAAGTGGGGAACCAGTTCAGTCCTCTTTGGTAGACTAATTGAGCAGCGATATGGCTGGCAATGATCGCTTTTTTATGGTTTTCGGGAACTTCACTAAGGAGCCGGTCTTGAAATTTTTCATTAAGAGTAGGAGGGCAGTAGTGTAAAAAACAGCGTATTAAGGGGTCTTTAGGGTTATCGGACAGCTCTATGGTTTCGAAATATTCCAACAGCTGATCGGTGAAATAATTGATTCTCTTTGAAATTTCATCAGATAGTTCGCTCATTGGCTTGCCCGTCTCTTTATGGCTGTTGATAAGCAGGCGTGCCTCATTCAATGCGCACTGTTGCAATCTATCCAAAATTTCTTGAACCAACACTTGTTTGTGCTCTAAAAAGACTTTTTGGCTTAGGGTCAGCCCGCATAAAATTTCAAACGAAGAACATATCACCCCTCCCTTATTGGCGGAACTATCCTTGATAATCAGAACACCCATCTCCTGCAAAGAGTGGCGAGCCCATGAGGAGAGGTATAAATTAGCCCCCTCCACAATGGCAGAGGATGTTGGATGAGAGGCACTATCGAGAAAATCTTTATAGTTAGAATCTCGAAGGGTACGCGGTCTCCCTCCGCAGGGAACAAAAATATCGGCCGGTGTTTGATGCACATTATTTCGAAAAAGGGCATTGGTCTCATTACTCGAAAGCCAATCGGCCAAGATCATTCCATCTTTATTGCGCCAACAAAGCGTTTGCACCACATAGGGAGAGGGTTCTCGTCGGTTTTCTCGATCAACAAGAAAACCTCCAATGGAAATTTTCTCTGGTGGATAATATCGAATAGGCTTGCCCTCTTTAACAAGCTGAACACATGCTTCGAGATCCAATCCTTCCGGGTCATGAATAGTTCCTGAAACATCGGTGAGGGCTACGATTTTGGCTGTATTGGGGTAGAAGCGATGGAGATTTTTGATCTCATTACCTGCAACATCTCCATCAGGACCTCCTGTCATTTTAATGGTAAAACGATCAGCATAGGGATCTATTCCAATAAACCGCAGAAGTTCGTGCATGTAGACATTCACACCAAGGGAAGTGACTCCATACTCTTTGTGATTGATCCCAAATTTAGGTTTTCCACTAATAAAAGCGCTTTTCGGTTTATAATTTTCTTTGACACTCTCTTCAGCTATCCAGTCGATCATTGTGTCGTGCATATTTTCATCAGGTCCAAGATAGATATATTCAGGTTTTTCCCAATAATCGACGATATCTTTGGCAGCTAAGATCCCCTCTTCACTATAATTGATTAATGAGAGAAAACTCGTTATAAACGCGCGTTGTGTTTGGTAGAGGTACTCAAGCTTCTGCTCTTCTTTAAATTGTTTGATTTTATCTTCGATCTCTTCTTCGGGAATGCCCGTTTTTTGTATCTCTCTAGCAAGGATTTCGGCCTCCGAGGCAAGCCGTTCATACGGTTTTAAAAAAATGATGCCTTTGGCACCCCCCTCGGGTATGTCTTTGTTTTTTTTATGCTGGGTGTAGGCAAGGTTATAACACTCCAAAAAGACCGTGTTGCGCTCAGCCAGCATTCTCTCTTTACGCTCGGGGTAAACAGTTCGCAGCCCTCCGCGAGAGAGATCTTTGAATCGGATATGAAAACTTGTAAAGTGCATCCCTTTGATATAGAAAATCCCATATGGCAAAACAGGAAAAAGTTTGCTTCTGTCGAAAGGAGTATGATTGAGGTAGTTGGGATCAAGCCGAAATGCAAATGCGGTCTTATTATTACGATAAAAGTTCGTTTTAAGGGTGTGGTGAACAAAATTCATCCCTTGCAGCAAGATGTTTTTTCGACGGATATCATGGTACTCATGTCCTGTATCGAGTTGTGAGACGAGTTGGAGAAATTCTTCTCGGCTTTTTTCAAACTGTGTCAGATCGGCACGTCGGGGATGGAATTTTTGCTCAAAGGCATCACATAGTTTGGTAGTGAGAGTGGGATGACGGCAAAGCCCCTCTTCGATGTTTTCTAATCTATAGAGGTTGGGGTCTACATTGACAAGAACTTGATGAATAAAATTCATCATAGCCCGAAGAAGATTTGCCATATTCCCGCGAAGCAGCCCGGTTTGAACAAACGTAGCATCAAAAAGATCGAGCGATCCAAAATATTTTAGAGTGACCATTTCTTGCAGAAAATCAGGAATATCGGCAATTTCCCAAGCCGGCTCTCCGGTTTTCCCATGCAATCCAAAGGAGAGGATAAGGATACTATTGACTTTATAAGGATTGAGATAGGCTGCATTGACCCGGCGCATCACCAGCCCATGTTGATGAACCACCCGGGCTAAACGGTAAAGAAAATTGTGTTTAGGGACGTTTTTCCATGCCATAATGATGTGCATTGAAGGGGCCTCTTTCTTTTTCCAATCTTCCTCATATTGCACTTCATATTGACAATGATCCCGCGTTTCAGCTCTCTCAAACATCTCTAAGGCTAGGACTTTACGTTCGGTGGGCATTTTTCTAAGAGAGCGGGAATCCATTCGATCGATCAAGGAATTGCATTTTTCTTCATTCCACTTGGGATGGCGTTCTTTTAAGAAATTTTTCAGCTCGTCCTGTGTTGCTTGAGGAAGAGGCTCCTCGGCTTTTTCTCCTCCCTCGGTGAAGTAGATAGTGGCAATGCGCAAATATCCCTTTATGTCGGAGAATGGGAGAGGGTTTCGGGAGATATAGGTCGTATAGCTTTTGATCCCAAACATGGGATAGCTTTTCAATATTTTAATGTCGGCATCAGGTCGATCGATGCACAATGTGATTGCCGCATTTTTTAAATGAATTTCTGAAAAATACTCCTGCTCTTTGAAGCCCATGAGGCTATGCACAATCAAAGAGATCCATTCCTTATTCACCTCCTTGAAAAAGATGTTGGGCATGGCCTCTTCGAGCCAGAGATAGAAAGATTCAAATTGTTCGGTCTCTGTTTGAATCGCTTCTCTCAATCTTTCTGGCGGGCCGTCAAACTCTTCTCTCATTTTTTCAAAAGCCTCAATGCATTCAACGCTACGATAACCGTTCCCCCTTCATGCAGTATCACCGCGAGCCAAAGAGGAATATAACCTATTAGAGCGGGCAAAGTGACCAAGAAAATAGCGGAGGCGGCAATGCTCACATTTTGTTTGACAATGCGCCCTACTTGAGTAGCTTTTTTGATAAGCCATTCCAACAGTTCGATTTTATCCTGTAGCAAGACAATATCGGAAGCATCGATAGCAGTTGCACTTCCTCTCTTCCCCATTGAAATTCCGACGGTGGCGCGAGCCAGGGCAGGGGCATCGTTCATTCCATCTCCGACCATGGCGAGGTTATCGTTTCTAGAAATATATTCAACCTTGTCCTCGGGGCGAAGCTCAGCATAGTATTCGGTTACTCCCACCTCTTTTGCAACAAGGGCAGCGCTTTTTTGATGATCCCCGGTTAGCATGACCACACGCATCCCCCATTTCTTTTTTAAGGAATCGACCGTTTTTTTGCTATGAGCGCGCAAAGTGTCACGAAAACGAAAAATAGCTGCGCCCTCTTTAAACTTCAATAAAGTGAAAAGCTCTCCTTTCTCTTGAATTTCCTTGATTTTTTCCTTTATCACCTGCTGCTTCTCTTCAGGCAAGTGAGGCAAAATCCATGTCCCATGCCCTATGCATACCTCTTTTCCCTGATAGTGTCCCTTGAGTCCATAGCCGGCAACAGATTGGAAGTCGGTAATGAATGCAGGCGTGATTTGATTTTTTTTGGCATATTTAACAATGGCTTGAGCAATGGGATGGACAGCTGAGCGCTCCAGTGCCAGGGCAAGAGAGGTCATCTCTTCTTCATCAGAGTTAAAAGTATCCAGTCCAATACACTCCAGTTCCCCGGTGGTTATCGTTCCGGTTTTATCCAGTACAACCGTTTTACATTTGGCAAGAGCATCTAAAATCACTCCTCCTTTTAATAAAATGCCTTGACGGGCGCACACACTGATGGCGCTTAAGTAAGCGACGGGAATAGCGATAACCAAAGCGCAGGGCGAAGCTGCAATAAGAAAGGTTAGAGCGCGATAGATTGACCCCTCCTGACCCAAGTAAGGAATTGAAAATAAAAGAGGAAGGATAAGAGCAAAGATAGAAGAGAGAGAGATGATGGTAATAGCATACCCATTAGTGACTTTGTCGAGCCACCGTTGTAATTTAGGTTTAGATTCCTGGGCTTGAATGATCAGCTGGATAATACGCGCTAGAGTTGAGTCTCCGCTAGTGTGAGTCACTTCCAGCGTTAAAGCTCCATCAAAATTACGAGCTCCAGCAGGCACCGTATCCCCAACAGTCCGACTTAAAGGGAGGCTTTCCCCCGTAATGTGGCTTAAGTTAATCGATGAACTGCCCTCGATCACCCTTCCGTCAAGAGGGATGACTTGACCGGCTTTTACATGAATTTTCTCCTTCACCTGAATATCTTTGACAGACCGTTCCACCAAACTTCCATCCGGCTGAACCACAAATCCTATCCCGGGAGCAATTTTTTTGAGAGAATGAATAGCTCCTTTCGCTTTCGAGCGGACAGCCTCCTCCATGGAACCTGAGAAAGAGAAGAGGACAAGAAGAAGAGCTCCCTCCATGCTGCTGCCTATCAAAATGGAAAAAAAAGCGGCTAAGGTCATCAGCACATCGATGTTGACCTCGAGATTGCATAGATCTTCTACGGCTGAAATGAGAGCGGGGATGCCTGCAAAAAAGTACGTTAGCAATAAAAAAAGATGTGTTAGAGAGCTTTGCGAGGGAAAAAAGGAAAAAATAAATCCGAAGAAAAGGCAAAAAGCCCCAATAAAAGAGGATTTAAGAGGCAAATTGACTCCCCATTTGCGACTCTTGGGAGTTAAAAAAGGGCTCACATTCTCTTCCATGCCCGACTCAAAAAATTCATCAAAACACTCTATCCCTCCGGTGGTGGAAGGAAAGAGATAGGGGATTTTTGCCTCTACCATAAAACTATCCCAAAAACAAAATAGGCTACCCCAAACGCCAAAGCTCCAATAGCCAAGTTCCAAATAGTAGCGGCAATAATTCTATTTTTTTCATAAAAAGCTGATAGGAAAGCTCCTGCAGCTAACATCGACATAGAAGCAATTAATATGCCAAAGGAGGGGAAGAAAACGAAGAAAAAAGCAGCCGCCAAAAGAGCAGTAAAGCTTCCTGCCAAAGTTCCGAGAGAGAGTTTTAAGGGATGATCATACACTTGCAGGGTCAGTCCCAACTCTTCTTCGAGCATCACCCTCAGTAATCGATCCTGATCGGCCATCAAAACCGAGACAACCTCTTCGAGTAGTTTCCCCTCAAATCCTTTATTGCGATATAGAGCAATCAGCTCCTCTCTCTCTTGGGGGCGGTGGTGTTCAATTTCATATTTCTCCTGTTCGACAATTCGGTGAAGCCTCTCGAGCCGCCCCCATCCCAGCCACGCTGTTCGGGCCGTTTTCCAGACAGTCCATCCTCCGCCCATGGCCAAAAGCGCCCATCCCATGGGAAGAAAAGAGATATTTAAGCCCGTCAATAGAGCCCACGTAAGCAGTAAAATAACCCCGGTTTCCTTAGCAGCCTCAGCCCCTGCAGCAAGGTAGCCGGGCATTTCAGCCCCATGTGATTCTAGAAGAAATCCCTGAGTGCGCTTGTTAATTACATGGCTAAGCGCATCTTGATTCTCAAAATGTTGTCTCATGAAGAGTCCCCATTAATAATTGAGGGCTCATTATAGCAGAATACGCTCAAAACTTTACAAATCGAATCGGGTTTTTTAGCTGGAAAGATTGCGTTTGACATCCCTGTATCGAGAAAAACTAACGGCAGGTGGCCAATTCAGTTGATTTGAGATTCTATCTTAATATTAATTTTATAAAAATATAAATATAATTATTAATAAAATTTTAATAATTAAATATTATAATTAAATTAAAGTTATATATAAAAGGAGTAGTTTTATGGCTTTTGATAGACTTCATGGTGATTTTTATGAAATTCCAACACCACTCAGAGAAAATGACTCTGACATTTCGTCTTTGTCGTCCGAATCAGGTGGGCGTAAATACACATGGCTCACTAGTAATTTTATAGTCAGGGGACTTGTCGCTGCAATAAATGGGCTAGGAGCCTTTCTAGCATATATAGGAGCAGCGCTATCGAGTTATTTTAGCCAATCCAGCAATGTTGCTACAGAGGAACAAGAAGGGCTTGGTCCTTTTTTAAGTCTTGGTGGAGATAAACTTAGAGATCCTGAAGAGGTTGAAGATTCTGAAGAGGTTGAAGATTCTGAAGAGGTTGAAGATCCTGATCCTGAAGATTCTGAAGATGATTTGGGAGATCTCGGTGGTGCCCCTTTACCACTAAACCAGCAAATCTTCTAAAGAATTTATACCGAAAGCCTAGCAATTACAGGGTCCCCAGCCGCACTCCAAAAATGTTAAAACGATATTGGCACACGTAACGAGAAAAACGAGAACAAATGCAAAATAGCCCCACCCATTAAGTGGGTGGATGGCTCCTTTTCTTTTGTCAAAAAACAGAAGAAGCAGGGCGATATAAGCGGCCGATGAAGCAAAGACAATAAACGACCAGGTATAAAGGCTGAGTCCCAAAACAGGGGTTCCAAATTTGGAAAAGCCGGGGCAAACATGAAGAGCAATTTGTCGTAGCGCAACAAATCCTCCCATGATGCCAGATAACAATGAGAGGCCGTAGTGAGCTGTTTTTGCTCCAAATTTGAGGTTCATCAATGCGCCTGTGGCCACTCCAAGCATTCCTAGACGCTGGAGCAGGCATAAAGGGCAGGGCTCTTCATGATCGAAAAGCTGAATGTACAGAGAGCCTGAAATCACCGCTCCGAGGATCACAGCTAGAAGTGCATTTAAATTTTTTTCCCATGCATCCATCATGAATCTATCCGTTTTCGGCATTTCCCAAGTTATGCAGAGGTCTCTTTAGAGAGCTTTTTGAAGCCATTTTGAAGCGGCAAAAAAGATACATAAATTACCAATTGATCTGTAATGCCTCTGTTGCATGAAAAGCAAGCATCACCCAACACAAAGCAATTCCTACCACGAGAAAGATGATAGCAAGGGCTCTTTTGCCAAAAAAAGCGCTCCCCATCGAAAAAGCAATAATAGCAAACAGTGCGGCCATCATATTGATTTTATTCCTACCTTATTGCCTGTAATTTTAGCAAGCCTCTTCTGAATCAACTATGCAAGGTGAGTTGCGTAATGATCTTACGAAATATAAAGAAATATTTATTTGGTTTTAATTTTAAAAAAACATTACTTTTTTATGATTATATTTATATAAAGCAACAAAAAGTAAATAAAATGCCTAGTCCAATACGCTCTGATTTTAATCCTCTTGCCCCATACACAAGTGTAAGAGGAAAGGGTGGAGTTTCAGATTCCGCTGCTGCTAAAGTTAAAGAAACCGCAGAAAATTATATTGATGCATTATCGACCTCCATTCAAGAAACAGACTCATCGAAACCGCGGCGAAACCAATTCTATGAACGGTATGTATGCTATTCTGAAAGCAAATCTGACCGTATAGAAGGAATTAGAAAAAAGGTTTCTGAATTCTTCCTGAATTTGATAAACAGCTTAAGTAACTTGTGGTTAAGTGTGAAAGGGGTTATCCGTAAGGAGCCTGAACTCTTCTGAGATCCTGCTTGCTACTCTAAGCCTGTCATTTTCTTTCTTCCATCCGGTCTTAAAAGATGGGTGCCCAGCTTTTCTGCGAGAACAGGGGGTAAGTTTACCGAACCATCTTCATTTTGATTATTCTCAAGTAGGGCGACCATTAGACGGGGCGTCGCTAATCCTGAACCGTTTAAGGTATGCACCCATTCCGGTTTACCGCTTTTGCTTTTGTATCGAATATTTGAGCGGCGAGCTTGATAATCGGTGCATAAGGAGATGGAAGAGACTTCATAGTAACGGTTTTGGCCCGGGAGCCAAAGCTCGATGTCAACGGTTTTGGCAGCTGTAAAAGACATATCCCCGGTGACGAGCAAAGAGAGGCGATAATGAAGGCCAAGCCCTTGCAAGATCTCTTCAGCCACCTCTAGCATATGGTCGAACATCTTTTCACTCTGCTCCGGGGTTGTGAAACAAAACATCTCTACTTTATGGAACTGGTGAACGCGGATCAATCCTCTCTCTTGCGCGCCTGCCGCTCCCGCTTCTTTTCGAAAACAGGGTGTGAACGCAGCATATTTAAGAGGAAGTTCTTCTTCGGGGATAATTTCCTCAAAGTGAAGTCCATTGAGAATCACTTCAGCGGTCGGTATTAAGTAGAGCTTATGCTCCTCGTCATCGACCTCATAAAACTGTCCCTCAAATTTGGGCATTTGACCCGATCCAAACATGATAGGAGGGCGGACGAGGAGGGGAGGAAGCCAAAGTTCAAACTCATTGAGTAGCTGAATATCAATCATATAGTTTAGCAGAGCCCATTCAAGACGAGCCCCCAATCCTCTATAAGCCGGCCATCCTGTTCCAGATGTTTTTGCTGTGCGTTGAAAATCAAACAAATGAAGTTTTTCGTTAAGCTCTAGATGATTTTTGGGGGCAAAATGAAAAGCAGGTTTTACTCCGACCTCTTTGATCACCACATTTTCCTCTTTATTTTGTGAGACTTTAACTTCATCCATGGGGATATTGGGAATGCGGGATAGGGCATCAATAAACTCATTCTCTGTGGAAGCGCATTCATGATCGAGCTCAGCAATTTTTTCACCCACCTCTCTCATTTCGTTCATCAGAGATTCGGCCGATTCTCCTTTTTGCTTGAGCTCCCCTATTTTTTTGGATTGTTCATTGCGCTTGGCTTTTAAGGCTTCAACTTCTTTTTTGAGGTGGCGCAGCTTATCGTCAAGTTCCAGGACAGAGGTGAGATCCAGCTGGGGTTCTTTAGCTTTAATCTTCGCCTCTATTTTATCTCGCTCTTTTCGAATTAGCTTGACATCAAGCATATGGGCTCCTTTAATTTTGACGTGTCTATGCTTAGGGTAGGGCGAGTATATGATAGTCAACGATGAGCAACAACAGTTTTTTATGCTCCAGGCGATTCGTTTGGGTGAGGAAGGAAGAATTTCGGCACCCCCCAATCCTTGGGTAGGCTGTCTTATTGTCAATAGAGGGGAAATTGTTGGAAAAGGATACCACACCACTATAGGATCACCTCATGCTGAAGTGATTGCTCTTCAACAAGCTGGCCCCTTAGCTCGGGGAGCCACGGCTTTTGTCAGTTTGGAGCCATGCGCACATTGGGGAAGAACACCTCCCTGCGCCCAAGCATTGATCGAGTCGGGTATTGCTCAGGTAGTCATTCCCTGTCTTGACCCCGATCCTCAGGTATCCGGCAAAGGTGTGGAAATACTGAAGCAAGCCGGGATTCAAGTGGTTGTAGGAATTGCCCAAAAGCAAGCCTTATCCTCGTTAGAACCTTATCTTTATAATCGTCGGACCCAGCTTCCTTTTTGTGTGGTAAAGTTGGCTATGAGTATAGATGGCCGAATCGCATCGGCCGATGGCTCTTCCAAATGGATCACAGGCGAGGAGTCGAGAAGAGACGTCCAGCTGCTACGAGCCTCATCTCAAGCAATTTTGATCGGGGCTCAAACTGCCCTTGCTGACCAGCCCCGCCTCACTGTCAGGGATTTTACCCTACCTAAACAACCACTGCGCGTTCTCATTGATGGGAAGGGAAGAGCCCTTCCTCCGGCTCCTCTTTTCGACGCCTGCCTAGGTTCAACTTTAATTTTTACAACAGATCGATGCGATCCCAAACGCATCTCTCAGTGGAAAGAGTGTAATAGCGAGGTTATCATAGCTCCCTCCATTGAGGGGCATGTAGATCTTTTTTTTGTTTTGAAAGAGTTGGGAAAAAGAAAAGTCGTGCAATTGCTGGTTGAAGGGGGATCAGAGATGGCAGGGGCCTTTCTCAATAAAAATCTTGTGAATCGTCTGATTGTTTATATGGGGAACTGTTTATTAGGCCATGAGGGAAAACCGATATTCTCCTCTCTCTCCCCTTTGCCGGTTGAACAGGCTCCTAGGTGGGATCTTAAATCAGTCTATCGTTTTGAAGACGATATTCGGTTAGACTATTTGATAAAAAATATTTAATATTTTTTAATATTTGCAAGTTCATTATAATGTGTGGTATATGTCTATACCAATTCATCAAATTAAAGAAAATAGTGAAAGGGCTCCTTTATTACATGTGGAGGCTCCGTCTACTAACACCGTTCTTACTGTCTCTATGATCGGGATAACGGCTTTGCGTCTAGCAATCCTTCTACCTGGTTCCTCGCTCGGTTGGTTCACGATCGGGACTGTAGCGGCAGGGTTATCCATACGTCATTTTGTAAAGGATAAAGATAGAAAGATTTTATTCTTAAACCCTTCCTTTTTATCAACCACTTTAATTGCTATGGGAACCGTGGTGGGATTAGGCTATATGACGGTTCTTGCGGTTAAAGGGCTGGTTTTTGGAATTTTTGTCCTTATAGCGCTTTATGGGCTTTATACCTTAATGAGTGACAGGGGCGTGTCCGTGTCCACTTCTGTTTTTCGACAACTTCCCGTTCAGCCTAAGGCCGTTTTTAATGCCATCACCTCACGGCTCGAAGAAAAAAGCTTTTAAGCTGTTTTTCTATTTGCCAGATTTATGCTGTATCTCTGCCGTAGAGTGAGAGAAGGGAAGACAAACAACGGCCATACCTCGTGCAATCTCTTCAAGATCTTGATCGCTGAGCTCATGAAAAAGCACTTTATTTTCTCTAGGGAGTACTAAAACCGTCTCATCCGGCTGCTGCTGCTCGAAGCGAATGCGGATACTTTTCGGAATCTCTTTGCCGCAAATGAGTTTGATAGCGGCATGCGAATCTCTGGTACACAGCACATGAAACTGATGGTCTACGGCAGCTCTTTTATACAATTTTGCTAAAACAGCTCTCCATTCTTCTTGAGTAAATGGAAACTCCATAGTAGTTAGATGAGGGTTAATGCTTGTTTACTTTAAAATAACATTTTTTATTTTATTTCGATAGATATTTTCGATAGGTTTCTTTATGATACTTTGGGTATGGAAAGGGAATTTTTAGAAATTGAGAAAGCGATTGAGGCAATAGCTCAAGGGCAATTTGTTATTGTGGTAGATGATAAGGATCGTGAGAATGAGGGAGATCTGATTATAGCTGCCGAAAAGATGACAACCGAAAAGATGGCCTTTCTGCTGAAGCACACAAGTGGAGTGGTCTGTGTTCCCATGACGTCCGAGCGGCTAGATCAGCTCCATCTCCCTCCTATGGTCAGCCAAAATACCGAGTCTCAAAGAACTGCATTTACAGTTTCGGTTGACTTAAGGGAAAATACGTCAACGGGCATTTCTGCAGCGGATCGAGCCGCCACCATCCGCGCTCTGGCAAACCCTGACAAAAAAGGCGACGATTTTCGCCGTCCCGGGCATATCTTCCCCCTGCGAGCTCGCAATGGAGGAGTTTTAAAAAGAGCAGGCCACACCGAGGCTACTGTTGACCTGGCTTCGCTTGCCGGGTTGCAACCCGTGGGGGTGCTCTGCGAGATCGTGAATCCCGATTACTCCATGGCTCGCTTAGAAGGTTTGCAGCACTTTGCCCAAGAGAGAGGGTTGCATCTTATCTCAATTGCCGATCTGATTCGCTACCGCCAGAAAAAGGAAAAGCTGGTGAAATGTGTCTCTCAAGCTCGTTTGCCAACCCCGTTTGGCGAGTTTATTGCACATGCTTATGAGTCCACAATAGATGGGGTGCAGCACCTCGCCTTGATTAAAGGAGAGGTGGCTGGAGAGCCCAATGTTCTTGTCAGAGTTCATTCTGAATGCCTTACAGGTGATGTTTTCGATTCGACCCGTTGCGACTGCGGATCTCAGCTACAAAGCGCTTTGTCTAAAATTGCTGATGAGGGAAAGGGGGTTATTGTTTATCTGCGCGGCCAAGAGGGGCGAGGAATTGGTTTAGGCCATAAGTTGCGTGCTTATACCTTGCAGGATCAAGGATTTGATACTGTTGAAGCCAATATTGAACTCGGCCTTCCCGTTGATACGCGAGAGTATGGGATAGGGGCTCAAATTCTAGCTGACTTGGGCCTTTCAACCATCCGTCTTTTAACGAATAACCCGGCGAAATACGGGGGATTGTCCGGCTATGGGTTAAGTATTGTGGAGCGGGTAGCTCTTCCTCCTCTTTTGACTAAAGAGAACCTCAATTATTTGAAAACAAAGCGGATGAAAATGGGGCATTTGATCGATTTTGAAACTGAGGGAAATACTCATGCCCTTTTATGAGGGAGATTTGAATGGAAAAGGATCTCGCATTGCCTTAGTGGCTTCTCGCTTTAATCTTTCTGTTACAGAGCGGATGCTAAAAGGGGCAATTGAAGGTTTGAAAAGTTGTGGCATAGGAGAAGAAGAGCTTTCAATCGCTTGGGTACCGGGGGCTTTTGAAATTCCTCTAATTGCTAAAAAGATGGCCGAGTCAAAACAATACGACGCAGTTCTTTGCATAGGCGCGGTGATTCGTGGTGAAACGGCTCATTTCGAATATGTTGCGTCTCAAGCTGCCTCGGGTATCTTACAAATTTCTTTATCAACAGGTATCCCTGTCATATTTTCGGTATTGACCACAGAGACTCTCCAGCAAGCCCTTGACCGTTCTGAGGCAAAGGGGAAAAATATAGGTCATAAAGGAGCTTTGGCTGCGATTGAAATGGTGAACCTTTTAAGAGATTTAGAAAATGATTATAGGCATTCCAAAAGAGATTAAAGACCATGAATATCGAGTAGGAGCTACTCCTGCTCTTGTCAGCTTGCTAGTTCAAGCCGGGCATGTTGTATTAGTACAAAAGAGTGCCGGAACTAAAGTAGGTTTTACCGATACCCTGTTTGAAAAAGCAGGGGCGACCCTTGTTGCTGATGCTGAGGCTATCTATGGGGAAGGGGAGCTCATTGTGAAGGTAAAAGATATTCAACCCAGTGAATTTCCTTTATTACGAGAGGGGCAAATTCTTTTTTGCTATCTCCATCTTGCTCCAGATCCTGTTCAACTTAAGTATCTTATAGAAAGTAAAGTGATTGCAATCGCGTTTGAGACGGTAACGGATGAGAAGGGAGGATTGCCTTTGCTCACTCCAATGAGCGAGGTTGCGGGGCGCATTGCCATTCAAGCAGGAGCTACTTGCCTGCAGATGTCGCATGGGGGAAAAGGATTGCTTTTAGGAGGTGTTCCAGGAGTTCCTCCCGCTAAAGTCATTATAATTGGAGGGGGAGTAGTTGGGACACAAGTAGCTCGTATGGCTATCGGTTTTGGAGCGGATGTCACGATCTTGGAAAGAAGATTGACACGCCTAAGAGAACTCGATGATCTGTATGGTTCTAAGCTGAAGACGATCTATTCAACCCCCGCCTCAATTGAAGAGGGGGCAATCGCTGCGGATTTATTGGTGGGAGCCGTTTTGGTGCCCGGGAAGAGTGCTCCAAAACTAATCACCGAAGAAATGATCCGGCAAATGTCCCCTGGCAGTGTCTTTGTGGACGTAGCGATCGACCAGGGAGGATGTTCTGAAACATCACGCCCAACAACTCACTCAGATCCAACCTATATAGTCCATGATGTTGTTCACTACTGTGTGGCAAATATGCCCGGTGTTTGTGCGCGCACCTCCACGCAGGCTTTGACCAACGCCATTACTCCCTATGTATTGGAGTTGGCTCAAAAAGGGTTAAACCAAGCTTTGGTTGATGATCCGGGGCTTCGCGATGGCTTAAATACCTATCGCGGCCATGTGACTAATCCTCATGTCGCTCATGATTGTGGTTATGAGTATCATCCAACCGAAAATTTTTTAGGGATTTAGGAGACCTCTGCATAACTTGGGAAATGCCGCTAAATAACTCTTTTCGGCTATCTTTGAAAGTTTCCATTTTCCTCTTATCTCATTGATAATGCGAAAAATGGAAATTTTCAAATCTAGCCGGAAAAAGCTCATTTTTCGACACTTCCCAAGTTATGCAGAGGTCTCTTTAGCTCTTTTAGTAGTGCTGTGGTCACTTCATCTACTCCAATCTGCTTCATACACTTAAAGTCGATTGGGCAAACACGTCGATAGCAAGGAGAGCAAGGGGCATGCTTATGAATCACTTTTCCATGTTGATAAGGGCCAGTCGTGATTTCATTGGTTGAGCCAAATAAAGCTATAAGACGTTTTTTTAATGCTGCAGCGATATGCATAGGGCCGCTATCATTGGTTAAAAATACATTGCACCTCTCGATCAATGCTATCAGCTCGCGTAAGTTGGTGGTCCCTGCTAGATTGATCACACGTTTGGGCAAATCATGACAGATCTTTTGAACAGCGAAGCTGTTTGTTTTATCGCCAAAATAGAGAATATAAATTTGTGGATCTTGCAATAGCTTCTCAGTCACTGAACGAAATCGCTCGGGGAGCCAGCACTTGGCTGGACCATAAGCTGCTGACGGGTTAACTCCCACGATCTGAGCTCCCTCGGGAACAGAGTGCTGTTTGAGAATAGTTTCGGCGATTGCCCGCTCTTCCTCCATCACGTAAAGGGAGGGGGAGGTATCGGACAAAGCAATTCCAAGCGGTTGCAGCAGAGATTTATAGGTCATAACGAGGTGTTGCTTTTCACGCTCTTTAGGAAAGGTGACGGGGTAGGTAAGAAGTAAGCTGCGGGCATCGTGAGCGAATCCAACTAGGGTTTGAACTCTCCCTCGCCAAAACCCCCATGCCGATGAAAATGAGTTTGTTAAGAGCACGCCGAGATCATATTTACCCTGTCTCAACCGCTCTATCATATGTCGATTTTTTTGTTTTCTTTGAAACTCGTTAGGTTGAGAAAAAGAAAAAATTTCATTTAAGTGGGGGTTGCCCAGAAGTAGAGGGGTCAGGCTATTCATACACATGGCAGTGAGGGATGCTTCTGGCCATTTTTTGCGAATATCTGCAATAATTGGAGTGGCCATCACAGCATCTCCCAACCAGTTAGGCATTCGAATGATAATATTGTGATACTCTCTGTCCATGCGGAAATTTTAATCCCATTTTTCTTTAATCGCACTTGATATATACAGGAGACCCCTGCATAACTTAAGAAACGCCGCTAAATAGCTCTTTTTTAAAAGTTCCTATTTTCTTCTTATCTCATTGATAATGAGAAAAATGGAAATTTTCAAATCTAACCGGAAAGAGCTCGTTTTTCGACATTTCCTAAGTTATGCAGAGGTCTCTACAGAAAAATCGATGAAAGAAAATGCAAAAATAATTTTAGGAATCGACCCTGGAACTTCTGCCACGGGCTTTGGGATTGTTCATATCGATAGAACAAGGAGGATGAAGCCGGTAGATTATGGAGTCATCCGTCCTCCCCTTTCAAAACCTATTACCTATCGTTATCGAATCATTTTTGAAGGGATAACGGCTTTGGTCAAAAAATGGGATTTTGAAGCAGTGGCTGTAGAAACTCAATATGTTAAAAAAAACCCTCAAAGTGCTATCAAGCTCGGCATGGCTCGTGCAGCAGCTATCTTGCCTGCCCTTCTTCTTGACATCCCTGTCTTCGAATATCCTCCTGCTCGCGCTAAGAGAGCAGTGGTTGGTGGGAACGCGAGTAAAGAGCAAGTGCAAAAGATGGTACAAACTCTGCTAGGATTAAATAAATTACCTTCACCCCATGATGCTGCGGATGCACTTGCGCTTGCTATCTGTCATGCTCATTCGATAACTTGAAAACCAAAAAAGGTCATCATGTACGAATTTATCCGAGGAAAATTAGCCACTGTAAATTCTTTATATATAGTGATTGAGGCTTATGGGATTGGATATAAACTAGCAATTCCTCTGAATCATTTGAGAAAGCTTCCTCCTCTGGGGGAGACTCTTTTCCTCTATACAGCATGGGTGGTGAGAGAAAATTCTCAGGCTCTCTATGGTTTTTTAACGCAAAAAGAACGCGATCTGTTTGAAATATTGCTCGCATTATCCGGGATAGGGCCCAAAACAGCTTTAGGCATTATGGGACATGTTGAGTTGTCTGAGCTTGAAAAAGCAGTGCTCGCAAATAACAGCAACGTGTTTACCAAGGTTCCCGGAGTAGGAAAAAAAACAGCCGATCGTTTGATTATTGACTTGAAAGGGCGATTGAGTCTTAGCTCTTCGATTCACCCTTCGACCAAGCAGCAAGACGCTTTGAATGCTTTAATCCATCTAGGTTATACACAAGCAATTGCGGA
>JBAPRV010000199.1:0-1670 GCA_049281295.1 Chlamydiales bacterium
TGTTTAAAAGACCGTTGTATAACTTTGAGAGGTGAGAAAATAAAGACTTTTAAAGATGACTTGAAAATCCATTTTGTAGCAATTTCAAAGATATGAGGCTGCCATTGTTATATGCAGAACTGTAATGCCGTGAGCTGCATTTGTCAAAGAGATGGAGATTTCCAGTCATTCCAAGAGATAAAATTTATTCATGGTCAGAACTCCTCTCAAACTTGGAAATTTACAGGTGGATTATAATGTATTTAATTACTTTATTACATATTTTGTTTTTATCTGATGTATATTGTTCAGAATATATAAAACTAAGTAATATTCTAAATATTAGATGCTTAGTAATGAAAATTCCAAAAGGGAAAGTGTTAGAAAAATCGGAATTTTCTCTATCTTTACCAATATGTAGAAGAGAAGTGAAATGTGTTAAAAAAGATGAGGATGGAGACATTTTAGCGATTGGCGGCGATTGGGGTTTGATGACCAGAGAAGAAGCGATAAAAGAAATTAAGAGTGGAGTATGTGAATATTTCGTGAAAAACGGTGCAACTGAGGTCTTAATACATGTCATTTCTGATAGATATCTGCGCACAAGTCCTGATTCAACAATTAAAAATAATTTAGATTTTCTTCCTGAATGTTATGGTGGATTTTAGATTTTTCTATACAGGATTTTCCTGTAGCCATTAAATAACCGTTTATTGCGTCAAGAGCAGCGTCAAGGATCATTGTCAAATAAAGCTTGGGAAAACGCCTTAGCAACAAAGTTTGGGTCTCTAAGTTTTCTTGCAGGATCAAACTTCTTCGTTTTGATTCCTGATGAGATGTTGTACTGATATCATAAAACTCATAACATTTAACCCTGACTGTCCCGAACTCGTCTCTGGGCTGTGTAGTCACAACAAAAAGATGATTATTTATAATGATGCTTTCTCCTAACAATCCATATCCAATTGAAAAAGTTACAAAATCACTTGTCTTCCTTAAGAATTTTATTACAAACCCAAATATTCAGGTTGGAGATTATACCTACTATGATGGGAGAGATCGTGCTGAAAGCTTTGAACGGGATAATGTGATTTTTGCTCATTCTTGTAAGCTCACTATTGGAAAATTTTGTCAGCTTGCCTACGGAACAAAGTTCATTCTAAGTGATGGGAACCATCAAATGAGCGGTTTTTCTACTTTTCCATTTTTTATTTTTGGAAGGATGGGGGAAGGTTGCCCTGAATGGGAAGACTATGATCTTGATCTTCCGAACAAAGGGGATACATTGATAGGAAATGATGTGTGGTTCGGGCATGGATCAACCGTCATGTCAGCCGTTAAGATCGGAGATGGAGTCATTATAGCAGCGGAGGCAGTGGTTACAAAAGATGTTCCTCCTTATACCATTGTGGGAGGTAATCCTGCCAGAGTGATCCGGAAGAGGTTTTCTGATGAGGTTATTCAGCAGCTCCTTGCTATACAATGGTGGGAATGGGGCTATGAAAAGATCACACGTAATATCCGCGCCATTGTAGGAGCAGATATACAGAAGCTGCTGCATCCAAAATAATCTATAAAACTCGAGATTTGGGTAGTCAGAAGCAGAGAGAGAAAAAATTCGTACATGCATAAGAATAGAGTAGAATAGGAAAAGGTGATGGATGAATGGGCTCAGAGAATTTAAGCTAGTT
>JBAPRV010000200.1:0-14441 GCA_049281295.1 Chlamydiales bacterium
GGGCCGCCGGGATGTCGGTCTAAAGCCTGTGGAGCTGCCCAGGTTGCTGGGAGCGAGGAATCAGGAATCCCTCGCCTTTTAGGCGAGGGAGGTTCAACATGTCACTTTCAAGACTAGAATAACCACATCCTCGATTTGGGGCATTGTGCCGCCAAAAGTTTTTAAAGTAGATGAGAGAGCATCCAGCATGTCTTGAGCCGATACGATTGATTTTTGCTTGAGGCATTCTTCAAACTGCTCTTTCGAGAAACGTTCGTTGTTTTCATTCATCATTTCAAACACCCCGTCCGTATAAAAGACAACGATGTCATTTGTATGAAGCTGAATTGAATCTGCCTTGTAGGGTTCTTTTGCCTCTTTAAGTCCGAGGGCTATGCCTGAACTGGCAAGTGTAATGAGCTCTCCGTCTGAGCGGCGCACCATAGCAGGGATGTGTCCGCAAGAGTAATAATCGAGCCGCTTTGTGAGGGGATAATAGGCGCTGAGTAAAAATGTCATGAATGTCCCCGTTTCTCCTACATCTTCTAAGAAATCGTTGTTTGCTTTGCTCAATATCTCTCCAACATCTTCATATAAAGTAGAATAAGCTTGTATGAGATTGCGTACCGATAAGGAATAAAGACAAGATGAAATCCCTAAGCCGGAGGGATCGCCGATTCCTATAAATACAACGCTCTCTCCTTTTTCTGTTTTTCGGGCCAATGTACTGCCGCTATCCCCTCCTACCTCTTCAGCAGGAAGGTAACACCCTTTAAGCTCAATCCCTTCGACAATAGGCATCGTTTCAAATGGAAGAAGACTTGTTTGAACTTCACGGGCGATAGCAATTTCTTTTTGATAGGTCTCAATTTTAACTCTTTCTTCCTCTGCTTGTTCAATATTTTTTAGAAGGGTATTTAAGGTGTGGTTGAATGAGGTTCCCAATAGGTTGATTTCAAACCCCAATGGCTGCTCTTTAAACCGGACATTTAAGTTCCCTGCGCTTACCTCTTCCATGACATATGAGAGTTGCTTTAAGGGACGGGAAATCCAATAGGAAAGCCAAAAGACCACGCCCCCTCCTATGAGAAAGATAAGGGCATATACAATGTAAATCAGTAAAAATTCGTCGAGAACTTTCTTGAAAAAAAACTCTTTGGGGGCATAGATCACCACTGACAGACCTAACGTGGGGAAGTCAAGTTTATAAGCGAGTTGTGTGTCATCCTGGAAGACAAACTCAAAAAAGGGTTCATCGTCGGTTTTTGTAATAGGGAGTGGTTCTGAAGCGATGGGAAAAGTAATGGCTCCATCACCTATTAGCTCTTCTTTTCTTTTTTCGGTTACATTGCCGAAATAGGAGCCTCGCATAACGCTCTGGGTCGATTGCATCACGATTCCATCGGGATTGAGGATGGCGAAATCTAAATCATCGGCCTCTTCTGTTTCTGCCAAGATACTGTTAAACTCTTTTTCCATGCTCACTACAATCATAAAGATGGCGATGGGATCGTTTGTCCCTTTAGAGCGGATAACTTGGACCATATAAATGTAGGGAAGAGACTCTTCTTCTTTCTCCGAGTATACGTATCGAATAAAATTGGAGTCTTTTCCTTCTATCGCTTGCCGGAATTTCACGCGATTCTTAAAGAAGGTGCCGACAGCATCGGAATCGCTAGAGGCTATAATTTTATATTCATCTGTTTGACTCAGTTCCATGATATAGATTTGTATATTGCCTCCGACAAGAGCTATTTCAGCCAGTTGCTGACTTAAAACGGCCGGATCGAGATTTTCAAGCTTTTCGGAGATATTAAACAGAGTATCGAATTCTTTTAAGAGAATTCGCTTAGATTGCTCCACCTCTGAGAGGACAAACGTTCGTAAATACCCATCTTGTCTCATTTGCTTTTTGAGATTTTCAATCTCTTGATTGTAGGTGGCTTGGAAAAAAATAAATGAATAGATAAGCAGAGGGAGAGCTAACAGAATGAAGCTTATCACCAATACTCGAAGCGTAAAAGAGCGGTTGATCATTTTTAGCTCATAACTTTCATTATCAAGAGAGTGCTATCATCATGCTGAGGTGCCTTTCCGCAAAAGAGTTTCACTTCATTCACAATGAACTGGGCCATTTCGGAGGCGCTTTTACCCTCTCCTTTTTTAAGGCACTGCATCATCCGGTGCTCCCCGAAAATATTGAAGCTTTCGTCATGTGCTTCCGTAATGCCATCTGTATAAAGAATTATCATATCCCCTTTATTTAGCTTGACTTTGATCACCTTGCTCTCTTCTTTGTATTCTATCCCCATGGATATCTCCGGTTGATGTAAGATTTCAATATTTCCATTCTCTCTTCTAAGAAAGGAAGGAGTATGCCCATAGGAGCAGTAGCTCAATATTTGTGTTTTGTGATCATAGAGCCCCATCAGGGCTGTGATAAACATCCCGCTTTCTCCTGTTTCATTTAGAAATAAGTTATTGGTAGCTTTCATAGCAGGACCTGCTTCTTCGTATTCTTTAGCAAAAGTGCGAAGTAGATTCCGCATACTAAGGGAATAGAAACAGGCTCCTACTCCCTTTCCGGCCGCATCTGCAATGGCTAAAACAAGTTTCTGGCCTTTGGTCACAAATACGTCATAAAAATCCCCCCCGACTTCAGTTGCAGGGATGCAAGTGGCACTGATTTCTACTTTGGGATAGCTAGGCATTTGTACCGGTAAAAGGCTTCTTTGTACCTTTTGTCCCAATTTGAGTTCGGAGGCGAGCTTTTCCCGTTCCACCCTCTCTTCTTCCGCGATATGTTTTTTTTCTATAACTGTGCCAATCATCTGATTAAAGATCGTGCCTAATGTATTGAACTCATATCCGACTATGTCCTTTTTATAGCGAAGGTTAAGTTTCCCCTCTTGAATGCCTTGCATGACAAAACTTAAGTTTTGAATCGGTTTGGCCATTCTTCTTGTGAGCATATAGGCTAGAATACCACCTAGGATCAAGATGATAATGTAGATGACATTGCTGTGGAAAAAGGAAATTAGAGGCTCCTGGAAAATCTCCTCTCTAGAGGTATATGTCAGCAAAGTAAAATTTGAACCCGGAAGTCTGTTGACATATCCCAATTGTTGCTGTCCTTCCCAAGTAAACTCAAAAAAAGGGTATCCGATTGTTTCCTTAACCGGAATGGGTTTCGAGGGTAGCATTGGAGTTAACTTTAGCGGAGGAAGAAAATAGTTGAAGACAAACGAGGGATCTGTGGCTGCAAATATGATGGTTGAAGGAAGAAGTAGAGCAAAATTGATCTGATAGGGGTGAGATACCGGAGCTAAAAGGGCATCGATTTTTTCAGTCACGTTATCAGTAACCTCGAGAATCCCAATGGGAACTTGTTCTGAGTTTTCTATTCTTAAAACCGTTGTGATGTTCGGCTCTAGCTTGTGTTTGTCATAATAAATGTAGTCGGACACATCTTTTTCTATATCTCCTCCCCAAAAAAGATTGTTTTCTTCGGAAACGTCCTGAAAATCTTTCCCAACCAGATCAGGTTCGCTAGAACCCACGACAGTATATTGTTTTTTTGAGTCAACTTTTAAAACGGAAGCTCTCTTGAAATCTCCAATTTTCACTAATTCACCTAACTTTGCACTGAGGGCTTCACTTGGCTCTTCAGGAAAATCTTGACTGAGGCCGAGCAAATAGGCCATTACTTCGAGTAAAGGTTTATTAAGGGGTTGCACATCTGAAAGGGGGAGCTGCCTTAAATAAGCCACTTCGACGAGGTGCCTCTTAGCATTATTAAGAGTGCGCTGATACTGTCTTGCTACTATGATAGAAAAGTCAAGCAAAAGGGGGAGAGCAAGTAGAATAAAACTTATGGCCAATAGGCGAAAGCCTATCGACTTTCTAAAAGGAATCAAAATGGGTACCTATGTTATCATTATGTAACCATAAAAACAAATGTTTAAACAAACACCAAAAAAATTATCTACCCCCCTTTTTAAGCACCTTGTAAAAATTCGTCAAAATCGCCGTTATAGAGAAAAGCACCGCTCAGTGATTGTCTCGGGCAAAAAGGTTGTGCAAGAGATTGCTGAGAAGGTGGCTCCAAAAAAAATTCTTCTCACAACTCTTGATGCGGCACTTCCTCTTGAGGGGGAGCTCTACACTGTCACTATGGACAGGATGAAAAAAATAACGGCTCTTCTCTCGCCTGAAGGCATTGCTGCGGAATTCCCTCTTCCCGAACCTACCTCGCTAATAGGGAAAAAGAGGGTGTTGGTTTTGGATCAGATTGCAGATCCCGGTAATCTGGGAACCTTGATCCGTACAGCTTTTGCTTTGGGATGGGAAGGAATTTTTTTTCTTCCAGGCTGTGTAGATCCTTTTAACGACAAGGTTCTGAGAGCTTCTCGCGGCGCTCTTTTTTCTCTACCTTGGACCTTCGGTGACTGGGAAAAACTCGCTTTGTTGGTCCAACAAAATAAATGGATCCCTTATATTGCCGATACAGAAGGGGAACCTCTCCCCTCTTTGACTGAAAAGGTTGAAAATGTGCTTCTCTTGTTAAGTAATGAGGCGCACGGTGTTTCGACGAGGGGAAAAGAGCTGGGAAAGCGCATATCGATTCCTATGCAACAACAAGCAGAATCACTTAATGTAGCCATAGCGGGGGCTATCTTAATGTACCAACTCATCCATGGGCAATAAATTTTTCGAAGAGAATCATTTTCCTGAAACTCGAAAAGAGCTGCGAATGGCGCGCAAAATTGCCTCTCTTCTCGATCGCTCGAAACATAAAAAGACCGATCGCGAAAAGAGAAAACGTCTTCTCAAAGAGGAGGCAATGCGAAAAATCGTTAAGAAACATTTCGTTCGGGGCCGAGTTTTAGCCATTTCAGCCGAAACTATTGATGTTCAATATAAAGGGAAAATCTATTCATGTGTCTTAAGAGGGGTCTTAAAAAAAGAGTTTACACGGGTCAAAAATTTGGTAATTGTGGGCGATTTTGTTCTATTTGAACCTGAAGAGGGCTCTATCATTTTTGTGGAGGAGCGGAAGACGATCCTTTCTCGAGCTAAACATCTCCATAGACGCAAAGAACATCTCATTGCAGCCAATATCGATCAGGTTTTGATCACTCTTTCCGTTTCAGAACCCTCCTTAAAGCCGGCTCTGGCTGATCGGTATATCATTGCTGCTTGTAAAGGAGGAATGGAACCTGTGATCTTGCTCAATAAAATCGATTTATTAGGTCGAGACAGGGAAAAACAAGCCATTGTCAGCGCTTTTATTCGCACGTATCGCAGGCTGGGATTTTGCATGATTGCTGTAAGTGCTAAAACAAACGAGGGCATAGATAGCTTAAAAGAACAGATGAAAGAGAAAGCATCCGTCTTTTCAGGGCAGTCGGGAACCGGAAAATCTTCTTTAATAAACGCTCTAACAGGTCTTTCTCTCCCCATTGGGGAGGTGATCAAGAAAACAGGAAAAGGGGTGCATACCACTACCATGGCTCAATTGATTCCTCTTGAATTTGGAGGTTGGTGTATTGATACCCCCGGGATACAAAGCTTTGGGATATGGGATTTGCATAAAGAAGATTTAGATATCTATTTCCCGGAAATTCAATCGGTTGGAGAGGGTTGTAAATATTCTAACTGCACCCATTCCCATGAGCCGGATTGCGCGGTGAAAAAAGAGGTTGAAAATGGTGAAATATCCTCTTTGAGGTATGCCTCCTATTTAAAGCTATTGGAAGAGCTCGCCTAAATATTTGTCATTTTTCTAACTCACTCACCTTACGCAAAAAATTGCCCTCTGTAGCCAGCCTATTCTGGCATTTTTTGCGTAGGGTGAGTTTCTAAAAAACGGCGCATCTTTTTCCGGGCATAGTGAAGACGTGAACGGACGGTGCCGCATGGAATCTTTAGCATCGCAGCAATTTGCTTTTGGGGAATTTGTTCTAAGTCGTACATCTCAAAAATAATCCGATGCTTGGGAGAAAGCGTAGCAAGCCCCTCTTGAATCTGCCGCATGAACTCTTCATCGATCTCTTGATCTTGGGTTCTCGCAAGCATAAACCGCTCTTCTTGCAAAGGGATCTCAAGAGTTTTTTGTTTTCTTAAATAATTGAGAGAAAGGTTATGAGCAATACGCCATATCCAGGTGTAAAAACGAGCCTCTCCTCGAAAATCAGCCAGATGTTGATGGGCGCGCAAAAAGGTCTCTTGAGTCAGATCTCTCGCCACTTCTTCGTCCCTTACAAGGCTTAAACAGGCTCGATAAATTTTCCCCTCATTCTGATGCACCAATTGTTCAAAAGCTTTCTCTTCTCCTTGCAAAGAACGATTAATGAGCTCTTTTTCCTTCATTGTGAAAAATCCGCAAAAACATTAGCTTACGATATATCTTCATATAGCCTCGGAATCTCTCATGATCAACTCAAAAATTATTTCCATTGATGGGTTGGAAGTTCTCGATTCAAGAGGAAATCCCACCGTTCAAGTGACTGTAACCACCGATGGAGACCGAGTAGGTGTGGCTAAGGTCCCCTCTGGAGCTTCCGTTGGGGAACATGAAGCTATAGAATTGAGAGACAAAGACACTAAAAGATTTAAAGGTAAAGGCGTTCAAAAAGCTGTTAAAAATGTAAATGGTCCTCTCGCCAAGTTATTGATTGGTCAAAATGTGTTCGATCAAGAAAAGTTAGATAAGATGATGCTTGATATGGATGGAAGCGCTAATAAATCAAAATTGGGTGCTAATGCCATACTGGGGGTCTCTTTAGCTATTTGCAAAGCAGCTGCCTCCTCTGCTCAACTCCCTCCTTTTCGTTATATAGGGGGCATTTTTGCTCACCTGCTGCCCTGTCCCATGATCAATCTGATAAATGGAGGAGTGCATGCAGATAATGACCTTGATTTTCAAGAATTTATGATTCGCCCCGTGGGGGCGGACAATTTTGCAGAAGCGATTCGCTGGGGAGCGGAAATTTTTCATACTTTAAAAGGAGTCTTGAAAGAGAAAGGGTATCGCACTTCGGTCGGTGATGAAGGGGGATTTGCTCCTCAAACAAACTCAAATGAAGAGGTTTGCGAGCTTTTATTGCAGGCAATTGAAAGGGCCGGATATCAGCCGGGCAAAGAGGTGTCTTTAGCTCTAGACGTTGCGGCATCAGAATTTTATGACTCTAAAAGAGAGCTTTATAAGAACCGATCCTCCCAGGAGCAGAGCGCTTATCTCGCCTCTCTTTGCGAAAAATATCCCATCGACTCCATTGAAGACGGCATGGCTGAGCAAGATTGGGAAGGGTGGAAAATACTGACCGAAAAGTTGGGAAAGAAAATTCAACTTGTTGGAGACGATCTATTTGTGACAAATACTCAATTTTTGCGAAAAGGCTTAGAAGAGCATATTGCAAATTCTGTGTTAATCAAACCCAACCAGATAGGGACGCTTACCGAAACCATTGAATGTATTCGTTTAGCGCAAGCTCATGCCTACACCGCCATTATCTCTCATCGTTCCGGAGAGACAGAAGATACGATTATTGCCGATTTGGCGGTAGCTATGCAGACCGGACAAATCAAAACAGGCTCTCTTTCAAGATCTGAAAGAACAGCTAAATATAATCGACTCCTTGCAATTGAGCAAGAGCTTGAAAATCAAGCGCTTTACAGAGATTCTAATAAGTGCCGCCGCCTTGGCCGTGCTTTTAATTAAAATTAATTTTCTTTATTCTTAGTAAGATAGTTTATTATTAACAAATAGTGGCTAGAAGAAAAATAGCTAAACTATGGTAAAATATTATTTATACAGGTTTGAATTAATATAGAGATTGATATGCAATTTACAGTTGCCTTATTTGGAGAAGCGCAAAAGGGGGAGTTTCAAATGGCATATTATTGCCAAACCCTTGCCGAACTTTCTGATTTTTTTGGAGAGCCCCCTTCAGAGGAGTGTCAAGGGCTTCAATTTGCAGTTCAAACTCTTTTATATGAGCGAGGGGTTATTTATTTCCGCGTTCATGAAGAGGGATTCAGTATTCAGGATTATCTTCAGGGTTTTAATTTCTTGGAGAAAAGCGAAGCCTTTCCGAACATTTCTGCCATAGGCTTGCCGGGGGTAGGCAGCACAGAAATTATTAAAGCTACGGAAGATGTTTGTCAAATTCACAAAAGCTTTCTGATTCTAACCGAACAAGACCTATACGATTTTCTAACAGCGAGTCCCTGACATGCTCTCGTCTCGACAGAGTTATTGGCAAGCTTAAGTATCAAACTTGGAAGCATCCAGAAAGCTATCAGTCTTCAAGATTGTCGATGCGTGTAAAATCAGTTCCTCCACAAGTACCACAACTTGATGGACAATACGAATAACATCTCCCACACCTGTTACACATGTAGTAATCATATAATCCTAGCGTATACACTCCAGTATCATCTTGCATAAGCTTTGATAGTGGAACTAGGCCAAAAAAATCTGTGTTTAGGAACATCCCGGCCTCACAAACACAAATTCTCTCAAGATCTAAATAATACTTCTCTCTGCGAACGGTAGTGATACTAGACTCTTCATAAGAGCATAATTGCCCTAAAATATCCTTTTTTAGACAATCTTTGGCATAAGCTTGATCAGCATCGGCATAAGACTGAAAATTCAACAAACACAAAAATGTAACAATGAATAAAAAATACCTCTTCATAATATCTCCATTTCTTTGGAAAAAATTATTTTCTTTCTCAGAAAAGCTAATCTTTACATTTTTTTTACACAATATATTTTTGATAACTACCTCTTTTATAGAACCGGAAATTTCTCAAAAACAACAAGATGAGATTATAATTTTCTTGGAAAATTTAATGATTCGAAATGGAGGGCTTTATACACTTCTTGGAACCAAACCTATGACGGAGTTTGATATAACGGACACACTCGATAAGACAGAGCAAGAAATAGCTCAAAGTTATGAAGAACTAAAAGTCTCCCTCAGGGAACAAAAATCCTCGAATTGTTCAGCCCTTCCAACATTCGAAGAATATGTGAAAAAATGTAACTTACAGCGAGAAGAATTAAAATTTGGCGATTGCAAAATACTATGGGATACATGGTTAAAGACTTATGGAACTGTATCGACGCCAACTTACAAATTGATAGCGTGGAAAGGAGATTTTACGGCAGGACTTTTTATCCATGTGCCTCATCTCATCTACACCTTAAAAAAATATTACAGAGAATTCTCACAAATAACAGGAATTCAGTTTGATGTAGATACAATTCTGAATTCAATTGAAGATAAAAACTCTGTTTTTTGGAGAAAAGTTCTCACCAATCACTATTTGCATGGACTCTTATTGGGCTATGGAGAAAGAAATGCCTACCTTTTTAATTGGGTAAGAAAAGAAGCTCTTCCACTTGAATCTGTTTCAATACTTCGTTTTCCCGAACTATCCCGTTTAAACCAACACGCAAAGCAAATATTAAAGAAAAAGGTGTCGATTGATGACTTACCTATCCCTTATTTTGTTTCTTTCGAGATTAATGACGAAGAGATAGAACGCTATTCGAAAGAACAAAAAAAAATCATCAGCTTTATGAAAGACAAAGATTTTACATCCTTTATTTTAAAATGCCTATTACCCACTTCTCAAACTAGCTCTGTCACTCAAATTGCTCGCTAACTGAAGCTCTAGAAATTCTGCTCTCCATTTTAGATACTGCTTTCACACTTAACCTTCCAAATAAGCCCATCTAAAATCCACGCATCCATTGTGGTCGAACACATAGCCCTTCAATTTGGGATGATGTACATAAAGTGCATTAGAGCTACAAATTGGGATAAAGGGCATCTGCTCGAACAATAGCTCTTCAGCTTCACGTAAATATCGTGTGCGTTGATCAGGTAGCTTCATTGCAAGCCGGAGTTTTTCTTGATAAATGGGATGCTCCCATTGAGAAAAATTTGCTGTTTTTATTGACCCAAATCTTTCCAAAAGCTCGCTTGGATCGGGATAAAGAGCTGATGCAAAACTCATTCCCAATTGAAATTTCCCTTTTTCCAAATGATCAAGGAAAACATTCCATTCTGACCCTTTTAAATAAATCTGGATACCAAAAGCCTTTTCCCATGTCTCTTTCAGATATTCGGCAAATGATTTACGACCAGCGGTGTTGGGATAACTTAACGTTAATGGAAGGAACTCCTCTCTAGTAGCTTTGATTTCTTTAAGCCCTTCCTCAAATAGCCTTTTTGCCTGTCTAAGATTGTTATCAGAAAATAAATTTGGGCTAAGAGAAAGAGAGGTGGGCAGGGGTTGATATAGAGGAGAATTGCCCGGAAAAATGTGATTAGCAATCAGAGAACGATCTAACGACAGACTTAAAGCTTGACGTATTTTGGAAGATACAAGGTAAGGGTGTAATGTATTTATATAAACCCAAAGGGCACGAGCCACAGATTTCGTTTGCAACTCTCCTTTCCCTTGTAATTGAATGACCATTTCAGGAGTGAGATTGCAAAAAGGATTGCCTATCCAATCGATTTTTTGTTTTTCATACATTAAAAAAGCAGTATGTGGGTCGCTTACCATCTGAATTTCAATCCTACTTAGAGATACCTTGCTAGAATCCCAGAAAAAAGGATTTGCCTTTAAAACAAGAAGATTGTTTCTCTCCCATTTATCCACCTTAAAGGGTCCGTTGAATCGAGTAGGCTCCACCCCATCGAATATAACAGGAGCAAATAAAGGCGATGCTATGAGTTTTAAAAAATAAGGGGTAGGGAAGGTAAGCTCAACAGATAATGTTTTTTTGTCTAATGCTTTTATCCCTACCTCACTTAAGGGTAGTATCCCTTTTTTTGCTTTTTCAGCTCCTTGAATTACGTAAAAAAGATCTGCCCATGTGCACTTAGAAAAGGGAGCAATGGCTTGTTTCCAGGCTTGTTCATATTGAAACGCAGTCACAGCACTGCCATCCGACCATTTATGGTCGCGCAATATGAAGGTATATTGGGTTTTGGAAGAAGAAATTTTAACAGACTCAGCTCCGGCAAGCTCAGCTTTTCCTTCTGAATTAAAGCGAGTTAACCCTTCAAATAATGCTTTCCCGAGGGCTCTACCTCGTATATGTCCCTCTAGAAGATGGGGATGTAGGGTTGGCACATCCCCTTCCTGAAAATTTAAATGCAATATCTGGGTGCCTTTTTCAGATTGATTGCTACAACTTATAAAAAAGAGTGACAAAAAGAGCATTGTAGCCCACATTTTTATATATAAAGTTTTCATATTTAATCCTCCAAGTAAGCCCATCTAAAATCTATGCATCCATTGTGATCGAACACATAGCCCCTCAATCTAGGATTGTGAACATAAAGCGCATTAAAGCTACAAATTGGTATAAAGGGCACCTCTTCGAATAAAAGTTGTTCTGCCTCGCGTAAAAACTGCGTGCGCTGATCAGGCAGTTTCTTAGCAAGGTTGAGTTTTTTTTGATAAATTGGATGTACCCATTGAGAGAAGTTCGCAATTTTTATTGATCCAAACCGTTCTAAAAGCTCGCTTGGATCCGGATAAAGAGCTGAAGCGAAACACATGCCGAGTTGAAATTCTCCTTTTTCTAAATGGCCAAGAAAAACATTCCACTCCGGCCCTTTTAATTGGATGTGTATGCCGAATGTCTCTTCCCACACCTCTTTTAGATATTCGGCAACCGATTCGCGACCAGAAGTGTTCGGATAACTTAAAGTCAATGGAGGGAACATCTCTTTAGTTGATTTTATCTCTTTAAGCCCTTCTTCAAACAACTTTTTTGCTCGTCTAACATTGTTGTCAGAAAACATATTTTGACAAAGAGAAAGAGACGAAGGTAAAGGTTGATAAAGAGGAGAATCACCGGGATAAATATGTTTAACAATCAAAGAACGATCTAGAGACAGACTTAAAGCTTTACGTATTTTAGAAGAGACGAAACAGGGACAAGATGTGTTTATGTAAATCCAAAGAGCTCGAGTGGCAGGCTTTTTTTGCAACTCTCCTTTCGCCTGCAATTGAACAATCATTTCAAAAGTAAGGCCACACAAAGGACTGCCCATCCAATCGATCTCTCCCTTTTGAAAGAGAGCGTAGGATTGTTTTACATCAGAAAGGCACTCAATTTGTATGGATTTGAAAAAAATTCGGGGATAATCCCAGTAGTAAGGGTTGCTTTCAAGTAATATATCTTGAGTAGTTTGCTTTTCGATTAGGTAAGGACCATTAAACCATTGTGGCTCCTTGGCCCTATTCAGCATCGGAAAAAACATGGGTTGCGCTAACTTATATAAAAAAATAGGATCGGGCCACTCAAGTTGAATTTCTAATGTTTCTGTATCATGAGCGCGAAAGCCCACCTCTTCAAAGCTACAGCCCCCCTCTTTATATTTTTGTACGTTTTTGATCATAAAAAGAAATTCTGCGCTACTTGAAAAATGAAGATTTTTTAATATTGAGTGCCAACTATTTACAAAATGAAAAGCCGTTACTTTTTCTCCATTTGACCAATGATGAAGGCGCAGTTTGAACAGGTAGGTGAGCCCATCTTGAGAACGTTGCATCTTTTCGGCAGCAGCAAGTTGGGGTGCTCCATGAGCATCTATGCGTGTAATCCCTTCGAATAAAAGCTTGCTCAATACTCGGCAGCGCATATCTCCAAATGCATAGTGGGGGTTTAAAGAAAGGGGCTCCCCTTCTTGAAATGTTAACCGTAAGGTAGAGTGTTTTCGACGTGATTGAAGAGGAGACTTGAGTAGAGATTCTAATTGAGAGAGGTAGATATTTTTTCTATCTAAGACACAGAGATAGTGAAAGTCTGAGCAAGAGAATTGCGCATAAGCAATCTCTTCTTCTTCCCACTCTTTTATTTTGTTGATCAGAGGGAGTAAAGTCACTAGCTTAGCCGTTTTTACAACCAAAATGTCCTTTTCGCTTAGGACGTTATAGCTTCCGCTGATTGATTTTGAAGCGGTCTTGAAAAGTTTTCGAGCCTCTTCGAAGGAAAGCGATAAGCGCGCTTCTATGGGCTTTAGGGAATAAAAAAGCTTTTCAGCGAAAAGATAGAAATTGGGAATGGTTTCTGCCAGGTTCATTTTAAGTGATTCGAAGTGCTCTTGCTGTTTTTCGAATAGCCCCCCATTGTAGTCGCGAAATGGCCCTACAAGCTGCTGGACATATTTTACGATGAGCCGTCGCGCATAGAGAAGGTTAATAGCTCCGTTTTCGTAAAAGCGAGGGGAAGGGATTCTTAAAGAAAAAATCTCCCATTGATAGGATGAGGCTTTACGGTGCAGATGGGGAAAATAGTAGACGGAAGCGGGTAGGCGCTGGGCAGCGCTTTCAAGACGCTCTTCCGATTCAACGCGTACAAGATGTACTAAAAATTCTAGATAGGAAGGCGTCTGCTCCCGAAAATAGATGGAGACGTTTGGCAGATCATCTAGCTGGTTCATCTCTTTTTGTAAAAGCAACAGCTGTCGATAAGATTCTTCTTCGTTGTAGGGATAAAATACGCCGGGGGTCAGAGGAATGATCGAGTGAGTCAACAACTCTTTTAGGGGTTTTTCCAAGTTTCGAATTTCTCTTAAGGAAAGATCCCTGCCCCGAAGCTTTTGAACCTCTAAATAGCAAAAAAGATAGGGCAATTCCGGATGCATCCAACTGTAATAGGAATGTGAAATTTTTCGAACCCCTGGAAGAATGGAGCAAAATGCTTTGAAAATATTCGAGCCTCCAAAGCTGTCCTGCTCTTGGCGAAAGGGTATAGCTACTGCTGTGCAAATAAGGTGAGATGGCTCAGGAAAGATTTTTAAAAAAAGTGACTTTTTATATGCCCCCTGCTCGAGAAGCGCTTCCATTTTCTTTTGAAGGAAAAATTGTACGATGAGTATGCGCTGCATATGAGAGTGGGAACGGCTGGATATGAATTGGTTAGTAGAATTACCTTTGAGCTTGTACAAACCATTGAGAAGACGGTCATCAAATAAAGTGGGGAATTTATAAAGAATTTTTGTTAGCGAGTTTCCGAGTATTAATTCTTTTTCTGATAGAGACATAAAAAATATTTTATTTAGTACGTGTATAATATATTTATATTTTTTGTAAATATTAAAATAATTTGTATCTATTTTGAAATAGGGTTGTTACGAGCAAAGTCACATGAAAAAGCTCTGACTGCTTCTTTTAGCAATAGGCCTATCTCTTTCACTTCAAAGCTTTTTAGGATTTGTTAAAAAAGAGAATGACAATCGGATTTACAATTCTATGTTCATGAAGAGGGGTTCAGTATTCAGGACTATCTTCAGGGTTTTAATTTCCTGGAGAAAACCGAAGCCTTCCCGAATATTTCTACCATAGGCCTGCCGGGGGTAGGCAGCACAGAAATTATTACAGCCACGGAAGATGTTTGTCAGATTCACAAAAGCTTTCTG
>JBAPRV010000201.1:0-22448 GCA_049281295.1 Chlamydiales bacterium
CTGCTATTCAAGCCCTCTTTAAAGCAGCCGGATGGAGCTGTGAAGTTGAATCAGATTGGGCAGGGCAAGACCGTTTTGTTTATCTCCATAGATCCGATTTTACATTGAAGTAGTTGTTGAAAAAAAAGTCATTAAAGGCTACTTTTATTAAGTTTTTAATAAAATAATCACTTTTAACAAAAAAAATCAAAAAGGAGAGTTCACAATGGCAATTTCATTTAATCCACCTATTTCACCTCATCGAACAGAGATGGATGAAGCCGATCAATTTGTTACTTCTCAATCTGTAAACGACCGTGCAAAAGTCGTTTCAGAATTTGCTCAAGCTAAATTAAACGAAAGGGTTCCTCATGCAAAAGATCATATTTCTTCAATCAATTCTCTTACATCAAAAGCTTGCTTCTTAGACAGGGAAATAGGAACAGATTTAGATGAGCTAGAGGATTTACATGATAGTGAAGAGATGCTCGAACAACTCTTAGACAAGGATCCCGATAGTATTTATACTATGATGGCTTTGGGAAAAATTTGGGGAAAACAAGCTTATTTCAGCCGTGGCCTGGAACAGTTTGAGATCTTAGATAAAGCAAAAGATCTTTACCTAGAAGTCTTAGATGTAAATCCCGATAGTATTTTTGCGAAGATGGACTTGGGAGAAGTTTTGATAAGACAAGCTTTTGTCTGGCCAAATCGAAAGTGGAAAGAGGCAGTATTAGAGACATTAAAGGAAGCAGAAAGGATTTACCGAAAAATCTTAATAGAAAAACTTAGTCTTTCTAGTCTTATTGATGCAAAGATGGGTTTGGTAGAAGCTTTGAGGACGCAATCATATTTCTACCAAGTAGGGGAGAAGAAGCTGTTAGAGAAGTTAAATGAAGCAGAAACGATTTCCCGGGAAATCTTAATAATAGATCACAAAAATGTTGCGGCAATGAGGTGCTTGGGAGACATTTTGAAGAAACAATCCTATTCCTACAAAGGAGATGATAGGTTAAAACGGTTAAATGAAGCAGAAGATATTTTCCAAACAGTCTTAAAGATAGACTCCAAGAGTGTTTTTGCGATGACAGGTTTAGGAGAAGTTAAGAGGATGCAAGCTTATTTCTGCCATGCTCAGGCCTCATTAAGGATGTTAAATGAAGCAGAAGATATTTTCCAAACAGTCTTAAAGATAGACTCCGATAGTGTTTTAGCGAAGAAGGGTTTGGATGAAGTTTTGAGGATGAAAGCTAATTTTCACCCAGCTCAAGAAACGATAGAGCAGCTTAATAGAAAAGAAGATATTTACCGTCGAGCCTTAGAGATTGATCCCGAAAATACTTATGCTAAAGAGGGTTTAGAAGAAGTTTTTTGGGAGAAAGTAAGGAAGAAAGCTTAAGGTTTGTGCACGAGAATGCTTTTGCGAAGAGAGGTTTGGAATAGTTTTGAGGTTGCAAACTAATTTTTGCCAAAATCAAGAGCGGATAGAGAGTTTTGTAACAACGATGTTCTGCTGAAATTTGAAGAGCCTCAGAGGTCTCCATTAGAAGGTTTGTTCTTTGTTGCAAAAAAAATTCTTGAATAAATGCCGCTCTTTTTTCCTTGAAACAGATTGAATTTTTAGTGTACCCTAGCATCCAACCGTTTTATTTTTTTATGTTTGGTGCTTTAACAGACAAATTAACTCAGGTGTTTACCAGCCTAACGGGCAAGGATAAACTCTCCGAGAACAATATTAAGGAGGCTATCCGAGAGGTACGGCTGGCTCTTTTGGATGCAGATGTCAACTACACTGTAGCTAAAAATTTTATTAATAGGGTGAAAGAGCAGGCACTTGGAGAAAAGGTTGTCAAATCGGTATCACCCAAACAACAGTTTATCAAAGTGATCCATGAGGAGCTGGTGGCTTTAATGGGAGGGAAAGAGGCCTCCTTGCATCTGCTCGGAAAGCCGGTCATTGTGATGCTTTGCGGCCTTCAGGGGGCGGGAAAAACAACCCATGCAGCCAAATTAGCTAAGTTTTTAGCTAAAAAGGAGTATGGCAAAAAAGCTCTTTTAGCAGCCTGTGATCTTCAACGCCCGGCTGCAGTCGAGCAGCTGAAAACGCTTGGGGGTCAAATCGGTGTGCCCGTTTTTTCTATCGAAAAAGAGAAAGACCCTGTGGCAGTGGCCAAAAAGGCTTTAAAAGAGGCGAAAGAGGGGCATTTTGATGTGTTGATCCTGGATACGGCCGGCCGTCTGCATATCGATGAGCCTTTGATGCAAGAGCTCAAGCGGATAAAAGGGGCTGTAAGCCCTCATGAGATCTTATTTGTAGCCAATGCTGCAACGGGTCAGGATGCTGTACGCACAGCTGTCGAGTTCGATAGCCAATTAGGGGTTACAGGAACGATTCTTACGATGCTTGATGGAGATGCGAGAGCCGGGGCTGCTATCTCCATACATGAGGTGACCGGCAAACCTCTGAAGTTTGAAGGAGTGGGAGAAAAGTTGGACGATCTGCAGCTTTTCAATGCGAACTCCATGGCAGACCGAATTTTGGGAATGGGTGACACCATTAATTTAGTAAAAAAAGCTAAAGAGCATTTCAGTGAGGAAGAGGCTCAGCGTCTTGAAAAGAAAATGCGCAAAGCAACTTTTACCTACGAAGATTATCTCAAGAATATGCAAGTGTTTAAAAAAATGGGCTCTATAAAAGGATTGATGAAAATGATGCCCGGAGCTTCGCAAATGCCAGATTTTGAGACCTCGGAGAAGGAGTTTAATAAAATCGAATCGATTATATTTTCGATGACGCCGCGCGAACGGCAAGAGAAAGATGAGCTGGTATACAGCCGAGTCAAACGCATTGCACAAGGCAGCGGCAATAGCATTGCTGATGTGAATAAACTCAAAAAGAGTTTCAAAAAATCAAAACAATTTTTTAAAAATGGTCCCAACCGAAAAATGTTGGATAAGTTTATGAGAGGACATTAAGGAATGGCTTTAAAAATTCGTCTACGTCAACAAGGAAGAAGAAATCGTGCCGTTTTTCGGCTTGTATTGAGCGATTCACGGTCTCCAAGAGATGGTAAATATGTGGAGATGCTAGGTTGCTATAACCCTTATGAGGCAGATCTGGAAAAAGGACTTACCGTTCAGACCGATCGAGTGCTTCATTGGTTAAATCAGGGAGCAGTCTTAACTGAAAAAGCGGAAAAACTGGTAGAACGCCGAGCACCTGAAGCGATGGCAGATTATAGACAGAAAAAAATTCAAATGCGAGCGAAAGCCTGCCAAAAGAGAAAAGCCGGGCGTAAGAAAAAAGCCGGATAATGGATATTGAGATATTATCGCTTTTCCCTGGCTATTTTATAGGGCCTTTTGACGAGAGTATTATTGGCCGAGCGAGACGAAAAGGAATTCTCAATATAAATTGCCTGCAAATTCGTGATTTTGCATCTGACAAGCACAAGACTGTAGATGATCGCCCCTATGGGGGTGGACCGGGCATGGTCCTTAAACCTGAGCCGGTTTTAAAAGCGATTCATAGCGTGCGAAGGAAACAATCCCACGTGGTGCATCTTTCCTGTCAAGGAGGCCTTCTTACAGCAGAAAAGTGTCAAAAATTAGCGAGCTATTCCCACCTTATCCTGCTCTGTGGGCATTATGAGGGGATTGATGAAAGAATTATTGAGGACGAAGTGGACGAAGAGATTAGTATTGGAGATTATGTTCTGACAAATGGCGCCTTGCCTGCCATTGTTTTAGTTGATGCTGTGGCGCGGTTTATCCCTGGGGTATTGGGGAATGCGGAAGCAGCTTTTAGGGACTCTTTTCAAAATGGGATGTTAGATACTCCTCACTATACTCGTCCTGAGTTGTTTAACGGGCGAAGAGTGCCTGATGTTCTATTGAACGGCGATCATAGAGCCATTGAAAAGTGGAGAAAAAAAGCGGCATTAACCAAGATGGCAAAATCGAGGCCTGATCTTTATCTACACTATCTTGCGAGCAAAGGCGAACAAACTTCGGCAGAGGCCGCAGGGCAATTAGAGGTCAGCATATCCGTAGCAGACCTTGAAAGAAGCATCCGTTTTTATTGTGACTGTCTTGGGTTTCGTAAGCTCACGGTCAACGACCGCCTAGCTCAATTGGCGTTTGAAAGCGGTTGTTTAACCTTAATCGAAGGGGTTTCGACTCCTCATGTCTCGCCTCTTTTCCGCTATGTTATTTCCAATGAGAAGCAATTTAAAAAGGTGGCAACTCAATTGATACGAAAGATGAGTCATTTACATTTAAAATCTGGGCAAAGAGAGCTTCAATTACCTTTTTCTGATGTGGATGGGTATCGATGGATGCTAGTCTTTCCCAAAGGAGAAGAAGAAGAATGAATAACTTAATGGAAGAGCTTGAAAAGCAGCAGCTCAAGAAAGAGGCTTTTCATTTTGAGATAGGGGACACAGTCCGCGTTCATGTGCGGATTATTGAAGGGGAAAAAGAGCGTGTTCAGGTCTTTCAAGGGACTGTAATTGCCCGTAAAGGGCGGGGGCTTTCTGCAACCTTTTCTCTTCACCGAGTCTCTTATGGGGAAGGGATGGAGCGTGTCTTTTATCTGCATAGTCCTCGTATTTCCAAAATTGAGGTTCTAAAAAAAGGAGATGTGCGTCGTTCCAAGCTCTATTATCTACGCGGTAAGACAGGGAAAGCTGCCAAAGTGAGTGAAAAAATTGTATCCACACAAAACATGAAAAAGAGACAGATTAAAGAGAAAAACGCGAACGAGAATGCCCTATCCACTGCCGGAAGTCCTTCCTCCTAGTGAACAAAAGCGACTTTTAAAACTAGTAGAACTTGAAAAGCGGGTGCGCGAGCAAGGCTACCGACATATCGCAGGGATCGATGAGGCTGGGCGCGGTCCTTTAGCAGGGCCTGTTGTAGCGTCTGCCTGTGTGATAGAAGAGGGGCATTTGTTTGAGGGAGTTAATGACAGCAAGTTATTAAGTGCTTCTAGGCGAAATGCCCTTTTCCAACAGCTCATTCAACATAATCATGTCTGCTATGCCGTTGGGATCGTTGATTCCGAGACGATTGATGAGATTAACATTTTGCAGGCAACCCTCAAGGCAATGCGGGAGGCGGTTGCAAAACTTGCCTTTAAACCTGACTATCTGCTCGTCGACGGCCTTCACCTTGAAATGGAATCGATACCCTCTGAAAAGATAGTGCAAGGAGATAGGCGGTGTCAGTCGATCGCGGCAGCTTCTATTATAGCCAAAGAAGTGCGCGATGAAATCATGAAAAAATATCATCTCCAATATCCCCGCTATCGATTTGACGAGAACAAAGGGTATGGGACCCTTAAGCATCGACAAGCACTTGAAAAATACGGCCCTTGCCCTATTCACAGGCGTACTTTTTCACCTGTCTCAAGCCTGGTAAAGTAGTATAGTCGATTAAATTTGAAATATGACAAATTGATCCGCATCTCTTTATTGACTTCTTCGATGAGATTTGATATCCTTCGGCACCATCCTTAATCCCTTGTAGCGAATGGCTAAAATTAAAAGTATGACTGCTTACGGTCGAGGTATGTCTCAATTCGCTTATGGCCGTTTTATTGTGGAGATTCAAAGCGTTAACCGACGTTTTTTGGAAATCAATGTGGGGCTTCCCCGTTTTTTCATACGCTTTGAGATGGAAATTCGTAAATGGGTGGCAAAGCAAATAGGGAGGGGATCGGTCCATGTCTCTCTTTTGTGGAAAGGAGATCCTAAACATCCTGTTTCGATCACCCCTAATCTTTCTTTGGCAAAGAGCCTTAAAGAGGCGTGGGAGCTGCTTGCTAAAGAGCTGCAGCTTGCTCCCGCTATCGATCTTAAGCTTCTTCTTGGGGAAAAGGATCTCTTGATCTATGAAGAAGAAATGAGAGAGGAAGATGTTTATCGCCAAGCGCTTGAGGCCAGTTTAAACGAAGCCTTGAATCATCTTGTTGCTATGAAGCAAGCTGAGGGAAAGAGTTTGGCTCAAGATTTACAGCACAGGGTTGAAGCGATTGAAATGCTATTAAAGGAGATCGAGGAGCATGCAGGCGATGCAGCTGAAAAATATGGCCGGAAATTGAGAAAGCGTCTCGAAGGATTTTTATCTTTGAGCGAAGAAGATGAGGAGAGACTACTTAGAGAGATTGTCCTTTTTGCAGAGCGAGCCGATATCACAGAAGAGATCGTCCGTTTTAAAAGCCACCTGCAACAATTTTCTCATCTGATCGAAAAACCGTTGGAATCTGAAAATGAAAGCAGAGGAAAAATATTCGAATTTTTAATTCAAGAACTCAATCGTGAAATCAATACTATCGCGTCAAAGGCTGCGGAGAAGATGATCTCCGAACGAGTCATAACGATCAAAAGTGAGCTTGAAAAAATGCGAGAGCAGGTTCAAAACATTGAGTGATAATGAGCAAGAAACTGATAGGCAATAAAAAGAAAGGTTCCCTGTTTGTTATTAGCGCTCCGGCGGGAACAGGGAAATCGACGCTCGTTGAGATGCTTCTTAAAGAATTTCCTAATGAAATTGCTAAAAGCTGTTCCTACACGACCCGCTCAAAGCGCCCCAATGAGATAGCCGATAAACACTACCATTTTGTCTCTGCAGACGAATTTGAGGAAAAAATCGGTAAAGATGAATTTCTCGAATACGCAAAAGTGTTTGGCAATTATTATGGAACTCAAAAACAAGAGGTGGCTCGCCTGAGAGAGCAAGGAAAGCATATTATTTTAGTAATTGATACACAAGGAGCTATGAAGATAAGAGATCAAGCGGATGCTATCTTTATCTTTATTAGCCCACCCTCATTAGAGGAGCTTCGCAACCGTCTTTTTAAAAGGCGAACTGAAAGCGAAGAAAAGATGAATGAGAGGCTTGAGTGGGCGAAGCGAGAAATAGAGATGGCGCCTCGTTATGATTATCATCTTGTGAATGACGAGCTCGAGGTCACCTACCAGGTGTTGCGCAGTATTTTTATAGCTGAAGAATATAGGAGATAAAAATTGTTTATGGTACTGAACGAAAATTTAACGAATGAAGAGTTAAACAAGCGGTTCGACAACCCTTTTGCGCTGGTGAGTTATGCCATCTCATTGGCAAGATTAAAAGTGCAGAGGGGAGAAGGAATGGAATCTAACCTTACCACCGATGTGTTAAAAATGATTTCGACCAATAAAGATCAAATGGAATCCAAAATTGTAGAAGAAGAGTTATGAAACAGAAAATTTTGATTACATCTGCTCTCCCTTATGCCAACGGCCCTCTTCACTTTGGGCATATTGCAGGAGCTTACTTACCCGCTGACTGCTATGCCCGCTTTGAGAGACTACGCGGCAACGATGTGCTCTACATTTGTGGGTCGGATGAATATGGAATGGCTATCACTTTAAGCGCGGAGTTATCGAATCGGAGCCCAAAAGAGCATGTAGATCATTTTCATGCGATTAACAAACAGTTTTTTAATAAATTAAACATACATTTTGATCATTTCTCCCGCACAACTTGCGAGGAGCATAAGCCTGTCGTCCATCAGTTCTTTCAAGATCTTATGGATAACGGCTATATTGAATCTTTAGAAACAGATCAACTCTATTCCGAGGCAGATCACCGTTTTTTAGCCGATCGCTACGTAGTTGGAACCTGTCCGCGTTGTAGTTTTGAAAACGCGCGCGGGGATGAATGCACCCAATGCGGGGCAAGTTATGAGGCCACTCATCTCAAAAATCCTCGTTCCAAGATGACAGGAGCTCCGTTGACTTTGAAAAAAAGACTTCATTGGTTTCTCCGTTTTGATCGTTTTAAAGATAAATTAGAGCCTTTTATCTCTTCACGTCCCTGGAAAGCGAACGTCACCCACTTTGCACGTTCCTTTGTGGAGCAAATTCGTCCCCGCTCTATCACGCGGGATCTGGAGTGGGGTATCCCAGTACCTCTTAAAGAGGCTGAGGGGAAAGTATTTTATGTTTGGTTTGATGCCCCTATTGGCTATATCAGCGCTACTCAAGAGTGGGCCAAAATGCGAGGGCAGCCCGACCTTTGGAAAGAGTACTGGTTTGATCAAAAGACGAAGTATGTTCAGTTTATAGGAAAAGACAATATCCCTTTCCATGCCCTATTTTTCCCAGCAATGATTATGGGACAGACACAACCCTACAAAGTAGTCGATGATCTAGTTGCTAATGAGTTTTATAAATTAGAGGGTCGGCAGTTTAGCAAGTCTGAAGGATGGAGTATTGATCTCGAGGATTTTTTCAAGCATTTCCATACTGATCAAATCCGTTACACCCTTGCAGCAACGGCTCCTGAAACGGGGGATGCAGAGTTTACTTGGAAAGATTTTCAGCTTCGATGCAATGCTGAATTGCTAGGCAAGTTGGGGAACTTTGTCAATCGGGTGCTTGTCTTTATACAGAATAATTGCCAAGCCCAGATTCCTTCTCAGCACAAACTTGAAGAGATGGATTTACGCTTTCTCAATCAGATCAATCGCATCGTGACTGACATTAAAGAGAGTTATGCCGATTATCGAATTCGTCGGGCCACTCAGCTGATTATGGAATTAGCTCAAGCAGGCAACAGTTATTTTGATATCAAGACCCCATGGTAGGAGGTAAAAAGCGAAGCTGATCGACCCATTTTGGAATCTACCTTGGCTCTTTGTTTAGAAGCTCTTTAAACATTAGCTTTAGTTTGCTCTCCCATTATTCCCTCCACGGCTTCGAAAATTTGGACGATGTTGGGGCATGCCGATCCTATCGATAATTACACTTGGGATGAGATCTTAGAGCTACCTCTTGAGCCCAAGGCTCCCTTACCCAAACCCTCTATCTTATTTCAAAAAGTAGAAGACGATCTGATAGAGGAAGAGATAGCCAAGCTGAAGGCCATGCATGATAAAGCTATGGAAAAAAAAGAGCCCCCTTTTGCTCCGCTAAAAGAGAAAATCACTTTCGACGATTTTGCCAAACTTGATCTACGCGTAGGCCTTATTCTAAAAGCCGAGAAAGTAGTCAAGAGCAAAAAGCTTCTAAAGCTTGAAGTAGATATCGGTCTTGATAAACGAACCCTTTTATCAGGGATTAGTCAACACTACTCCCCTGAACAGTTAGTGGGTAAGAAAGTCATTGTAGTAGCCAATCTTAAACCTATGAAAATGATGGGCATTGAAAGTAAGGGGATGGTGCTGGCAGGCTCCTTGGATTCTATGCTGGAGTTGGTGACCCTTCAAGATCTTCCGGCGGGCGCAGAGATCTCTTGACTTTGAAATGAGACAGATTGGGCACAAGATTTTTGTGAGCAGCAAAGTGCGGAAAACAAAGTCAACTTGGATAATTTACCGGTAAAAAGATCCGGGGGAGGTGTGCAATTTTTAAAAGGAATGATTATATACCAAGCTGTTCGCCTCTATTGGGTCTAATTCAGCGCAAATCATTTCTAATCGGGAATGTATCCTCATCGTTACATTCCAGAGATCACCAAGTTTTTTTTGTTGCTCCGACGATGTGATATTGTTTTGACTTTCTTTCATCCAAGAATTGAATGCGATTGTAACTAGACCCCATTCTTTTCTTTGACGATCAAACTTTGACTTTAACTCATCTTTTTGTATAAGCTCCAGCTTCCTATCATCTATCCACTTAATTATGAACTCTATTCTCCACATAAGTATCCGCTGCTGATTGAAGATGTGCAAAAAGTTTATTTCAGGTACAACCCCTAGTATATGCAAATCTTGCTGCTGAAATCTCAAGGATTTCTGAGTTTGTGTTTCTAGGATAAGTTGCTGTAGATCTTCAATGGCTGGCCGTATATCTTCTTCTTGCATAAGTTGCTGCTTAATGCCTGAGATTCGTTCGCTTTCCATTGCATATATTTCTTGCATGGGTTGCGGATAACGATACAAAGATAGCTGAGCTTTTAGATCCGAGATAAGCTTTTCCAGATCTTTTAGAGCTTGCTCTTTTTTTCTTTCTAGCTCCTGTTGAGGATTTAAGGATAGCTGAGTTTTTGTTCCCGGCATTTGTTGCTGCGGTATATGTGCCTGTCCGCTCGATAAAACAGGGTTCGGCTTCCGAGGGCGACCTGATTGATTTCTGTCACGAGTTGATGTGCACGGTACACCCCTTTTCGCACATTGTATACATTTTATTGTCGTTCCATTTAGTTTTTGCCGCGGTGTACATCTTTGTTTTCTTCCGTGGCAGGCATCACACGCTTTTTTGGCAATCCCTTTACTGACCTGTTTAATACATTCTAAGTTTTTTTCGAAACACTTTTGGCATTTTTGCTGGTCCCTCAGTTTTACACACCTTATTTTACTTTTATTACAATTTGTACAGGCACCGTAATTCCGCTGTCTGGTAAATGAATGGATTGGTGTTACCATAACTTCCTCCTTTCTATTTATTCAAATTTTGATGAGTTAACTACAAAGGTATAGTGGTTTAATTTTTTAAACCCACTATATCATTAAAACTCGGCATGCCTTTTTGTAAGCTCAACCAACCAGTTCATGAGTTGTTATTCCAAGCACTTCTAGATTTTGTCCTGACATAGGGAGATCTCTTTCTATTTTTTCAGGAAAACTCGTATTAAACGACCGATCAGTTGACTCTAAGCTAGTTGTCGACGAATGTATGGCTTCATTACTGCCTTTTATTCTCTTTGGATGTGGCTCTAACTCTTCTGATGAAAGTACGCGTATTTCTTCAGTCAAAACTGACCTTAATTCTTCTTCGAACTTTGCCTGTTGCGTATGATTGGTAGTCGAGTTTAATGCGAAAGGCTCACTAGGGGCATTCTCTTGGTTTTTTTTCCTCCGACGGCCCGATTTCTTACGCGGGGAAAATGTGCAGTCAATACGACGTTGCCAACATTGTTTGCATTTATTAATTTGCTCTTCCTTTTCAGAGCGCAGCATGAGACACTTAACTTTATGCTTGTGACAATAATTACAAGCTTTGCGCGCTTTTTCTGCTATACCATTAATGTAACACTTTTTCAGTAATTCCCGACATCTAGCACATTGTAAATCTTCCTTACCAATAATGCATTTAACTTTAGCAGTTCTACAGTCTTGACATGCTCTGCTGTCTTGATCAGGGGGTCCATTTTGATACAACGGATAAATGGGTGTTATCATCACTTCCCTCCTGCATTTTTACTTTAGGGAATAATTGTTAAGATATCATTAAAATTTATCCGGGTCAACGGTAAAAAAAAAATCATCTTACGAAAAAAATGCCGTGAAAGGGGTTTAGAAAATCAAAATTGAAAAAGAGAGAGGAAAGATAAACTTTAAAACGGCAATCTGTCGTTTGCGCTAAGAGCTTGCAAAAGTCCCGTGTATCTTTTTTTGACTTCATTGTTCGCAATTGCAATTGCAACTGCTTTTTTCGTTCCCACTAATACGACCAATCGTTTCCCTCGTGTGACGGCTGTATAGAGTAAATTGCGCTGGAGCATCATAAAATGGGAGGTGTGCACTGCAATAACAACACATGGACACTCGCTTCCCTGATATTTATGCACAGAAGTGGCGTAACTTAAGACGAGCTCGTCGAGGTCCGAAAAAGCATAGCTCACTTCCCGTTGATCAAAAACGACTTGAATCTCTTGCTCCACCCGATCGATTTGTTTGATATACCCTATATCCCCGTTATAGACCTCTTTATTATAGTTATTTCGGATCTGCATCACTTTGTCGCCCTTCCCGAAACGGACGCCTCCTCTGAGCACGGCCTCTTCTTGAGGGTTCAAGGCTTGTTGAAGCGCTTGATTGAGGTTTATAATGCCCATAACTCCTTTTTTCATAGGGGCTAATACCTGGATATCCTCTATTGGATTGAGTTGGTAATGTTTTGGAATTCTTGTTGAAACGAGCTGTAAAATGCTCTCTAAAACTTTTTGTGGCTCTTCTTCTTCTAGAAAAAAGAAATCGCTTTTTTGCTCTGTGGAAAGATAAGGAAATTCTCCTTGGTTAATCCGGTGGGCGTTGGTGATAATTCGTGAGCCCTCGGCTTGCCGAAATATCTCTGTTAAAGCCATGACTGTTATTTTCCCGGCTTCGATTAGGTCTTTTAAGACATTGCCTGGGCCAACGCTGGGAAGTTGGTAGATATCGCCAATCAATAAGAGCCGTGCGTGGTCGGGGATCGCTTTTAGAAGGTGATACATTAAGCTGGTATCGATCATGCTTGCTTCATCGATAATAATAAAATCGCAATCGAGAGGGTTTTCTCGATTTCGGCGAAATCCGTTTTCACTAAAGTCGAATTGAAGCAGAGAGTGAATGGTCGAGGCGCCCTTTCCGGTAATTTCGCTCATTCGTTTGGCAGCTCGCCCGGTAGGTGCAGCCAAGATAATTCGTCGGCTTAGCTTTTCTATAATGGTTAATATCGCTTTTGTAATGGTGCTTTTACCTGTTCCGGGTCCTCCTGTAATAATGAGCAGTTTTTCTTTAAGAGCTGCTTTAACGGCTGTTTTTTGTTTTTTTGCTAAATTAAGGAATAGCTTCGCTTCCACCCATGCAACTGCTTTGTCCTCATCGACTTCTCGAAGACGGCATATCCCTTTTTGAATACGGGAGATCTCTCGGGCAATTCCCTGCTCGCACAGCCAAAGGGCTTTAAGCCAAACATGCATCTGCTCTTCGATGGGGTATTTTACAATCCTCTCTTCTTGGACAAGCGCTTCGATCCGCTTATCCACTTCGGCTTCCAAAAGCTCTCGAGCTTTTTCGCAAAGCGAGGAAAGGGGATAGCAGGTATGCCCTTCGTCGGCTAGCTCTAAAAGTAGATATTCAATACCTGCATCGATCCTTTGAACCGCTTCTTTGGGAAAACCGAGCTTTTCGGCAATCTGATCGGCTGTTTTAAAGCCGATGCCTCGAATATGCCGAGCAAGCGTAAAAGGATTTTCCTGGATCCGTTCTAAGGTCCCTTCGCGATAGATTTTATAGATTTTTTGGGCATATACAGGACTCACTCCATATTTTTGCAGGAAAACCATCACCTCTCGGATCGATTTTTGCTCTTGCCAGCATCTTTTGATCGTCTCAACCCGTTTTTTGCCTATTCCAGGTATATCCAATAATCGATCGGGCGTTTGATCGATCACTTCCAAGGTTTTTTCTTTATATAGGAAAACAATACGTTCTGCGTAAACCGGTCCAATTCCACGCACCATTCCCGATTCCAGATATTTCTGAATACCTGCAACATCCGACGGCCTCTCTACATGGCACTCTTTCACTTCAAATTGAAGCCCATGAGCGGGATTTGTTTTCCACTGCCCGCGCAATCGAACGCTCTCGCCGGGCTGAATATTGGGCAAACTGCCCACTACAGTGGTCAATTCCGCCTTTCTAGGCTGTTTGAGACGAGCGACGGTAAAGCCATTTTCAGAATTGTGAAAGGTGATCCGCTCGATATATCCAAAAATTTGCTCCATGCTAAATAGGGTATCTTAAGCGAGGTTAAATAGAAATGGTGAGCAGCTCTTCCCATCTTGTTGTGAAGCGAGGGGAACGAAGAGAGCTTTTTGTTTGCCAACTTTTTTGAGTCCCTTCAGATGCATAGTGTAAAATCGAATAGCCAAACCGGTGATTTGCTTTGTCTAAAAGGGTCATCATGGTTTTTTCTTTGGCTTCTCGATCTAGGCTTTGCGTGACAAACAGGTCTTGCTGAAATGTATTTTTAGCTGTGAGCCCTCCTAGTAAAACTCCTACTTTTTTATAAAGGTGGCGAGCAGAGAAAATCGCCTCCAATCCTCTTTCGGCATACTTCAAAAGAGTCGGGGTATAGTCGGTAGGTTGAGGAAGAACAAGCAGTGCTTGGTTGCTATAATACTCTTTTTTATTAAAGGGGCTGGTCATCACAAACACTTGGAGCCAGCTAGCGAGCAGCTCTTCACTTCGCAACTTCTTAGCTCCTCGAGTCGCATAGGTAGCTACGGCTTCATACAATTTCGACTTCGTAGCGATAGGACAACCCAATGAGCGCGAGGTCATGATCGATTGCTTGGAGGGCGAGACAGCCTCTATGGAAAGGCATGGAACCCCTCTCAATTCCCAAACGGTTCTTAAACCAACGACCGAGAGTTGCTTTCGGATCCATGTATCATCTTGACGACATAGCTCTCCGGCCGTATGAACACCCCATTTAGCTAAAGCAAGGGTCAGTCTTCGCCCTATTCCCCAAATTTTATCGACGGGCAAGCTTTCCAAAAGAGCCTCGATCTCTTTTTTTGCAGGCATACACACTCCTTTAAAAGAGGAGTCTTGTTTGGCTTTTTGATTGGCTACTTTAGCGAGTGTTTTGGTCGAAGCAATTCCAATAGAGACGGGGATGCCTGTCCATTGGAGCACCTTTTGACGGATCTTCAAGCAGTGATCCACAGGATTGGCCACCCCCTCAATGCGCAAAAATGCCTCGTCGATAGAGTAGATCTCCAAATCGGGGTTGAAGTGGGCCAGAGTGGACATAATTCTTTGAGACATATCACCATAAAGTGCATAGTTTGAAGAGCAGACCACGCCATTGTGTGCTTTGATAAAAGGGGCCCATTGAAAAAAAGGGGCTCCCATTGGAATCCCTAATGCCTTGGCCTCTTGGGAGCGAGCGACGATGCATCCATCATTGTTTGAGAGCACTACCACCAGACGGCGGCGGAGCTTTGGGTTGAAAACACGCTCACATGAGACGTAGAAATTATTACAATCAACCAGAGCGATGAATGACATAAGTGACAACGCCCCACACTTGAAAATCAGAGTCTTCTGCAACCTCAATGGGTTGATAGCGGGGGTTTTCAGGGAGCAAGTAGAGTTTTTGATCCTCTATTTTTAATCGTTTGACTGTGAATTCTCCATTGAGAAGAGCGACTACAATTTTTCCATTTCGCGGTTTCAAAGAGCGATCGACAATTAAAATATCTCCTGACTGAAGTCCCGCTTCTATCATCGAATCTCCTTCCACCCGTACAAAAAAGGTAGCGGCGGGATGTTCAACTAACAGTTCGTGCAGATCGAGTTGGCGCTCCAAATAATCGTCGGCCGGCGAAGGAAAGCCGGCTGCTATTCCTACTTCAAAAAAAGGAAGAAGAGTCGCTGTTTTAGGGATGATTTTACATATTTCTTTAACATTCATGCACTTAAATATATCATAGCCCTATAGTAAGTGGCAAGCTAGGCTCAAAGCCACAATGGGAGCTGTGTCAGTTCGTAAAATATTGTCGTGGAGTTTCACTCCGATCACACCTAGAGAACTAAGATGGGCGTGCTCTTTTTCACTAAAACCGGCTTCGGGGCCGATAAAAAAAGAAATGGCTTTTGCCGGTTGCCACACTAAATCCCATTTAGGCGCCTGGGTACGGATATCGCCAAAGTAAGCGGGATAAACAATATCTGATTGTGTCCATTTATGAAGAGGGGGACTGAGCTTGATATTGGGGAGATCCAGTCGGCCGCACTGCTTCATGGCTGCTTGGGCAACGTTTTTCAATCGTGCCCATTGATTGGGTGAGAACTGCTTTTTTTCACTTAATTCTCCGGGAAAGAGGATAAGTTCTGTCATACCTAATTCTGTCCCTTTCTCTAAAATAGTATCGAGTCGATTGAATCGAGGGATAGCTTGACAGACAGTGATAGAAAAAGGGGGAGGAGGTCTCTCTTCGAAATGAAGGATGAGAAGGGAGACGGAATGCTTTGTAATCTCAAGCACTTTTGCCTGCGCTAATTGATGGCGCCCATTGACGAGCTCGACTATCTCCCCGGAGGAAATGCGCATCACGTGTGTAAGATGATGAGCCTCTTGTTCGGTAAGCTCCACAGTCTCATTGGAAGAGAAAGGGGCATCTACGAAGAAACGATCTTTAGGCATTCGGGTTTTACCAATGTTTTTTTAATCAAGTCGGTCAAAGTATGACTATCGGGAGCTATTTTTCTCATTTTTTTTATGCTCAATGTTTTAAATGCTCCAAGGCGACGATAATGACGGCGAAGTTTAGCGGAGTTGTAAAAATCGAGCACTATTTGAAAGCGCCAGTCGCGCATAAAAAGATCTTCCTCTTTTTCATAGGTTATGACGTTGCAATCGGGGAGGGGAATCTGAGTGCCTTGGGGGGCCAAAAAACTTAAAAAGCTTCGTGGATAAATGCGGCGCAGAAGAGGGAGGATCTCTAAAAAAGGGGTTGGATCCGGAGGCAGAGTGATCAGAACAAATCCAAAACGGTATTTGCGTTTGACATGATCAATCCCTTGCTGTTTCCAGCGATCGTGGATCCACATCCATTGCTCAGGATTTTTTTGAAGGCTCTTTTCAAGATAGCTCATCACACGATCCATCAGCAGAGGCACTTCCTCTTTGACGGGGTTGGATAGGTCGGCCCAAAAAGGAGAAGAGCTATTCACGACATATTTGTGTCCGATGCGTTGTGTCGTTCCCACAATAATAGGGCATTTCGTTTTGTAGGCAAGAAGGGCAGGCGTTGAAGCTGTCCAGGCGCGCGTTCCAAAAAGGGGGTAGGCATAGGGACTTTCAGGGAAGGCTTGATCACCCACAATCCCTAAAAATTTTCCGGCTTTAAGCGCTCTAACCCCTTGGCGAATGGCTTGGCGGGGCATCAAAATTTTTCCTCCATTCATCTCGCGCACTGAAAGAACCCATTTATAAAGCCATCTATTTTTGATCGGACGCCCAATAGCTACTCCCTGAAAGAGGTCGGTGATAGCGATAAAAGGGATCTCCCAATTAGCTTGGTGGGCGGTTAAAAAAATAACTCCCTGCTTTTTTTCTAAAAGAGAGCGCACTTCTTGGTTTTCTACCAGAGTAACCACTTTGGATAGATTTCCTTTGCTCCGCTTTAGACGGAAAAACTCAAGGCAAGTGATTGCAACATTTTGAAAGGATGCTTTTGCGATCGCTTTCCGCTCTTTCTCGCTTTTGCTGGCCCCATAGGCAATAGCGAGGTTGCTCAAAGCTTTTTTTCGAAAATTTCGGTGAAGGTAAAAGGCAGCAGAGCCTATCCCACAAGCAAGAGCATGTAATAGCCGATAGGGAAGTAAGGAAAGAAAAGCGCCAGGTAAACGGAATAAAAAGTAGGTGATTAACAACTGTCTAATGTTTTTTGCACTATTTTATCTAATTGGTTGGAAAAGTCCAACTCTTTAATACTGTTACGGATCAACCGAGCTCTTTCAAAAGATTTGGGGAATTGAAAACTCGTTTTCACGCTGCTTGCCACGCTGTCGGGGGAGGTCGGCTCTTCTATAATAGAGCCGGAGGTCTCAGTTAGCACCTCACTGCCTCCATTGAAGGGGGAGGAGATAACAAAAAGCCCCATAGCCAATGCCTCTAAGGTAACGTTGGCAAAGGGGTCGTAAAGAGAGGGGATAACAAGGGCATCAGCTGACTGATAAAAGGGAGTCAGCGAAGATTGGCTTCCCATAAAACGAATTTTTTTCTCCAATTTTAATTTTTCAGCCATCTTTTGATACCGATCCACTTTTTTGTCACGTCCTACAACGGTCAATTTAAAATCATAAGAGGGGAGTTGGGCTAACCCTTTTAATAAAAAAGGTAATCCTTTTCTTTGATAGTCATTGCCGACAAATAGAAGCTCGAAGGGTCTTTTTTTGACAGAATGGAAACCAGCTTCGAAATCGCACTGTTTTTCATGCCACTCTACCCCGTTATGCACGACACAGATTTTATGAGCGGCTGTCTTATAGGTATCTAAAATCTCTCGTTGTACCATTTTTGAATTGGCAAATAATTGCTTGAGTTCGGGGTTTTCAAAGAGTTTTTTTTCATTCTGTAAGAGAAGATTATGGAAGGGATTGATAGTAAAAGAGGCTCGTTTAAAAGGGGACTCGGTGAGCCGGCGCTGTTTGAGGTAAACGGCATGCACTCCGTTTCCTGCGCGATAGTGTGTTGGACGAGAAATGGCTTCCATTCCAAAAACCGCGTCGTAGCGATGTGTGCGCAGCCATTTTTCACATCGGGTCTTAAAACGGTAGACATGGGCCAGTGAAAATTTTGAATCTTTAGCAACAGAGATGGCCTCAAACGATTGATGTGAGAATTGGGGGCCTGTGGTAAGCAGAGTAACCTCGCATCCTCGATCTGCAAAAGCAGCTGCCAACCGAAGAGTATATTTTTCAAGCCCCCCGCGGTGGTGCAATCGGCTTTTCAATAGTGCGATTTTTGTCATCATTTTTGTAAAAGAAATCTTATGATTTTCTCTGCTCGATAATGATAGAATTGGCATTGAGGTAAACTTTTAGCCTTAAAAATTCTCCATCCTGGGTAAAAAGAGCGAGATTTCGCAAGTAGTTGCGAAAGTGGCTGCGAATCTCGCTTTCTCGATATTTGGCAAAACTAAACTCATCGTATTTCTCAGTATCTTGTTCTAATGTTGCCTTGACAAAAGCGTCTTCAAGCACTTTTTCGTCAATAAATTCAACAGTCCAATGAAGCTGTTTTTGGATATGTTTAGGGGCTGCTTCGATAATCAGTAAAAGATTGTCGCGAACTACATCGAGAAAAAGACGGCTTACATCGCGGACAAAGAGAGGGATAGTGAGTCGTTTTAACCCGCCTTTTTTGTGGACGATATCATTGGTGGCAAGCGAGAAGACTTGGGGATTGATCGATCCGCTATATTTGACAGGAAAGAAAATGGTGATGGGAAGCTCAATCCCAAGGGAAATAAGTTCTTGTTTGAGAAAATCTATGCGTAGCAATTTAGCTCGCGGGTCATTTAAAGATATGCAAGTTTTTTCTTGAAAAGGAATAGCTATCTCTTTCCATGAGTTGGGAATTTTAAAAGTGATTTCATCTCTTTTTCCTTGTTGATTATAAAGCATATCAAGCTCATCGTCCGATATTTGGCTGAGGTTGAAGGTCAGTTCGAGTTTTCGCTCTTTCAAAGCCCTTACTTGCTCTTCGGGACCCGTCACTCTTTGCATCAGGTATTTGGGCCATACATTGAGATATTGATACCCTTTAGGGGGATCTCCAATAGGTTTTGTAATAATAACGGGAATCTCTTCGGTGACGAGTTTGCTCAACCTGAGGAAGAGGTTGCTAGCCGAAACCTGAGTGATCTGCCTTTTCAAATCGATCTCTTGATTCAGGCTCACTAAATTCCGTTTGTCTATCGTAGCAATCCAGCTCTCTTTGTGTCCGTCTGCATTGATAACAATAGCGAGATCATTGGGTTGAAGTGCCTTTATGGCTGATTTTTTTCCCCTAATGGTCACTGTAATTCGCTTATTGAGCAATCCGCTGGACAAAAGCCCAACTACGGTTTTATCCTCTGGAAGGTTGATCACTTTTACAGGAACATCAGATATAGTGCGGGTCGTGGAAATGGTTTGATTGACCAAAAACCAAACCAAAACAGCCGAAATAAGGGCTACAAGTTTACGGGGCCAGTTTTGGATAAACACATATTTAAAAAACGCCTTCATCTCCACCACTTCCATTCTCTGAGTTTATGAGTCAATTCAGGAGGGGTGAAAATGCTGCGAACCACACCGCGTAAACGATCTTCTTTAACACCTCGAGTTAAAATGCCGTCTCGAGCAAGTGAAACTTTACCTGTCTCTTCAGAGACCACAATAATTAAGGCATCTGTTTTTTGACTTGCGCCTAGTGCAGCTCGATGACGGGTCCCCATTGATTTGGCCAATTGAGCGATTTCATGGGCTAAAGGGAGGATCACACCGGCCGCTATCACGGTGGTTCCCTGTATCACCACCGCTCCATCGTGAAGAGGGGTAGTCGTCGTAAAAATAGATTCGAGAAGCTCCGAAGAGAATTGTGCATTCATCCTAACCGCTGAACTGACATATTCTTCATAGGAGTCCTGGTTTTCCAATACTACTAAAGCTCCGATTTGCTTTTCTGAAAGACGATAGATAGAGGTGGCTAAACTTTCAAGAAACTGGTCAAACTCGTGGATCTCTTTATATTTTCGCCCTTTGATTCGCACCTTGGACAGGGCCAGACGGATTTCAGGTTGAAAGATCACAAAGACAGCGATAGCCGCCACACTCACAACGTTGTACATCAGCTTTTCAAGTACGGGCAAGTTAAACCAGCTGACTAAAAAGAAAAAGAAAAGAAAGGCCAAAAAACCGAGCACGACATCCATAGCCCGGGTGCCCCAAAAGAGCTTCAAAAGATAGTTAATCATCACCCAAATGATGACAATTTCTACGAAAGGAATGAAAATTGATAAAAAATTCATTATAAGTGCTCAAGCAGCTTTAACATATCATGATGCTCTTGAACATCATGCACTCTTACATATGCAACGCCCTTAAGGATGGCCATTGTATTGAGAGCTACAGTTGTTGACAATATTTCTGATGCATCCTTTTTAAGAATCTTTTGAATAAAAGACTTTCGAGAAAGTCCAATTAGCAAAGGAAAACCAAGAGAATGAAATTGATGAATGTTTTTTAAAATTTGCAAGTCATGCTCTGCCTTTTTTCCGAATGAGCCTCCTCCTATTCCCGGGTCAAGGATGATTTGCGACTCGGATACGCCTGCTTGTAAAAGGAGATCAATCCTTTTTTGAAAAAAGTGGCAAATTTCATTAATGACTCCTTTCGGATAAATAGGCTGTGGGTTTGTATGAGGCGGACCCAACGCATGCATCACACAAATAGGCACTCCACTCTGTTTTGCCAGCTGCCGCATCGATTGATGAGCAAAGCCGGTGACATCGTTTAAGAAGTTAGCTCCGGCATTTAGAGCGGCGTCAGCCACAGAAGGTTTATAGGTATCGATGGAAATAGGGCAGTTGCTTTTTTTTCGAACCCCTTCAATAACGGGAATGACTCTTTTTATTTCCTCTTTTTCGGAAATTTCTTTTGAGCCCGGTCTTGTTGATTCTCCCCCAATATCGATAATGTCGGCTCCTTCATCAATAAGTTTCAACCCATACTTGATGGCTTCAGAGGGTTCGAAATAGCTGCTATTTTGAAAAAATGAATCGGTTGTGCAATTCAATATACCCATTAGTTGCGTTTTTTTCGGCTGCCCTGCATAGTGTAAAAGAAACTTTTTCTTATAGGGCGAATAATGGACGTAGTGCTCCTCTCTAGAATTCAATTTGCACTCAATATTAGCTTTCATTATCTTTTTCCTCCTCTAAGCATTGGTCTGAGCCTCATCCTGATTATCATGGAGGGAGCATACCTTCGAACGAAAAATCCTGTCTACGCAAGAATGGTCCAATTTTGGGTCAAAATGTTTGCCTTGATCTTTGCTATAGGCGTCGGGACAGGGTTGGTTATGGTATTTGCCTTTGGAACAAACTGGGCTCCTTTTTCCCGCTTTGTAGGAGATGTTTTCGGAAGTATTTTGGGTGCCGAAGGGATCTTTGCCTTCTTTTTAGAATCCGGGTTTTTAGGAGTGCTTCTATTTGGATGGAATCGCTTCAGCCATAAAGTCCATTTTTTCTCTACCATTATGGTTTCATTTGGAGCTCACTTTAGCGGCCTTTGGATTGTTATTGCTAACTCGTGGATGCAAACTCCTGCCGGCTATGAGCTTGCAGTGGAAGGAAGCTATACTCGTGCGATTTTGAAGGATTTTTGGGCCGTGCTTAACAATCCCTCTTCATTAGATCGACTTGCCCATGTCATGTTGGGAGCCTGGTTATCCGGAGCTTTTTTGGTGTTGAGTGTGAGTGCTTATTATCTAATCAAAAAACGGCATATCGATTTTGCTACCAAGTCATTTAAGATAGGGATGGTTGTTGCAACGCTGGGTGTTCTTTTACAATTGGCCTCAGGGGATTCTACAGCTCGCGGGGTTGCAGAAAACCAGCCTATAAAATTGGCTGCATTTGAAGGAGTCTATAAGACAGAGGTTCCTACCTCCATGTGGGCCTTTGGCGTCGTGGAGCCCAAAGAACAAAAAGTGAGAGGGCTTTCCATACCTGGATTTCTCTCTTTTTTAGTCTATCGTAATTTCAAGGAAGCTGTCCCCGGGCTCGATCAGTTCTCTCAAGATTTATGGCCAAATGTAGGCATTGTATTTCAAACCTACCATGGAATGATTGCTCTTTGGGGAGTGATGGCATTAGCTGTTATTTTTGGCCTGATAGCCTGGTTCAGGAAGAAGATCCTGGAAAGCAAATGGACGCTTCGTTTTTTTGTCATTGCCGTAGCTTTCCCTATTATCGCTAATACTTTAGGATGGTGGTCGGCAGAAATTGGAAGGCAGCCATGGGTTGTCTATGATGTTCTCAAAACATCGGATGGGGCCTCTCAAATGCTAAAAGAGGGGCAGGTGATTTTCTCCCTCGTCCTATTTTCCCTCATTTATTTACTGCTTTTTATTCTTTTTATTTATTTGGTGGATCGAAAAATCAGCCACGGCCCTGAAGTTGAAGAGCGGGCAGAAGAGTATCGAGACGTGTACAGC
>JBAPRV010000202.1:0-3045 GCA_049281295.1 Chlamydiales bacterium
GCTCATCAAAGATGCTCAAGGATCTCTATGGGATCTGGTACGCAGTCACTCAGTTGGGAGACTTTTCCGATCAAGCGCTTGATGAGTTTGACTTTCTCTCTCAGCAGCATTCCAAATGGTTTGAGACTCTTCGGAAAAACCTGGATAATTGGATGGACAACACAACGCCTGCCGAATGGTCAAAGCTAGAAGCACAAGATCCAGCAGGAAAGCTGAAGAAACTTAATTTTCAGCGGGTTGCCCAGAAGCTACTGAAACTTCAATAAAATGAGCGAGCTTCTATCTTGCATATCTGCTAAGCCCCTTATTTTTTGTCATGAATGCGCAGTCTGCAAATAACCATAAACTCAAGTTGATTGGATAAGTCGGGTCGGTAAAAGTCGAAGAAAATCTTGTATGTGAGAGATGCTCTGAAACGTCCTATATCGACTAATCCAAGCAAAGATTCTGTATTACATAGAGTTAAATAAATGGGGCAGGCAGGAATTGAACCTGCGACCGACGGGTTAAGAGGGCGGCAGACCCCCTTATCATCCAACACATACCAGCCGCTATGAGCTATAGAATAAGCATTTTATGCCAAAAATGCTAATCATTTTTGCTGAATCTTGCTGGCAAAAATCATCAATCAGTTTACCGCTCCCGTACCGCAGTGCTTTTTCTTTGCTTCCTGTAGCATTTAATGTCCATTATATGGTACACTTTAAGGCCGAACTGAGCATGAAATACCGACTGATCAAAACACCCGAATTCGAAGAATGGCTAAGCGATGAAACTCTGAAGTCGCGTGTGCAAATTGCTGATAGACTCGAAAAAATCGAAGTTGATGGTCATTTTGGCGTGCATAAAGAGTTAGGTGATGGTATAGCCGAACTTAAATGGGGCAATGGACGTCGGGTCTATTATGCTCTTGTCCCGGAAGCTAATGTCCTGATTTTGTTAGGGGGAAATAAAAATGGACAACACAAAGACATCAAAAAAGCGAAAAAGCTACTCCACAAATACACGGAGTAAAACAAAAAGTAAAAAAGCTAGAGTTATGAAAAAGTCAGCACAAATACAAAAGCCCCTAAAATTGAAAAAAGGTGTCGGCCTGATTGAATATAGTCCAACAAAGGAGTTGCTTAATGAGGAATTTATTGCCCTTGCAATTTGGGAGTGCCTTAAAAACAACGATCCAGAGGGGGTAGTTGAGGTCATCCAAGCTCATCTTGACGCTGTCAATAAAGCCAGAGCAGCTAAGCAGGCATTACTCCCCCGGTCTTCGATGTACAATGCCCTAAAAGGTAAAAATCCAACGGTTAAGACCCTTGCAAAATTGGTTAATTGCTGTGGATAAACTCTTGTTAGCTAGCTGTGTCGTAGTTCATTTTCTTCGTAGCATCTGTATCCATTTGCGCCATAATATGCGGGTTTCAACAACCTCACTTCCTCATAGAAATGAAGCGTACGCACACTTATGCCAGAAAGAATACTTAATTTTTTAACAGTATAAGCCATTGAAATCTCATCTCTTTAAATCTCAATGATTTTAAAAAATGTAGTTATTATAAACAATCATGTACACATTAGGGTCAAGCGTTATAAAAATGGGGCAGGCAGGATTTGAACCTGCGACCGACAAATTATGAGGGAGGAAGAGTTCTACTTTAACCAGCATTACCCATTGTATGGGAAAAAAACGATTTTTATTCAAAGGTCTATCTACTGGTTTTTGTCGGGTTTTGCCGGTGCAATAGGTAAATTGATGCACAGTTTCTGCACCGTACAAATAGTTATCCGCTTCAAGTTCAAAACATATGCTATGTATATTGTTGGTTTTAAGAGACATAAAAAATAAGATAGAGGTTGTTAATGATGCAAATCAAATTATTGTTATTTCTATGTAGTTGTGTAATTACTAGTATCTTACTTGCTGTTTCAGATAACAATGAAGACTGGATTACAAAAAGAGAATGGCCTTATTTAACTTCAGAGGCTTTAAAAACTCGTTATGCCATAACTGCTTATTTGCTGCGCGATAGTGATACTATTGTGGAGATAGGAGGATATAAAACCCCTATTAGTGATTTTGTAACTGACAAGACCGTAATTGTGATTGATCCAAAAATGAAAGCTAAAAATAACTCACAGGTTTTTCATTTGCCTATAAAATTCCAAGATTGGGAAGAAGAACAACTTAAAAATTCAGATTATGCTGTCGTTATTTTAGGTTTGGATTTACATATGGATAACGATGCTTGGCAAAAATTATTCAAGCTTATTAATGCATCTAGAAAAACTGTAATTGAATTTTCTACATCGTATAAGCCAGCTCGAAAACAATTTCAATATATCTGTGAGAATATAAACAAAAAACCTACCTTGACTATGAAATTAGATTTATCGAACACTGACAGCAGTAAATATCCCGAGTACTATCCATTTCGTGAAATCTATTGTCTAGAACCTTAAAGCTGATTGAATGTGCACCGTGGGTGAAAATAAACGCTCTTTTAAAAGAGAGCATTTTTCCTAAATCCCTCTCACACAGTAGTGAAAACGTATGGGGCAGGCAGGATTTGAACCTGCGACCGACGGATTATGAGTCCGTGGATTCTGCTTTTCATCCAGTTTGATATAGCTTAGAAAATAATAAACTAGCTTAGAGATTTTAGAATAGCTTGTTGTTCTAAGCTCAATTGGACCTTTATATTCTGACTCTTGCTCTGACAAAATTCTGACATTATTCTCCGGTCTCAGAGACTAATTTTCCATAACACATTGTTTATTAATAATATTTCTCAATTTATGGGGGAATATTAGTTAAAGTTAATAGAATATTGATTCTAAACGACTTCCATAAAACTAATCCCGTATAGGATAATTGAGTTCAAGTTGGCAAGCTATAAATTTATAGCAATTGTCAGAAACCAAAACAGAAGGAAAACACGTGAATAACAAAATAAATGAATGGGTTCCACTAACCAAATGGAATGAACACTTTCAGTACCCTACTCTGGGAACAATGCGTAATATATGCGCTCGACGCAAAGACAATGGAGC
>JBAPRV010000203.1:0-1619 GCA_049281295.1 Chlamydiales bacterium
TGAAAATGGATTAAACTGTAAACATTCGATTCTGGAGGAACTACATAACCACATGGCAGCCAATGGGCTTGCTTGCGATAAAGAGATTATTTTTGATGAAAAAATTCATCGTTATTCTTCCGATAACAAGAAAAATCAGCCTGATGAGTGGTATGTCGGCTTTGAGTGGGTGTCATCGAGAAATAACCTTTGTATGGTAGTTGTCTACGGGAGTTGGAGTACTGGCGACAAGTTTACTTTTTACTCTTGGGATAGCCGCAATCAATACCTCGATGAAAAAGAAAGGCATGAACTCCATCTTGCTCTTAAAGAACGGCGAGAACAAGCAGAGCGCGTACTTTTGGAAAAAAGAGAGGAGGCGGCTCTTAAAGCGAAGGAAATATGGGAAGAGAGTGCGATAAGTGCTCCCAGCGACCAACACCTCGCTTATGCTCAGCTTAAGAAAATCTCGCCCGTAGGAGCCCGTTTTGGGAATAATCCACAAGAATTTTCTGCATTAATCCTCCCCCTCATCAACAGTGAGGGGGAAATCCGTTCTTTACAGTTCATATCTGTTGGATCTGAAGAGCGGGTTTATAAAACTTTTCTTTTTGATGGAGAAAAGAAGGGCAATTTTATGGTGTTGGGAGAACTGCAGGATGGTTCGCGCATCCTCATTGTTGAAGGGTATGCGACAGGATGCTCATGTTTTGAGGCTTTAAGCTGCTCGACTGTTATTGCCTTTGACTGTGGCAATTTGATGCCTGTGGCAGCTGCGCTGCGCGAGAAATACCCACATTCCGAGGTTGTGATTTGTGCTGATGATGATTTTGCGACTGAAAAGAATCCAGGGCGCAGTGCTGCGATTAGGGCGGCAATTGAGCATAAGTGCAAAGTGGCTTGCCCCATTTTCCCCGATGGGATTCAGAGAGAAGCTGGATTGACCGACTTTAATGACCTGCATTGCATTTTGGAAACAGCTGAAGTTAAAAAACAGATTGAAGCCGCTAAGACTCCTTTGGAGCTTCTTTTGAAGGAAATCGAAGATTCTCCATTAGAAAGAGATAGACATAAGGAAATCTATTTTTTGGCTTATCATGCCCAGTGTCAAGATAATTTGTCTGAAAAAGACTTTATTTTGAATGAGTTAGAGAAAGCATTGAAGCCAATGGGAGTAAAGAGAAACACCATCAACAAAGCATATAAGCAATTCTGTCAAGAATATGCGGATCATGTAAATAGCAGCGTGAATACGAGCCAATTCCCTGAGGATGAGAAAAAAATAATAGATGCTCTGATGGAAATGTACGATACCCCAATCCCCTTAAACCATAAGGGAGAACCACAAGGGATCAATCAAATGTTCTTTGCTAGCAAGTTTGCGCACGAACGATTGATTCTTCATGAGCCGTATGCAAAGGCGTTTTATGAATATCAACCCGATACGGGCTTGTGGGTACACAAGACGCATGAGAGGGTGAAAATTGATATGGGAAATAGCTTTTTGCGACTCATTAAGTTTTTCGGCTACAGAGAATTATTAATCTCCCGCACTGATCGTATACTCAATCAATTGCTGGGTATTCTGAAGGGGAGTATCGAGCAGGAAGGGGTTTTTCAACGCAAGCGTGGAATTATCC
>JBAPRV010000204.1:0-11248 GCA_049281295.1 Chlamydiales bacterium
ACTCAGCCGGTGCTGGGATCAGCTTAAGACGCTGGACAAAGAGCGGAAAAAAGAAAAAGTTAAGCAGAAACAACAATCAAGCGAACAAGTGCAGCAGGTGCAGGCACGGATTGAAGATTTTGAAAAGAGCTATCAGCAAGGCTCCTATTCCTTGGAGGAAGGGCTAAAAGAGCTGGAGGCCATTAGCAAATGGATCAAAGAGCTTGGCCTGTTTCGAGAGGATACGCGCGCTTTGAATATCGCTCTAAAGAGAGCTAAAGAGCCGCTTGATGCAAAAATAGAAGAAGAGAAAGAGCTGCAACGTGAGAAAGAGAGTCTGCAGGAGAAAGAGCGTCAAGAAAAAATAGAGCAGTTTAAAGCAAACCTTGAAGCCTTTAAGGAGAAAATCCCCTCTGAGAAAGTGGAAAGCCTTTCTAAAGAGCTGGATGAGTATAAAAGCACCCTCTCCACTCTTTTAATCAGTAAGACCGAGAGACAGTTCATCGAGAGAACGCTCAAAACAATACGAGACCAAATTATTGAGAAAGAGGAACAAGGACTTTTAGCCCTTTCTGAAGATGATCGAGCGGCATTGAATAACCTCAATCAGATTCTGAACGATCGAAAGGAGCGCCGCAAAGAGATCAAAATGCAAATTGAAGAGTATCGAAAAGTAATAGGCGGATCAGGTCTGGATTTTGAAAAAGCTATGCGTTATGATGAACTCATGGCTGTAGAAAAAAATCGTTTAGCAAAAATCGATCAAGGAATTATAGAGATTGAGCAGAAAATCAGCGAATTGAAATCAAATACTCAATGAGATCTCTAGCTGGCTTTGATCTAGATGGAACCTTGCTTCGGAAAAATAGCAGTTTTGCTTTTATCCGTTTTCTCGCGAAAAAAGGTTTTTTTTCGAAACAAGAGCTCCTTCTTTGCTATGGTTATTACCTCTCCCATCGCTTTAGTAACCTCCCCCTTTTAAACCTTCATGAGAAAGTATTGAAATCTCTCTTTCGAGGGAAAACCATCGATGATCTACAAACTTTTCTGCAGATTTTTATCGACGAAGAGTTAAAGAATATGTGGTATCACCCGGCTCTGCATCGATTTCATTTGCTAAAACAGACAGGAGCCCACCTGATGCTATTGTCCAATTCGCCCACTTTTTTGGTTCAGCCGATAGCCGCAACTCTTGGTGTAGATAGAGCATTTGGAACAGAGTACGCTCTAGATGCAAACGGGAGTTTTTCAGCTATTGCCCTACTTCTTGATGGGAGAAAAAAGGCTGAGTTGCTTCAAAAAGAGGCAAAAGAGTTAGAAATCGTAGAAACTTGTGCTTTTTCTGACAGCCTATTAGACCTCCCTTTCTTGGAATCTGCTAAAACAGCTATTGCCGTAAAGCCCCACCGTGCTTTGAAAAGAATAGCTAAACAGTGTCGTTGGGAGATACTGTGAAAAAAATTGGACTTTATGGAGGCACTTTTAACCCGGTTCATTTCGGCCACATAAATCTGGCTATTGAACTCAAAGAAAAAAAAAAGTTAGATGAAGTCTGGGTGATCCCGGCTCACCTCTCTCCTTTTTCCAAAGAAGAACCTATCACTTCAGCATCCCATCGGTTTATGATGGCGAAGGAGGCTTTCTCCGAGATTCCCAACTTCAAAGTCCTTGATATTGAGATTCAGAGACCTGCACCTTCGTATACGATCGATACTGTAAAGGAGATTTTAGAAAAAGATCGAGGAAATTCCGCTTTTTTTTTATTGATGGGGGATGATACTTTCCTCGGGTTGTCTGATTGGAAGGGATCTTTAGAAATCGTTCAACATCTTTCCCTTCTGATCGGATCGCGATCCGGGATTGATATAAAAGAAAAATTATTAAATCTGACTCTTCCTGAGCCGATGATAGCTGCAATTGAAGAGGGAATTATCAAAACAAGTCGGATAGAAATCAGCGCAACAGTAATCCGCCATAGATTAAAAAGAAAACTTTACTGCGGTCATCTAATACCGGCAAAAGTTCTGGACTATATATATGAAAATCAATTATATTTTAACCTCGATCTCTGTTCATAATTATGAATCTAGGTCTTAAAGAGATTTATAATAATGAGCTGAGATGATGATAGACGACTCTCTACTCAATCCGATAGCGCAGATACTTTATGATAAGAAGGGATTTAATATTTTAGCACTTGATGTGCGCGGCATATCGACCTTGACCGATTACTTTCTTATTGCTGAGGGGAACGTGGATAAACATTTGAAAGCAATGGCGCTATCTGTGATAGAAACCTTAAAAAAAAGAGGGATAAAGCCGACTCATGTAGAGGGGCTTGAGCAGGGGGATTGGGTCGTATTGGACTATTTAGACATAGTTATCCATCTTTTTACCCCGGCTCTCCGCGATAAATATCGACTGGAAGAGCTGTGGCAGGAGGGGAAAATAGTAGATCTGGATCTAATCATCTCGGGGGAAACTACTCAACAAATAGGTTTGCAATGAATAAAAAAAGAATCGTTGTCACAGGGATGGGATTAGTCTCATGCTTTGGAAACGATGTAGATGTTTTTTATGACAACCTGCTTGCGGGGAAAAGCGGGATACAACCCATCACCCATTTTCCATGCGAAGAATTTCCTACCCGTTTTGCCGGGTGGATTGGAGAGTTTGATGCCAGTGAATATATTGATCGTAAACAGGCACGCCGCATAGATCCTTTTATTCGATTTGCAACGGTTGCAGGGAAAAAAGCTCTCGAGATGGGTCAACTGACTCGAGAAGCCATAGATAAGTTGGATAAAAAACGGTGTGGAGCGATTATCGGCTCTGGTATGGGAGGCCTTGGGACCCTTTATACAGGGACGACTGTTCTAAATCAGAAAGGATTTCGCCGTCTGACCCCCTTTTTTATTCCCTATATTATCACCAACATGGCTGGAGCTCTTTTAGCAATTGATTTCAGTTTCATGGGTCCGAATTATTCTATTTCAACCGCTTGCGCCACTTCTAACTACAGCATAGTGGCTGCGGCGAATCACATCCTTCATGGAGAGGCCGACTTGATGCTCTGCGGGGGATCAGAGGCCGCCATCCACCCTATTGGCCTAGCGGGTTTTGTGGCAAACAAGGCTCTATCAGAGCGCAACGACGCACCTGAAAAGGCCTCTCGTCCATGGGATCGTGAACGAGATGGATTTGTCATGGGGGAGGGAGCTGGAATCCTACTTTTGGAAAGTCTGGAACATGCTCAAGCGCGAGGGGCTCCGATTTTAGCTGAATATTTGGGAGGAGCGATTAGCTGCGACGCATTTCATATGACAGCTCCGCGCGAGGATGGGAAAGGAGTGGTGCAATGTATAGAGGAGGCTCTTCAATTTGCGGGTGTGGCAAAAGAAGAGGTGAACTACATCAATGCACATGCCACCTCCACTCCGTTAGGGGATGTAGCAGAGATTGAAGCTATTCATACAGTATTTGGTTCTCATGCCAAAAATCTCAAAATGAATGCTACCAAATCGATGATAGGGCACTGTTTAGGAGCAGCTGGAGGAGTGGAGGCTATTGCAACACTCAAAGCTATATTAACCGGAAAGATCCATCCTACCATCAATTTAGACTTTCCTGAAGAGGCTCTTGGAGATATCGATCCGGTAGCGGACAAGATGCAAACGCACAAGGTCAATGTAGCTCTTTCCAACTCATTTGGTTTTGGAGGGCATAACTCGACTATCGTATTTGCCCCTTTTGTTGGCTAAGAGAGACTCCTAAAGCCGTTCACCAGAATATTTTTCTCTAATATATCGATGGTCGATTTCAGTGCGCGGCAGCCATTTTCCTTTTGCTCTCTTTTCGATTTTTGATGATATTTTTAATAAATTTTTGAGGAATTTTGGAGACTCGGGTGTTCTAGAGAAAAGGTGAAACCGATTTCCTGTGGATTGCACGAAGTAGCCATGTCTTTTAGCCAGAACTTCCAGCCCTTTTTTTGAATAGAACTGTACGTGCTGCCCATTGGGAAGGAAATACCACCAATTTTGATCTTCACCCTGATAGAGCTCGGTTGAAAAGAGCAAAAATGAGGGCTGAGTTTCTAAAAGCTTCGACACCTCTTTCGAAGGTTCGCTAAAATGCTCAAATACCTCAAAAGCAGTTAACAGTTTAGGTTGATTTACCTCGCTCAACTCCTTTTCAAAACCTATTGCAAACACATTTTCGCCAAACTGGTCGCTCCAGTAAGCATTGAGACCTGCATCCCGGAGCATTCGAGTGAACATGCCCGTTCCCCCCCCAATATCGAGGCAGACATCACCCGGCTTAAATTGCTTTACCAAAGCCAATGCAATGGTCAATCGAGCCGTAAGAATCGTTCTAGCCACCATTCCGGTATCTAATGCATAGGAACACTCTTGATAGGCCTCCTCAAGCCAATAGGGGGACTCTGTTTGTGCCGACTCGCACTCTTGACATCTGAAGAATTGAACACGGTATTTATTAAGCTGAGTCTTGAAAAAAAGAGGGGTGCATTTTTGATGGCAAATGCGGCAAATCATAGTCAAAATTCATTTAAAAGCATGAATAATAGCAAGAAAAATCAGAAAAATGAACATTTTTTAGCCATCCGGTGTCTAATAAAGTGAAGACGCGGAGAGCGTGCCCCCGCTTCTCTTATGGGTTTCAGCAACCGAATTAAGGGCCGAATCCGGGACATCGTTTCCCAAAAGAATTTTATTCTTTATCGGATCAGCCGACTTGCAACAGGGTCTCTAATGAGCCTTTTAACCCAGCTAAAGAGAAAAAGTGGGAATTTAGTGTTTATGCTTACACCTTGATTGGGAAAGGATCGTTATCAACGGCGGTTTATTTGCAAGCGTCTCTCTGTAAGTTTCCACGGATGTGGCCGGAGAGTTTCTCTTCCTTTGGGCACAGGATCTTAATCCTGAACTTTAGTTTGAAAACGCGTATACACACACTAAATCCCCATGCACGCCCGTTTTTTTTTGTTGTAATATAGTTAAGAAATGATAAAGAATGAGTTTTCTCTTAAACGTGTGAGGAAATATGGCGGCAGAAATACCTTATGTACAAATCAATGGCTTTCTCAGAAGTACTAAATATGAGCCTTTCCATAAGGGAAGTCCGTCCGATTCAACCTCTTTTTTTTATAGGATGTGGAGAAAAGATGACTTTCCTCATTTAAGTTCTAAAGGTCAAATTTTATCCCCTCATCATTTCCCTAATGCAAGCAACAAATATGTCGAAGTGAGCTTTCAGTCGAAGAAAGGAGGAATCTTTGCAAGAGGGGCCCATTGGAAAAAATGGCCGGCTAAACTCAACCTACTTGAGCGAGTAGGAGCTCTCTTTGTAGAGTTTGTAAAAACCTTTCAAAGGGAAAACTCATTTAGCGGTTTTGATGCCGTTGACAAAGAGACTTGCGAAAGGAGATTGGATGTTGATCTGAGCGAATATGATTTTTGTAGATATGTTGAATATAGTGAAGATCTTCTAAATCCAGCCGCGATTATCGCCGATAGAGTAGTGCAGGGAATGTTAGCAGGCGAGCCTTTCCATTTTGTCATTTCTTTTTATATTAAAGAGGATTCTGCCGAAGCAAACGGAAGTCTATGTGTTGTTTCAAAGGGCGATAACTCTTTAGAATCATATGTCTATCCTGCAAAAGGGGCTGAATGGTACACACCCGTTATTGATAAATTTGTTGAGAGGCTTCATGAAAGGGTTTATCAATCTCTGTTACCTGAAAAGGGGAGTTTAGAAGATAGGATGAGGGAATGCTGTCAGACTATTCAGCGATTTATAAAAGAGAATCGCTTATTTTTTCAGCAAGGAGTGAATGAGGTTGCTGCTGAGCAGCCCTCTTAAACGGACATCCTGTCTGTACAATTTTTGAATGAAACGGCTATTTTAGAGAATAAAATAAAGTGAATCGAGTTGCAAAAGCACGTTGACCGTAAAGAGCACTCATTCGGTATTATTGGACTCCGTTTAAGGGACGGTTCTTGGGAAGTGCTTCTAGTGAAGCATGGCAAAGGGCATTGGGGCTTTCCTAAAGGACACCCTGAGCCAAATGAGACGCCTCAAGAGACGGCAATACGCGAATTGAAGGAGGAAACAGGGGCTAGAGTCAAACATCTGTTCGATCGTTCTCCTTTAGAAGAGTACTATTTTTTTAAATCTAAAGAAGAGGGGGTTGAAAAGAGGGTCACTTACTTTTTAGCCGAAGTAGAAGGGGAGATCTCTATCCAGGCGCATGAAATTTCCGATTATCGCTGGCTCTCCTTTGAAAAGGCCGAAGAGCTGGCCACCTTTCCCGAGTGTAAACTTCTTTGTAGACAAGCAGCTTGTTATTTTTCTTCCTAAAAGGCATCCTTTTTTCCGATAGAGATCCCTGCATAACTTAGGGAATGTCGAAAAATATGCTCTTCCCGGGTCAATAAGATAAGAGGTCAGAGAGAGTTATAGCAGAAAAAATTTTACAATCGGACGAGAGATTTTGACGGGAAAAAAAGCGCGGAAATCGATGCTGACTTATGTAGGTCAGCGAGATCGAGCGCAATCTTTCCCGCCAAAAAATCCGGATTGATTTGTAAAATTTTGAACTTATTCTGCTATATTTAGCGGCGTTCCCTAAGTTATGTAGGGGTCTCCCATTGATTAACCACAACAGGAGGAAAATAATGGCAAAGAAATTCTCGCTTCCCAATCTACCCTACTCCTTCGATGCGTTGGAGCCTGTGATTAGTGCAGAAATCATGCAGCTGCATCATCAAAAACACCATAATGCCTATGTCTCCAATTTAAATGCCGCTTTGGAAAAATATTCGGCAGCCGAATCCAAGGAGGATATATCCACAATGATATCTCTTCAAAGTGCGATCCGTTTCAATGGGGGAGGTCATATTAATCATAGTATTTTTTGGACCAATCTTGCCCCGAAAAATGAGGGAGGAGGAGAGCTACCAACGGGAGATTTAGCCAGTGCTATTGAAAAGCGCTGGGGCTCGCTCAAAAATTTTATTGAAGAGTTTAATGCTCAAGCAGCTCCTGTTCAAGGTTCGGGCTGGTGCTGGCTCGCTTTTTCCGATAAAGCCAAGCAGCTGGTGATCCAAACCTGCCAAAACCAGGACCCTCTTCATGGGACCACAGGCCTAATCCCGCTCCTTGGTATTGACGTGTGGGAGCACGCCTATTATCTACAATATAAAAATGCCCGCCCTGAGTATCTCAAAGCTATCTGGCAAGTCGTTAACTGGGCTAATGTCAGCGAACGTTTTGAAAAGGCGAATCAAGGCACTCCTGTCTGTGCAATTTAAATTTTTAAATGCACCCTTAGCTTCTAAAAAGGGTGCTTTTTTCTTTTATTGATCATCTTTTTTATATATAATTCCCTTAACCTGGTGAAATAATGCGTTTATTTTCTCGAGATAAACCAAAAATTAAAGTAGAAACCTCGAAGACCGACGGTTTTAGCGGTTGGTTGAAATGTACCCATTGCCATGAAATGATTCATGCCAATGAGCTCACTCAAAACTGTAATTGCTGCCCGAAATGTAATTACCATTACCGTCTTTCAGCTCGCCAACGTATTGAGAGTTTAGCTGAAGAGGGGACATTCGAAGAGATGTTCGATGATCTGCGAGCAGTTGATACTCTAGAATTTGTAGATACAGAAAAGTACCCCGACCGTTTGAAGAAGGCCAAGGAAAAATCGGGAAATACGGAAGGGATCATTGCAGGAGTTTGTGAACTTGAGAAGCATGCAGTGGCGCTGGGCGTGCTCGATTTTAACTTTATGGCCGGTTCCATGGGCTCCGTTGTGGGAGAGAGGCTCACCCGCTTGATCGAATATGCTTTAGAAAAAAAACTCCCTTTGATTGTGGTTTCAGCATCAGGGGGAGCTCGCATGCAGGAGTCGGTACTTTCGCTGATGCAAATGGCCAAAACATCGGCAGCATTGGCTAAACTGCATGAAGCCAAAATTCCCTATATCTCTGTCTTGACCAACCCTACCACCGGTGGAGTGACCGCTTCGTTCGCAGCTTTGGGAGACATTATTATTGCTGAGCCCGAAGCTCTGATCTGTTTTGCAGGCCCAAGGGTAGTAGAGCAAGTCATTCGGCAGAAATTGCCGCCTGGCGCACAAAAATCAGAATTTCTATTAGAGCATGGAATGATTGATTGTATTGTGCAGCGTCATGAACTTAAAAGAAAACTCGCTCAATTTTTGACCTATTTAACAGGCAATGAGCGAGAATTTTTAACCCTCCATGCCAATCGTAGCTCTAAAAGGCGCTCCGAAACACTAAGGGAATTGTTTCTATTGACAGATGAGTCTGAATAAGGAAAGATAACCTTCCCTAAAAGATCAATAAGACATGAAAGAGCTCATTAAAATCTCAATCATAGCAGAAGAGGGGGCTATTTTTCCTAAATACCTCACAGAAAGTGCTTCGGGTGCGGATGTACATGCCTATTTAGATCAACCTGCAGTGATACCGCCTGGCAAATCGGCTTTAATTCCCACAGGGCTTCGCTTTGAAATCCCTCAAGGGTATGAAATTCAAATTAGACCCCGTAGTGGTTTGGCTCTAAACAATTCAGTCTCTGTTTTAAATACACCTGGAACGATAGATGCCGATTATCGCGGAGAGGTAAAAGTCATTTTAATCAATCATGGTGTGAATGATTTTGTGGTAGTCCCCAAAATGCGTATTGCTCAGCTCGTAGTTGCCCAGGTAGAGCAAGCCTCCTTTATTGAGGTAGAGGCTTTGCAGACCACCGGCCGCGGAGCAGGGGGATTCGGTCATACAGGAGTGAAATAAGTGTTTCCATCTAAGCAAAGGCAAGAAGAAAAAGAATCTGCTTTATTGATTTCAAAATATTTAAATCCAAAATGGGTCAAACTGCTAAATTCTGACACACGCGATGAAGTTTTGAAAGAATTAGTGGATATGTTAGACCGCGAGGGAGTGCTCAAGGATAGAGAGCCGTTTTATCAGGCAATTTTAGAAAGAGAAAAAATTGTCTCAACAGGGATTGGGATGGGAGTAGCGGTGCCCCATGCAAAGCTGCCGAGATATAAGACATTTTTTATTGCTATTGGGATTCATCCAAAAGGGGTGGCATGGGATGCGCTTGACGGGGTCCCTGTTCGTCTGGTATTCATGATCGGAGGGCCGGATGACAAACAGACAGAATATTTACAGCTGCTCTCCCGTTTAACTCTTGCTCTCAAAGATGAAGAGAGGCGGAAAAAAATCTTGCAATTGAACCATCCAGAGGACATTATAGCTCTTTTTCAAGGAATTTAAGGACAAAATCAGTGGACTTAAAAATTAAAGATATAGCTGAGTTGTTAAATGTTTCCGTGACCACCATCCGTCGGTGGCTTGTGGACAAGAAGATTCCAGCTTACCGCTTGAATCGGCAATATCGTTTTAGTCGCGCTGAGATTGAAGATTGGCTGATACAGCAGAAACTGGGCGCTACCCTTGACCAAGAGGAAAAAGAACAAGTCATCGATGAAAAAAAACACGACCGGGCCGTTCAATCGGGCAATATGCAATTTAGTCTTTACCGGGCGGTCTATCGCGGCGAGGTTTTAGTCGATGTTCCGGGAGAAACAAAGGAAGAAGTAGTTCGCTGGACCATGCATCACATGGCGACTCGCTTCGATCTGGATCCTGATGTGTTAACCGATCTTTTTTTAGATCGGGAGAAGATGATGCCGACCGCGTTGAATCATGGCATTGGCGCCCCTCATACACGAGACTTTCTTTTAGACACCCACTATGATGTAGTCACTGTGGTCTATCCCAGGCAGTCTATTGAATACGGTGCTTTAGATGGGGAGCCGGTTCACACCCTCTTTTTTCTCTTCGCTTGCGAAGATGCCCGTCATTTGAACCTCTTAGCGAAACTTGCTCATTTAAGCGCTAATGAAAAGACACGCGCTTTTTTCCGCACGAAACCTTCAAAAGAGCGGTTTTTAGATTTTGTCAAACATTGGGAAAACACCCTTAACGATTAATCTAATATGCCTAAAACTGTCGTTGTGGGTATGTCAGGAGGAGTTGACTCTTCCGTTGCCGCCCTTCTGCTCAAAGAGCAAGGCTATCAGGTGATTGGCCTTTTCATGAAAAACTGGGAAGAAATAGATGAGCGAGGCATTTGTTCAGCTGCCCTGGATTATGAAGATGTAGCGCTTGTTTGCAATCAACTCGACATACCCTATTACAGTCTCAATTTTGCTCAGGAGTACTGGGATACGGTTTTCGCTCCCTGCTTGGAACAATTTGCTGCAGGAAATACTCCCAATCCCGATGTTCTCTGCAACCAGCAGATAAAATTCAGTTTATTTTTTAGAAAAGCGATCGAAATGGGTGCCGATTTCGTGGCAACGGGCCATTATTGCCAGAAGCTTTTACATCAAGGAGAGTGGCTGTTGGCCCGAGCAAAAGATTCGGCAAAGGATCAGAGTTATTTTCTCTACACGCTTCAAAGTTCTATATTGGACAGAGTGCTTTTTCCACTTGGAGAGCTGACAAAAAAAGAGGTTCGTTCACTGGCGAAAAAACATAACCTTGCGACAGCGGCTAAAAAAGACAGCACCGGAATTTGCTTTATTGGCAAACGCCCCTTTAAAGCCTTTCTTAGCCAACACCTCCCCATGCAAGCCGGTAATTTGGAAACTTTGTCAGGAGAAGTAGTAGGAAGACACGATGGAATGGCCTATTACACGGTCGGTCAAAGGCGGGGTTTAGGGATTGGAGGACCCGGTGAGCCGTGGTATGTCGTGGGTAAAGATCCCGAAAGAAATGTAGTTTATGTAGAGCAAGGAGAGCAACATGAAGCTCTTTTCCAAAAAGAATTGATCGCTTCAGAGATTCATTGGATAGGCAAAGAGCCCCCTTTTCCCTATCGATGCCAGGCTAAAATTCGCTACCGCAGCCCTGATGTTGCCTGTAAGGTCATGACTCCAAAAGAGGGGCGGTTAAAAGTTGAATTTGATGCCCCCCAAAAGGCCATTACAGCAGGACAATCGATCGTTTTTTACGATAAAAATCTCTGTTTGGGCGGCGCTATCATATGCATTTGTCGGCTTTAGAAGCATTTAGATAGATATAGTTCTCTAGTCGCGCAGAAAGTCAAGTCATTTTCTCCTTAAAAGAGATTTGTGAAAAGATCCATAGTTCTCTTCGGGGTCTTTAATGAGAAATTAAATTTTTTTCTCGCCCCATCATACTTT
>JBAPRV010000205.1:0-16699 GCA_049281295.1 Chlamydiales bacterium
TTGCGAAAGGCAAAGCGCGGAGAACGAAACTGACTTGAATAAGTCAGTGAGTTCGAGCGCAAAGCCACTCGCGAAAAGATGCGGATTAATTTGTGAAATTTTCAACTGAATTGACTATATATCGCAAACATAATTTGAAACTGTTTCTTTTGAATAAAAGCTCTCTATCTTGGAGTTGCTCAATTTATCTTCCTTAATTTTAATGAAGTGTTATTTGCTATACACAAATAAAGATAAACAAGATATAAAGAAAAACTCCATATGACTGACTTGTTTTTTTGGCTAAATAAAATTGACCAATGGGTATGGCGTCCTTTATTTGTGGTTCTCATTGGAACAGGGATCTTTTTAACTTACAAGCTACGAGCTCTTCAATTTCGCTCTCTTGGCTACGCTCTAAAACAGGCTTTTACTCCCCATAATGAGAAAGCTGAAGGTGATATTTCTCATTTTCAAGCTTTAATGACAGCTCTTGCCGCTACTATTGGCATTGGAAATATTGCAGGAGTGGCCACGGCTATAACCATGGGTGGATTGGGGTCAATTTTTTGGCTTTGGGTAACTGCTTTAATCGGGATGGCCACTAAATACAGTGAGGCTATCTTAGCCATTAAATACCGTGTCACTGACGATCGAGGGGAAATGGCGGGGGGGCCGATGTATTACCTCGAAAAAGCAATGGATTGGAAGGGATTGGCTCTTGCATTCGCCCTTTTCGGAGCGCTGACCGCCCTGTTTACAGGAAACATTGTCCAATCTAATTCCATTGCTTCCGCATTTACCAATTATTTCGAAGTGAATGCCTGGATAATAGGAGTCATACTTGCCATTTGTACGGGGCTGGTCTTAATAGGAGGGATTCGGTCCATTGGAGGGGTTACGTCTTTTTTGGTGCCTGCGATGGCCCTTTTTTATATTCTTGGAAGTTTGTTGATTTTAGGGATCTATTACGACCAAATTCCCAATGCGGTTGCGGCTATTTTTAAAACGGCTTTTACAGGCCAAGCAGCCATTGGCGGATTTGCCGGAAGCACTATTATGATGGCGGTCCAAATGGGGGTGTCAAGAGGGGTCTTTTCTAACGAATCGGGGTTAGGCAGCTCCCCTATTGCGGCGGCTGCAGCTAAAACCGATTTTCCGGCTAGACAAGCGCTGATTTCAATGACCGGAGCTTTTTTATCAACCATTGTATGCAGTTTTACTGCACTCGCTATCGCGGTGACCCATGTGCTGGGCAGAGTCACTCTTGATGGCTCTTTGCTCACAGGAGCTCCTCTGACTATTGCCGCTTTTGATGCCGCTCTACCTTACGGGGGATATATTGTGGTTTTTGGCAGCGTCTTATTTGGGTTTTCAACAATTATAGGGTGGGCTTACTACGGAGAAAAATGTTGTGAATATTTATTCGGAACGAAGGCTATTTTTTCCTACCGATTCCTTTTTTCAATCGCCGTCTTGTTAGGTGTGTTTATCCCTCTGGAGATGGTTTGGACTTTAGCTGACATTTTTAACGCATTTATGGCTCTTCCCAATCTTATCGGGATCCTTGCCCTTGCAAACGTGGTCGTGGCTGAAACAGGGATCTTTTTTACCAAAGTTAAGCAAGAAAAACCCCTATAGCGGAATTTGTGAAATTCTCAACTGAATTAACTATAGCAGAATAACTTCAAAAGTTTACAAATCGGACGAGAGATTTTAGCGAGAAAGGAAGCGCGGAAATCGATGCTGACTTATGTAAGTCAGCGAGATTGAGCGCAATCTTTCCCACCAAAAAATCCGGATTGATTTGTAAAATTTTGAACTTATTCTGCTATATAAAAGCTTAAACGGATCACTACCGAGCGGGCTACCGGTTCGGGCAATGATTCAATAACAAGGTCCAAGGCCCGCTTCATGTTCGGCTCGGCAAAATAGCCAATGGCATCCAGGTAGACATCCAACTCATTTTGATATTTTGATAATAAGGCTTTTGCAAGAGTTGGGGTAATCGAATCCATGCCGAACTGCTTCATGGCAAATCCTAAAGTGGATGCTGTAGTCAGAAGAGGACATACCACTGCAAATCTGGACAATTTACAATCTATGGCAAAATCGGCTGCATAGATGGCGTCTACGGCTGCATGAGCATTCATAAAGCCTGTCTTTGTCCAATGGTCCCGCTTCAAAGCGCGGTAAAATACCCGACTCCATTGATTGCCTCCCCCTGCTCCCTGGTTGAGCCTCTCAAACAGCTCAATCTGTTGAGAATCTCCGAAGCTATTTTCTCTAAAAGCAAAGGCGTCCATTGCAAGAGCCCTGGCAAACCCTTCGAGTTGGCCAAAAACGATGCATTGATTCATGATTTTCACTTGAGTTCCCGAGCTCACCTCTTCCCCGGCAAAAAAGGGAGTGCCGACCTTTTCGAATAAAATAGGCAATAAGGTCTGATAAAGCTGTTTTGGTCCTCCATACATCATCACCATAGTCCCCTCTTCAGCTCCTACAGGCCCTCCTGTTAACGGCACATTAACCCACCTCACTTGATGATTTTGACAAAAGCTGTGGATGGCCACTGCCCCTTTCACGCTATAGGTAGAAAAATCAATCACGGTGGGGAGAAACCCGGAAGGAGGTTTCCAAGCCTCAATAAGAGCGGGATAAATTTCAAGCGCCTCCTGATGTTTTCCTACACAGATCGTCACAAGGTTTACTTTAGAGGTTAAAGCTTTATAATCTCCTTTTGGTATGAACTTGGCCCCATGTTTTTCCCAATAGGTACGAGCGGCGAGTGTCTCCGGGGTTTGCTTCTCGGTGTCGAAAAGATGCAGGTATTGAATAGGGCCATCTTTGGGAAGAAACTTTCCAAAGAAACGGTGCATATTCCCGAAAGCTCCAATACCTGCCGCTTTAATTTGCATATCATTATCTCCTCACTTATTATTCACGTCTTTTAGGACGACAGCTTGATTAAAGTTGCCCAAGAAGCTATGTGTAGATTATCCAAAGACAAAAAAAATATGATTGCGCTCACAAAAATAGACATTTCCCTCATTGCTTTCAACTGTGGGAAAAAATATCTGGGGAGGAGTGAGTGAGAGAAAAAATTGGCAAGTATGAGATTTTAAAAACGATTGGCGAAGGGGGTATGGGAGAAGTGCTCCTTGCTTATGACCCCACTTGCGAAAGGCAGGTCGCTATCAAACGGATAAGGTCTGATTTAAAACAGCGCAAAGCGCTTCAAAATCGTTTTCTCAGAGAAGCCAAAATCACCGCACAATTAACTCACCCGGGGATTATCTCTATCTATTCCATCCACCAAACCCCTGAAGAGCTCTATTATACCATGCCCTATGTTGAGGGAAATACCCTGAAACAAATTTTGCGCTCAGCCCATGCTCAAGAAAAGGAAACCATTGCGACCTTGCTGCCGATTTTTAAAAGCATCTGCCAGACCATTGCCTATGCCCACTCAAAAGAAATTATCCATCGTGATCTGAAACCGGAAAATGTTTTAGTAGGAAAATTTGGGGAAGCGGTGGTGTATGACTGGGGCCTCGCTCAGGTGATCTCAGAACCGGCTCAAGAGTTTGATGAAAATCCGGAAGAAAATGGTGCAGAATTAACTCATCCCGGCAGACTGGTAGGAACAGTGGCTTATATGGCTCCAGAACGAGCCTTAGGAGCACCCGCTTCAATTCAAACAGACATTTATGCTCTTGGCGTTATTCTCTATCAGATATTAACCCTTCGCCTCCCATTCAATCGCCCCTCTATCAAAGAGTTTCGAAAAACCTATCGTCATGAAAAACTTCCCGATCCCGAGGAGATAGCCCCCTATCGCGATGTTCCTCCAAGTTTGTCCAGGCTGGTTAAAACTTGTTTAAATCCCGACCCAAAAGAGCGTTACCAAACGCTGGATAAACTGATAGATGATTTAATGAGCCATCTGGAAGGACGATCTGTCTGGTTTGAAAGCGCCAGGCTGAATATTCAGCAAAAAAAACATTGGGAATTTCAAGAGAATGTCTTGATTTCAAAGCATATCGCCATCACGCGCACCACAGAGGCGGCAGACTGGGTAAGCATCATGATTTCACGAACCGCTTTTTCCCAAAATACCCGCCTGGAAACTCGCGTTTTTATAGGAAATACAGGCAATGGGATTGGATTTCTCTTGAGCGGTCCTGAGGGAGGAGAGAGAGAAAATCCTTTTGATGGCTACTGCTTATGGCTCGGTTCTGAAGAGACTCCCTCCTTGCAGCTTTTTCGAAACACCGTTGAGGTGATGCATTTACCCGGCCTCTTCTTAAAACGGAACACCTGGCATAGCATTGTCATCGAAAAGGCCGACAACAACATCCATTTTACACTTGATAATCAACACCACCTTACCTATCTAAGCTATCTCCCTTTATTTGGAACTCATGTGGGTGTATTGGCTCGTGATGCAGATTTTAATATGGATGAAATAGTGATTTCAATGGGAAGTCAAAATCTGCAAGTGAGCTGCCTCTCTGTTCCCGATGCTTTTTTAGCCAGCAAAAGCTACAAACTGGCTTTAGCCGAATATCGTAGAATCGGATACTCTTTCCCCGGACACGCAGAGGGGCGAGAGGCCATGTTTCGAGCAGGGATAACCCTCTTGGAACAAGCACGAGCCGTTAGAAGCGAAAAACGGACTGAAAAATTTTACACCTTAGCTCTTGAAGAGTTCTCAAAGTTGCACAACACGCCGGGCGCACCCCTCGAATATCTTGGAAAAGCCCTTGTTTATCAATCTCTTAGAGACTACTCTGAAGAAATAAAATGCTTAGAGTTAGGGCTTAGGCGTTATTTCAAGCACCCTCTTGTCAGCGCCATTCGAGAGCAGATTATCTATCGGATGCACGAGGCCGCCCAAACGGACCGTCATTCAGCCTATCAGTTGATTTTAATTGTCCTTCGGCTTCTTCCTCATGCTGTTGAAAGAGAAGACTCAAAACGACTTTTTAAACAGCTCATTACACACTGGGAAGGGCTTGTATTTTTTGAAAATGCCATCGAACCCTCTCTTTTGGGGAAAGAAAAACTCAGTGAAATGCACTTTGCCACCGCTCTTGCTTTTTGGCTGGGAGCTCCCTACATTTTAAGAGAGCTCTATCAACAGCTGCAAGAGCTAAAACCCTATCCCATTCCCTCATTGGGGGATTTGCTCTTCTCTTTGTTCGAGCTGGGTTCCTACGGGCTAGCCCAAAAACTTCTGGCAGATGCCGCTACCTTAAAACCTTCTCTCTGTTACGAAGAAGGGATAGAGCTCAAAGAGGTTATGTCTCTTCTAGAGCCTATCTATCTTGCTCATCAAAATTCCCTTAGAGAGGGAATGGACATCTATTTTACTCGGATTCAATCCGACATAGGAACACGAGAATTTCGCACCCTGAACTATCTCCTTCAATACGCGATTCGAACCGATCAAGAAGCTTTTGTGCATGACGCTGTCAAACGCATCGAGCATTTCCCTTTGTCGCGTGAAGATCGAATTCAGTTAGACGCTCTGCATATTTGGGCCTTTCTTAAAGAAAAACAATGGAATGAGGCTGAAAGAATCTTTGATCGCTATCCCCTTGAACTTTTAAACCAAGAGACCACCCTCTTACACCCTCTTTTTGGGTGCTGGTTATATGTTGCAGAAGGAGAGGAGATATCAACGATCCATTTTGCGGGGGTTATCGACACCTCGTTTCCCCGCTCATGGGCTCTTTTAGGACATGAGCTTACTAACAAAATAACCGAATCCCCTGCGTGGTACAGCACCTCTTTTATGTGGGAAAGGCGGCAGCTCTACCAACAGCTCGCTTTATATTACCACTGCACCGGAAACAGGGATCTGGAAGCGTATTACAAACACCTGGAGAAAAAAGAGTATATTTATGTCCCTGAGTAAAATTAGAAAAATGATTACACAAGAAACCCTGTGGATGGTCTTTTGGTCACAGCACTCTTCTTTGACCAAAACCTAATGTCTTGAGTATAATCGATTCGATTATATAATCGCGCAAACACAATGGAAAAGATTGAACTCCCTAAAACCTACAACCCCAAAACCACCGATACCAAATGGTATAGGTTTTGGGAAGAGAACCATTTTTTTAAACCAAAATTAGATTCCAACAAACCTCCCTACTGCATTGTCATGCCGCCGCCCAATGTCACAGGGGTGCTGCATATGGGGCATGCACTGGTCAGCACCTTGCAAGATATTCTGATTCGATGGAAACGGATGAGCGGATTTCAAACCCTTTGGATTCCAGGCACTGATCATGCCGGGATCGCGACTCAAACTGTGGTCGAAAGACATTTGATGGCAACGGAGGGAAAACGGCGAGACGACTATACACGAGATGATTTTCTAAAAATTGTGTGGCAATGGAAAGAGAAAAGCGAAAAGACCATTCTCAATCAACTAAAAGCTTTGGGGTGCTCGTGTGATTGGTCACGGCTTCAATTTACCATGAGCGATGCTTGTAACAGAGCCGTGCGTACTCTATTTAAAAAAATGTTTAACGAAGGTTTGATCTACCAAGGAAACTATCTGGTTAATTGGGATCCTGTTACCCAAACAGCGCTAGCTGACGATGAAGTGGAATACGAAGAGAGAGAATCCTTTCTATGGTATTTCAAATACCCTTTAGCGGACAGCAGCGGCTCTGTTCAGATAGCTACCACCCGCCCTGAAACCATGCTTGGAGATACAGCTATTGCCGTTTCTCCCAAAGATCCCCGTTATCGCTCTTTGGTGGGAAAAAAGGTTCGCTTGCCTATTCTCGATCGAGAGATTCCCATTATTGCCGACCACCATGTTGATCCTGAGTTCGGAACTGGGATGGTTAAAATCACCCCTGCGCATGATCCTAATGACTATCGAATTGGGATCGATCACGGCCTTGAATTTATAAACATTATGACCCCCAATGGACAGATCAATGAGAATGGAGGGCCCTTCCGGGGCTTAAGCCGAGAGGAGGCGCGTACAGCTGTGGTTGAGGAGATGGAAGCGATGGGGCTTCTCGAAAAAGTGCAGCGCCACACCCTCCGTGTAGGGATATCCTACCGATCCAAAAGTGTCATTGAGCCCTACCTCTCCAAGCAATGGTTTGTCAAAATGACTCCTTTTATCGAAAAACTCAAAGGCGCCGTTCAGGAAGGAAAAGTAAAAATAGTCCCTAAAACATGGGAAAGCACCTACTTTCACTGGGTTAATAATTTACAAGATTGGTGTATCAGCCGCCAGCTCTGGTGGGGACACCGCATTCCCGTTTGGTTTCGTAAAGACGATCCTGAAAAAATGATCTGCCATGATGGCCCGACGCCTCCAGAAGAGGTCATAAAAGAGCCGGACAGGTGGGAGCAAGACCCTGATGTGCTCGACACCTGGTTCTCTTCGGCACTCTGGCCTTTCAGCACTCTCGGATGGCCCGACAACACGGAAGATCTGCAAAAATTTTATCCCACCAACGTATTGATTACAGGGCACGATATCATTTTCTTTTGGGTAGCCCGCATGATTTTTATGGGAGAATATGCACTGGGCCAAGTCCCTTTCCCTGAAACCTTTCTCCATGGATTGATCTTTGGCAAATCGTACTGGCACACCCATAAAAAGGGGGGAATTCATTATATTACAGGTGATGAGAAAAAAGAGTACGACCTTGGAACCCCTCTCCCCTCCAACGTTCATTCCAAATGGGAAAAGCTCTCAAAGTCCAAAGGAAATGTCATAGACCCGCTTGAGATGATCGAGGAATATGGAACCGATGCCTTAAGAATGGCCCTTTGCTCTTGTGCCAACCTAACTCCTCAAATTGACTTAGATCGCCGTAGGTTTGAAGAGTATAAAAACTTTACCAACAAAATCTGGAATGGAGCCCGTTTTGTTTTCATGAATCTTACAGATCTCAGTTCCAGTGAACTCACCCAAGGATTAAATTCTTCCCTTTTTGCTCTGGAAGATCGTTGGATTTTATCTGCCCTCAATCGGGTCAATCGCTCCATTAATACTTATCTTGAAAACTACGCTTTTGACCAGGCTGCGCTCACTGCTTATGATTTTTTTTGGAAAGAGTTTTGCGCCTATTATGTAGAGATCACCAAGCCTGTTTTGTTCGGGAAGGCGGGCTCTCGCGAGGAACGGACCAATAAGCAAAAAATTCTCACAATTATTCTTTGCAACATAGTTCGATTGCTGCATCCCATGGCCCCCTTCATTACCGAAGAGCTTTTTCAGCTTCTGAAAAAGCAATTCCCTGAAGTGAAGTCTCAAAAAAGCGATCCTTATACGACAGCAGCCGTTCAGGCTTTGTTAGCGCCGGCCTGTATCGTGGCCCCTTTTCCCACTCCCATCGAAGAGCCTGATCCGGAAGCCGAAGAGAGCTTTCAACAGATTGAAAAGATTGTCTATACCATCCGAAACATTCGCGGTGAAATGAACATCCCCTCTAACACAGCCACCGACGTCTATCTCATTGGAAAATCACCGCAGGTTCAAGAGAACTTAAAAATGATTTTAGCTTTGGTAAAAATCGATCGCTTGGAGCTTACACCAGAGATTCCTTCCTTAAAATTTTCAGCCACAGGATTTGTTGGGGACCTAAAAATCATGATCCCTCTTCCTAAAAATCTAGTTGAAAAAGAGAAAGAACGCCTTGAAAAAGAGAGAGAAAAAAACCTTCAAAACCGAGAGAGAATTCAGACGCTTCTTTCCAATGCCGACTTTCTTAGCAAAGCCAAACCGGAGTTGGTAGAAAAGCAACGGCTAGCCCTATCCCAAATTGAAAAAGACCTTCAAAGCATCCAAGAAAAACTGGCTATGTTTCAATAACGCTAGCTTCTTTGAGAGATTTCAAGAATCTCGCTCCAGAGATGGTGCGTCCACTGGTCGATGCTTTCCCCATCCTGACAGAGATTTACCTTATAGGCTACTATCCCCTCCCGGCACCAGTAATCTTTATTAACCAGGCGGAAGGTCCAAAATCCTTTTCGACCCTCCACACGATGAGTAAACGATTCAATCTCTCGCGTCCCATAGCGCACCTCCACCACAAGCAGCAGAGGGTATTCAATCGAGGCGCAAGCAGGCAAACTCCACCTCACCACGATCTGTTGCCCGTAGTAGCAAAGCCGATAGGGATCGGGAGTATCGATCTGCTCGCTAGCCAGGAAGGTGGGATAAAGATACTCCGTGCGACAGCTTAAGGTAGGACGCTGGCAGCTTGCTAAAAAAAGTAGGCTAAAGCAGAAGTAGCGCAAAAACAAAAGCAAATAGTGAAAAAGATTCTACAATCCCAATAGCTGCATAGCACTTCCCGTAAACAGCCGGCTGCTTTGCTGAAGCTTGAATCCCCGTGGCACAACATTTACCCTGCATGATTGAAGAGAAAAGAAGAGCCAGCCCAACGCTTGTCCCAATGCCTATTCCCCCTAAAGGTGAAAGAGAGCCGGCGGTAATGGAACCATTCATCAAAAGCATAAGAATGAAGCCATAAATCGCTTGTGAAGAGGGCATCGCAGACATCCCGATCATCTTTCCGTGCCCCTCGTCGATCCGTGCCATGACAGCATGGGAGGCCATTCCGGCAATACCGCAACCAAAAGAACTGCCAATCATAGCCAGCCCTAAGACAATAGCCGGCCCAACAACGTTAAAGTCCATGTGTTTATCTCCGTTATTCTATTTTAAACAATGATAGTGGATTAAATTTTTTCCCGCCTCCTTCAAAGCTGTAATGATACCATTCGATAAAATTAAGACGAAGGCCATGTATGATCCCGCTCATTAAGGCAATCACAAAGTTAATGAGGTGACCTGCCAAAATGATAAATATTCCTATATAAAGAGCGACTGAAGTGCCCAAGACGTCAAAGGTGGTAGCCATAATCGCCCCTGCAAGAGAGAGAGCGTAGATACGTAAATAAGACATCACATCGGCAAAGACGCCGATAATTCCTAAAATTTCCCCTATCCCGCGCAGCCTTTTTTGAATAATGGCTAGAATAACTACCAGCCCAAGCCCCGAAAAAAGAATATATTTCCCAATAAAAGCCCCCTGCTCGTAAGGCACGTGGAAAATGTAGTGGATAAGTGAAACGGCTCCTAAAATAGAAGGGAAATAGAGGTAAGCTCCAGCCATGAAGATAATCCAGCCAAGTCCTGCCCAATTCCGATCGAGATAGCGTAAAAAAGAGAGCATGATATGGAGGGTGCCAATAAAAATCGCAAGTTCAATTAAGACATTATCCGCGAAATTTCCAAAGACAACATATTTGCTTTTTCCTATTTGATCCTGAGTCACGGTGGTTAATAATTTCTCGGGTGTAGCCGCTTCTTTGAGCTGGGGGTAATCTTTGATCAGTTCGGCATAAGAAGGGGGTTTTTTCTCAAGGAAATACTCCGCTTTTTGGTCAACCATCCAATCTATCAAAGAGGCTTTACGAAATGGGCTATCGGGGGCAAACTCAATGCCAAAAAATGAGGCCGATAATATCCCCCAAATGATAACACCCACCGAAAGATAGGTGCTGAGCAAAATGACCCGTCTCCCCAAACCTCTTTTTTTGCCAAATTTATAAAGCAGAAAAAGTGAAATACCCAACAAGATAAGCCCATAGCCTGCATCTCCTACAATCATGGAAAAGAACAGGGCAAAGGCAAAAAATACCCAAGGCGAGGGATCTCGATCGCTGCAAGAAGGTGTGTCATAAATCCCAATAAGGTCCTCTCCTAAACGAGGCATCCCTCTATTTTCAAGATAGGTTGGGACACGATCTTTTTTTTCCACTTGAATGGGCTCTACATAGATGTTCAACTCCTCGGCCAATTTCAAAAGAAGCGGTATTTTATTTTTAGCTACCCAACCTTCTACTGCAAAGGCTTGGTTATCAATAAGGGATTGAGCCCGATCTTTGGACTCTTCTAAGTGATACTGATTGAGTATATTTATAAGTCCTTGTTTGAGTGCTTTCTTATAATGAGCTAATGTGGACAACTCTGTTTCAAAAATGTCTATCTCGCGATTAACTTCAGCCAACTCTTCGTTAAGCTCTCCCAAAGGTTTCTCTATAACGATTTCTATCAGATCATGGTAACTTCTTTTCTTTTTGTTAATGGCTATAAAATAATCCAAACCATACTCTGAGCCGACAAAGATCACCTCCTCTCGCTTCGGCGACTCTTTCTCGGTCCCCTTTTTACAAAAAAAGAATTGGAAGACGCGTCCACTCTCTTTTTCGATTTTCTGCATGACAAGGGGTGAAAAATCTCCAAACACTTGAACTCTGGCAATCTCTTTTTCAAGCACTCGACTCTGCTCATAGAGTTGCTCCAACTCGTTATTCCGCTCTACGATATGGCGAGCTAAAACATTGGCAGATCTGTAGTCGTCTGTAGGCACCCCTTTAACGGGCACCATATGACGCAATACGCGAAGTGCATCAATGAAATTTTGAATTTCAGCAGGTGTTTCCAAAGAGGGAGAACTTGTAGCAATGAATTCAACAATCCCCAATTGTTGGACTTTGTTGAAGAAAGCATCCCTGTCTTTAGAAGCTCCCATAATGAGATATTTTATGACATCAACTCTCATATCTCTTTTAGTTCTTTTTTTTGCTCAATTTTCAATTTAGCTACCTTAGCCTGGCCGACAGCTGCCAACTCTTGATCCCCCAAGAACACCTTAATTCGTTTAATATTGCGGGTAGCTCTGGGAATTAAATTCTTCTCAAAAAGATTGACTCTGATCGAAACTTCCCTCAACTCTTTTTCTAAAGCGGCTTTTTTCTCCTCAGCTACACCTACTTTTGCCCGCGCCGTCATCATATCTCGAAGGTGCTCAATAAGAGCATCTAACCAGGCAGGTGTGGTAAAAAGAGGGTAATCAAAAGGTACAAAGGAAATCCCTTCAAAAAAAGGAATGTCTACCCCTGCAATGTTTTCATACCTTTTTTCAATGCGCTCCACTTTGGCCGCATCCGAGAACTTCAATCCAATGTGCTCGCTCAAAAGGCCACTGCTTTGAGAAACAATAAGACGCGTCTCTTCAAAGGCCTCTTCTAGTCTCAAGATTTCTAAGCGCACTTCATTCACTTCCGACTGTAGCATCGCCTTTTTAAGTTGAAGCGTAGGCAAATACCTATTCAACTGGTTTAGACGTACTTGCTGAAAACGAAGTTCGTTTTTAGTCAGCTTTATTTCTGCCACCTTAACCTCTCAGCCCGGCCAATATTTTTCAATCAAGCTCTGTTTGATTCCCACTTCATGACGTTGAAAACAATCCGCTAAAATATGCCAGCCTCTCTGTAGGGCCTCCTCAAGCGGAATGTTAACATCGAGATTCATCATGTTTGTTTCAAACTGTTCTGAGTAGCTGAGAAGTTTCTTATCCCATCGAGAGAGTCTAAAGCCCATTGACTGCCTCTCTCTAGCTTTCTTAGAATCTGCATAAAGACGAATCAAGGTATTGGCAATATCTCCATGATCTTCACGGGTCACTTTTCCTATCACCTGTTGTTTTAGACGGGAGAGAGATCCGAAGGGATCAATCGCTCCTCCGTGGAGATAAAACTGCCCTTCAGTGATATAGCCTGTATTATCGGGAATAGGATGGGTGACGTCATCTCCCGGCATGGTGGTCACGCTTATGATCGTAATAGAGCCGCTCCCTTCGATATCCACGGCTTTTTCGTAACGAGCGGCCAGATCCGAGTAGAGCGAGCCGGGGTACCCTCGATTGGAGGGGATTTGGTCCATAGTAATGGAAATCTCTTTTCCCGCATCGGCAAAAGCCGTCATATCTGTCAAAAGAACAAGAACATCTTTCCCTTCGACGGCAAATTTTTCGGCGCAAGCCAAGGCCATATCCGGCACTAACATACACTCTACTGCAGGATCGATAGCCTGGTGAACAAACATCACGGTTTTTTCGCTCGATCCCGATTGCTCGGCATTATCAATAAAGGCCTGGTAAGCAGAAAAAGTAAGTCCCATTCCTCCAATGATGACTACATCGGCATCCGTTTGATTGGCAATGCGCATCAGAAGTGCGTCATAAGGTTCGCCAGCAACCGAAAAAATCGGAATTTTTTGCGATTTCACAAGACAGTTGAATACATCTATCATGGGGATATTCGTACGGACCATCTGACGGGGTATGATGCGCCGCACCGGATTAAACGAGGTTTGGCCAATAGGGACTTTTTCCCCGTAAATCTCAGGCCCTCCATCGATGGGAATGCCCGTTCCGCTTAAGCGCCGTCCCAAAAGGGCCGTTCCATACGTTGCTTCCATCTCCTTTTTTAGAAAAGTCACTTTATCTTGAGTAGCAATTCCCCGAGTTCCTCCAAAAACTTGCAAAGTGACTTGATTCCCCTCAAAGCGCAAAACAGAAGCATAGGTCGACTCCCCGCTTCTTTTGTCAATTCGAGCCAGTTCACCCAGAGAGACTCCCTCAGAGGTAACTGTAATCAAGTTACCGCGCATATCATTGATTCTATCGTGTATCTTTTTCATGAGCCTGCCCTTAAAATGTTTTTCATGTAAGTGGCGGATAGAGTCATAACTTTCTGGCTCCCCCAACCATATCTTGGATTTCAGAGAAAGCTTTTTTATATTCATCCGTCTCAAAAACAAGGGAGTTCATTGTTTTAATTTTACCTTGCAAATTGAGAAAAAACTCGCGCGCCTTGTCGTGGCCTGGAAAATCAAAAGAGGTTTCAAAGATGAAATTGATCAGTTGAAATAACGGAATTTGCCGCTCTAAAGGGCAATATGCGTCCACTTTATCAAATGCGTTTTGTTGCAGATAACTAAAGTCAAACAGCTCAGCTTTCAGATAGACAATCATGTCGCCTAAGGCCACCCCTTCTTCTCCTACCACTTCCATCCGTTTTCCAATCTCATCTCCCACTTTTAGCAGGTGCGCAGCCCGTTTTACCATTTTTCCCCAGCCCTCTACAGTTTCTTCTAACTGCTTTGTTACGTCATCCACATATTTTGACCAGGAGATAAGCGGGTCCACGGATGGATAACGACGGGCATCCGAACGAGCTTTCGAAAGGCCGCAAAAAGCCCCAACCACTGCTAAGGTAGCTTGTGTGACCGGCTCTTCGAAGCTTCCTCCGGCAGGGGAGACCGCTCCACAGATTGTGATCGATCCTTCTTTTCCGCTTTTCAAAGAGACGACGCCCCCCCTCTCATAAAATGCAGCAATTCTGGAGGCAAGATAAGCGGGGAAAGCCTCTTCTCCCGGGATCTCCTCCAACCGCCCCGACATTTCTCGTAAAGCCTGTGCCCAACGGGAGGTCGAATCGGCGAGCAGGAGCACATCCAAACCCATTTGACGGTAGTATTCAGCTATAGTAATTCCCATGTAAATCGATGATTCCCGTGCAGCGACGGGCATGGACGAGGTGTTGCAAATAATACAGGTCCGCCCAATAAGCGGCTCATCTGTATGAGGATCGATTAAGTGGGGAAACTCGCGCAAAATCTCGACCACTTCCCCTGCCCGCTCCCCACAGGCACACAAAACAACGATGTCGACAGAGGAGTATTTTGAAAGATGGTGTTGCAATACTGTTTTACCTGCTCCAAAAGGACCAGGGGTGCAAAAAGTGCCTCCTTTCAAAATAGGCACCTGGGTGTCTAAAATGCGCATGCCAGTGTCCATCATTCGGGAGGGTTTGACCTTCTCTCCCCGCATAAGCCCCATTTTTATCGGCCATTTCTGAACCATGGTAAAAGAGAGCTCCTGACCCGCTTCATTTTTACCGCGGGCAATGACTGTGTCCACATTATATTTTCCCGGTGGAATAGTCCAGGTAAGGGTCACTTTTCCAAATTGCGAAAACGGAACCATGATTTGATGTGTAAAACGCCCCTCCATTGTTGTCCCAAGAACATCTCCTCTCTCAACAACTTCCCCTACTTTAGCAACAGGAGAGTATTGCCACTCTTTCTTCCGATCAATAGGCGGGACGTAGACTCCGCGCGGAAGGAAATAGCCCGATGTTTCGGCAATCACCTCAAGACGATTTTGCAGTCCATCGAAAATCGATGTTAAAAGCCCCGGGCCAAGTTCTGCTTCAAGAAGATTACTTGTAAAGTGCACCGGTGTATTGAGCTGAACACCTCTAGTGTCCTCATAGACCTGAATCTTTACCTCATCTCCTGCAATTTCAATTACTTCCCCTTTGAGATGCGTCTGACCCACCTCCATAAAAGCAACCTCTCCTTGACGGACATTTCCCTTAAATTTAACTTGCAATAAGTTTCCAAAAGCCTTTACCACAAGTCCTGTAGCAGTAGAATCGGCTCTCTCAATCATCCTATATTCCTTTCAATTTCATCTAAAACAGCAATACCTTTCTGCATATCTAACTCGAGCCATCGTTCAACCAAAATTAGACGAGCCATGTACGTTAGAATTCGATCGATCGTAAAAAGCTCCCCTCCCCAAAGCTCAATAATGTGATTGAACTGATACTCATAAACGGTTTTATAGAGATCTATAGGGGAGTCTATAAATTCCTCGAAAATCGGCTTCAACTCTTTATATTCAAAAGGCGGTTCATACACTTTGGCATCTTTTTGAGCTAAAATCTGAGCTACAACAGGATCGGTCGCATCCTCATATTGAAGCTCTACATCCAAGTTTTTTCCCAATCTTTTTGCTCTAAATCCCACCATCACCAACCGCATCTCTCTTTGAAATGCGAAGTAGTCTTTTAAAAATCCATGCTCTTCTTCACTGATACGCTGAAAAAAGGTGCTCATCAAAAAAGGGAAATACTTCAACCTCTCTTCATTGGATGTGTATTTGTCTAAATAGTCTTGTAAAAAAGGGGCAAACTCTTCTCCTACCGGCCACTGTGCAGTTGCTAAAGCTTGCTCCATAGCCTCTAGACCTACATTTCCTCGCGGATCGAAAGGTTCTTGAGCCCAATAGGCACGTAAATTTTCTAAATCTATTAATCTTAAAAACCTTCGCGTTCGTATCTTATCTTGATCATTCAAATTGGCTTCCAGCAGAGTTTTTAGCTCTTTAAATCCAAGAGAAGGGACATGTCCAATCTCCAAAGAAGGAAGCAAACTTGCAAGAAAATAGTATTCTTTCATAGAAAGACCGGAAAATGGATATATTTTAACCTAAATAGGTCTGTCTTATACCTGGAAAACAAGTTCTCGAAAACGATCGCTGATGAAGGGCCCAATAAGCTCTCTCAGCGCTTCATCACTTATATCCAGCGTTAGGTTTTGGTCGTGTAATTTAAGTTGTACACCTCCCACAAACTCCCCCACTATCACAGATCGTTCTCTCAGTTTCTGCACAATCTCTTTCAAAAGTAAGGCGTTGACTTGCTCAGCAGAAATAGTAGTGGGAATCAAGGCAGAAAAATCAGCGTCTATCCCCTCCTTCTCTATAGCCTGAACAAGCGCTGTAATTAATTTTGCTCCAATATTTGGGTCGGCTGTCTCTTTTTTTATCCACTTACCCAGTTCTTTATTGAAAAGATGGTTTTCTATGTCTTGCCTTAGAGCCATTATCCCTTGCCGACAGGCTGCTTCTAAAGAGCTTTTAAAGAGCTTCTCTTCCCTCTCTCTTCTATTAGATGCCTCCTTTAAAGAGGCCTCGGCTTTTGTTTCTGCGTCTTGAATAATTTGATTCGCTTTTAGTTGGGCCTCATCTAT
>JBAPRV010000206.1:0-10332 GCA_049281295.1 Chlamydiales bacterium
GATGAATAAAGTTCAAGAGGAGAAAGAGCTTACCAAAGAGGCCGTTTTAGCCACTGTCGAGCCGATTCTCAAAGCGCATTTTCGCCCCGAATTTCTCAATCGCCTCGATGAGATCCTTCCCTTTTTACCATTGAGAGAGGAACAGCTCGCTCAAATCGTCACTTTGCAGATGAATAGGGTGGCTGAGCGTATGCAAGAAAAGCACATAGCTCTTCATTGGGATGAGGAGACTACCCATCATCTGGCCAAAGAGGGGTATGATCCGGCCTTTGGAGCTCGCCCTCTTAAACGATTGATTCAACATGAAGTGGTCAACCCTCTATCTCGCGCTTTGCTTGAGGAAACCATTACGAATCATAGCGAGGTGCTCTTGAAAATGCATGAAGGTAAAATCACTTTTGCGAGTCGGTAGCTATGGGTTCACCCGTTGTTATTGACCCAAAGAACGGGACATGTCATATCAACGGGGTTCAATACCCGGCTGTTGGATTCGGAACTTTTCGATTGAAAAATGAAGCCTGTACACAGGCTGTAAAAGAAGCCATTAATGCCGGGTATCGTATCATCGATACTGCCACCCTTTATGAAAACTTCAGAGCGATTGCCCGAGCTCTCAAAGGGCAAGATCGTAGTCATTTCTATCTCATCTCAAAGGTATGGCCTGATAGGCATTTGCCAGAAAACTTACGTAAAGATCTGGATCAAACGCTGGAGCAACTAGAGATAGATTACCTTGATGCCTACCTTTTGCATTGGCCGAACAGCAAAATCCCAATTGGTCCTACTCTGAACGCTATGGAGCAGCTTAGGAAGGAAGGTAAAATCCGCCACATCGGGTTGAGCAATGTGACTGTGAATCACTTAAAAAGAGCGTTGGAATTTAAAATTCCTATCACGTGGGTCCAAGTAGAGATGCATCCTAATTTTTGTGACTTTGGTCTTCTCGAATATTGCTCAAAGCATGCAATGACTCTCCAGGCTTGGAGACCTCTTGATTTGGGTCGAGCGCAAGCCAACCAAATGCTCGAGGAAACTGGAAAAAAATATAAAAAAACGGCTTGCCAAGTGGCTCTTAAGTGGATCATTCAACACGAATGTGTTCCGTTGCCCAGCAGTAAAACCAAGCTTCATATTGAAGAAAATAGTGATATTTCCGGGTTTATCCTTTCAGAGGAGGAAATGGAAAGAATCGACAAAAACGCCATCAAGGGAGAGCGTTTCTGTTTGGCAAAAGAGAGGTTTGGTTTTACTGATGAATTTGATTTCTCCTACGAACAGTGTTGGCCTGATTAGAGCAAAATTCTGCTCTAAATATAACCACATGCTTTTCGTTTGGGTGGGGGACCCGGGTCTAGTTTGAGAGAAACGGAGTAGCGGTTGTCTGCTTCTTTTTTCTCGTAAATGGCGGTAAAGCGCCAATGCTCAAAAATGAGGGTGGTAAGCTCGACAAGGTATTCAAGATATTTTTTCCCTCTAGCTTGTTGTTTGAAACGGTTCCAGCCATAGCGAAGGTCAAATTTCGCTGTCCAGTCGGGGGTTGGGCGGATAAAGGTGGTAAAAAGGAGCGTCTCTCGACGATCTGAAAGAGGGGAATCGAGAAGTTCGGGTATCGTACGGGCAGATTCTAAAATAAAGTTGTAGAAATCGGCCTTTCGCCAATCGAAGCGGCCTCTGTGCCGGTATTCGATGCTGAAAGCAAAGTGTTCGTTCCAGGTCCAGTCGAGACGAATGTTGTAAAAATCGAGTTGTTTCTCTTCGAAATTCCACCCTCCAAATACGGAGCCTAACATGCGTGAAAAAGGCTGCCACTCTAAATTTAGATACCCTTTAGGGATAGTTCGGCCGAAAGTGCGTATGTCGAAAAAGGCATTGGCCCATACATCCATCCAGAGAAAGCGTTTGACAAAAGGAAGGGTTTTAGTAAAGAAGCTGTGACGAGATCCAAATCGAACGAGAATGAGCTGATTATAAGCATCGTTGATGGTGAAAATGTACGGATCGTCTACTCCTAAAGTGGGGTGCGTTAAGTAGTGGGGATGTATATAGGGTTCTATAACGTGTTTCCATGTAGGTGTGCATTTGCTCAGGGAGGTTTCCAAGTTGACGGAGAAATCACCCACTGCTTGCCCTGCCCACTCCCCGTGGTTGGTTTGGCTATAAGCTATTCCAATAAAACCGGCTTGGGGGGTCAAGGTGAAGTAAGGAAAGCGAAAGGGGCGGTAGAGGTACGGCTCTATGGAAAGCCTGCCTGCATTAAAATCGTTGGGTCTGCCTGCATTAACATTGGTGGGATTGATGACTATATCGTCGCTAAAGACAAAGTTGAGGTAGCTTGCTTTGAAGCAATTTTCGAAAACAATCCCGGTACCTGGGATTTCATGAGGGTGCCAGTTGAGTTGGAAGGAGGGGAGTTCCTGGTTGACCGATTGAAAGTTATTGACTCGGGGACGGACAAATAGATTGGCGATCCAACTCGGTTTTTGATGGCGGAGGGCTACCTGTGTGCGGCCGGCCGTGTTTAAGTCAAAATCCCTTATTTGATAATCGGCTGCCATCTGCCCGTCGCTGACAAAGTCATAGATTCCGTCAATCGTGGTTCCAAGAATGCAGTCATAATAGGTTCCTTGGAATCGGTACCGATTTCGTCTGCGGGGGTCGTCAATGGCAATGTCATTGGCATAGTAGTTTCGGGTGTAAAATTGAGTAGGAGCGTTTTTAGGGTTATAAATGGTCTCTACTCCTCCACCTACGCCTTGCCCGAAAAAACCGTCGATTCGTGCGGTTCCCTGCAGAGCTCCCCAAGAGAGAAAACGGTAGACCAGACTGAGATGAGAGCCCATAAATCCTCCCCATCCAAATCTAACCCCAAAAGGGGAGCGTCCAAGATTTTTTAAATCGAGTTTGAAGCTAGGGAGCCAAAAAATGGGGAGTCTTTTTATTTTTGCTTTGGTGTTTGAAGCGACAAGAACACGATCCGGAGAGAGGGTCAATCGAGGGGATTGGATGAGCACATCCTTGCATTCGCCCTCAGAGGTAGAGAGGTAGCCGTCGAGCACGACGATATCGCCGTTTTCGAGAAGGAGAATCTGTTTTCCCCCTCCATACCAAGGGGGGGCCGCTACTCGCCCGTTTGTGAGATAACCTGTGTGAGTGAGGAAATCGTAGTAGAAACTCTCTCCTACCAATACCCAGTCATAGTAATCGATCAGCAAGTTTCCTTCACAAAAAATATTGAAGACAGAGGGATCGGTGTCTAGACTTCGAATGTGAGTGATCTTTTGAGCTTGGACGCGCAGGCCAGGGGCGGTTAAAATCCCTCCTCTGTCGGTAGTTATCATCCCATTTTCGTAAACCGGATCGAGCAGATCGACGACAATATTACTTTCGATCTCATGAATACGAAGAGATTCGGTAGGTCTGCAAGGAACACAAATTGCCTTCCATATCGTCGGAGGGTCTGTTGTGAGCTCGTCTGCCATGAGAGATGCAAAAGCACTCAGTAGAAAAATGAGAAAAAAAGAATACCTGATCATTATTCAGTTGTTCTAATCAGAAGTCCTGCAAGAGCATAGCGATTTTTGGGATTTCCGTAAGCAATTGCTTGGATCAGCACCTCTGTGCCACGCTCGCTTTGAGTCTGTGCAAAGGTTTCGAACGTGTCGATTAAAATTTGAGAAGTCTCTTCCGGTGTAAGGACATAGGTAGAATCTCGATCTGCTATAGAATTTTCTTCACGAAATTGTATCAAAGCTTGGTTGTTGGCTTTTTCTACCCACTGAATCAGCTGCTTTTCGTAAAAATCCTCTTCCATGAGTCGATAAAGAGCCAGAGTGCAGTAGTGGCGGATGAAAGGAACGCCTGCTTTTTGTTGCATTTCTTTCAATAACTCGATGACTTGATCGCTTTTTCGACTCTCCAGGGCCGCGATTGTAAGGGGGATTAAATCATATTGCCTCTCTTCAAAAACAAGCCGGGCGATTTCGAGGAAGTCCGATTCAGGCAGCTCAAGTGAAAGGATAAGCGCCTCTTCGCGAAGAAGGCGTGTCTGTCCCTTTAGCGTAGGATAAATTTTACTGTGACTGTTTGCTGACGGAATGGTTTTCCATGTTTTGAGACCTCCTCCGGCTGATACGGTCTGGATAAAGCCGAGATCTTGTTTATCGCACATCAAAATCTCCTTGAGATGCTCTTTAGCCTCGCGGCTTCTCATATTAAGAAGGGAGAGGATTGTATTTAGGCGAACGTCTCTATCTTCATGATGGATCAGCTTTTTTAGTAGATCTTCCCCTTTGCGTAATTTTCCGAGTATATGGATGGCGAATAGATTTCCTTGAGCAGCCTCTTCTTCTATGACCGTTAAGTAAGTCTCTTCTCCAAGAGAATATAATCCCACTGCTGCAGCTAAACGGACTGTTACCCTTTTACTGGTTAATAATTTTCTAAGGATCTCAAGTGATTGAGTGTCTTTGAGCTCTCCTAAAGTTAAAGCAGCGCTCTCTTGAATCGCATGGTGAGCCTGAGTAGCCAGATCTCGAATCTGAATAAGAAAGTCATCTCGCTTCTCCTGGGCTACGGTTAAAATAGCGGAAAGGCGTACATTGATATCATTATCGGTGAGCAGTTGGCGCATGTAAGCATGGGCTTGCGCTCCTTCGATTTTGCAGGCGATTTGAGGAAAAAGCGGGCGTACTTCTGTGGGCACTTTAACCATAAGTGATTGGAGAAGGCCTAAAATACTGGGATGGTTTTTGCTGGCGAGCTGATAGCAGGCTTCCAGGCGAGTCAGAAGAAAAGGAGAGGAGAGGGCTTTTACGAGTAAAAGATCGGCTTCGTCGTCTTGTAACCGGCTTAGGTAGCTGAGCGCTACCAATTGGATTTTCATCTCGGAGCTAAGCAGGCCCTTTTCCAGAACGGGAATGAGCTCGGCGCTGTTCGCGACTCCCGCTCCAAAAAGAGACATTAGCTGGATTTCAAGGTCGTCGCTTCGAGCCCCTTGTTTTAGTAATTGAATAGCAGCCTGTTGTAATAAATCAAAGTCATGCCCCTCTGTTGAATGATCGAGATAGATTTGGAAGGCTCTTTGGACCTCTCCACGATGTAGAAGATAGAGCATTTGCGCTGACACCTCCCCTGGAAAAGAGGCAAAAAGGAAGGATGAGATCATCCCAGCAGTTAAAATAATTCGAATTAACATATTGATGGAACATATTAGTTTTTAGAAAAATTAATTTCAATGCAACCATGAAGGATGTTGCTCTATTTAAGAGGAGAATATTTGCATCCATTTTTGGAGTATACAAAATCATTTTACTGGCTATACTGTGTATTAATTATAGGAGTTTAATCCCCGTGAAAAATCATGAGTTTGACTGGAAAACAGGTGTTTTTTTAATCACTTATCAATTTCTTTTACTTTGTTCTCTCCCTTTTTATTTTTACTATTTCAACCCAAGTAAAGAATTAATTGCAGTTTCTGTTTTATTGCTTTTTGTTGTGGGAATTAGCGTATCAGGAGGGTACCACAGGTATTTTTCTCATAAAGCCTATAAGGCACACCCCATCATTGAGTTTACTCTTCTCTTTTTTGGCGCTATGTCGATACAGGGGAGTGCGCTGCGCTGGGCAAACCATCACCGCCTTCACCATGCCTTTGTTGATACGGATAAAGATCCTTATTCGATCAAGAAAGGCTTTTGGTATGCCCATTTCCTTTGGATGCTACACAAGCCTGACCCAATTAACCCAAAGCTTGTTAGTGATCTTCAGGGAAATAGCCGTGTGATGTTTCAACACAGATATATTGCTTTTCTGATGTTCGGGACAAATGCATTGATTTGGCTATTTGTCGGCTGGCTTTTAAATGATTATCTCGGTGCTTTTTTCATTGCTGTGGCTTTGCGGGTTTTCCTTTTGCACCATTTTACGTGGTTCATTAATTCTCTTGCGCATACGTTTGGAAGTAAGCCATTTTGTCAAGAACAAACCGCTGTAAACAACCTAATTCTCTCCTTTCTGACCTTTGGTGAAGGGTATCATAACTACCATCATGTCTTTGCAAAAGACTACCGCAACGGAGTGCGTTGGTATCATTTCGATCCAACTAAATGGACTCTTTGGACCTTATCCAAAATCGGGTTGGTAAAGGATCTTCGGAGAGTAGATCCGCTCATCATCAAAAAGCGGATGGTGCTTGAGCGTAAGGTTTTATTGTTAAATAGAATCCATAAACTGGCTCAGGCCAAAAGGGACCCTCTACAAAAAGAGGTGCAGTTGATTGCAGACAGGTTGGTTGAAAAAATTGAAAGTTGCCGTGTCCTCTGTAAAGAGTTAGGCAAATTGGAACAACCCAAACTCGTCAATAAGGTTAAGAAAGAGATTTATCGTTTGCGGCTCAGCTTAAGACAAGACTGGAGGAAATGGAAATCAATCTCTAAAGTAGTCTTTTTAGGATAGTGTTTTTTCCACGAGTAAAAGAGTTGCTATCCCCCCCATCAAGGAACGCCTTTTTAGGGTAGTGAATCCACACTGTTTTAAGCTTTGCTCAATCTCCTCTGGGGATACGAAGTCTTGAATGCTATTAGCTAAATAACGATAGGCATGGATATTGCGGGCAGCAGCTTTTCCTAGAAGAGGTAAAAGTGTGTTTGTGTAGAAGGCATGCATTTTTTGAAGTGAAGGGGAGTGGGGGCGTGTTAACTCTAATAGGCCAAATCGCCCTTTTGGACGAAGGACTCGATGCACTTCTTGAAAGCAGATGTGGGGCTCTTTTACATTGCGGATGCCATAAGCGATAGTAACCGAATCGACGCTCTCATCACTGAGAGCGATCGCTTGAGCATCTCCTTGAATGGTTTTAAATCGGTGTTTGAAAGAAGATCCTTTTCTTTCGGCGACGGCGAGCATTTCGGGGCAAAAATCGAGTAAAATAGCTTCCGATTGAGAATAATGGCGTAAAAAACGAAAAGCAATTTCTCCCGTTCCGGCGCAAAGGTCGAGCAGTCGCTTTGCAGGACCTACAGCTTTAACGAGTTGTTGGTTCCAATGTTTATGAATCCCAAATGTGAAAAGGGTGTTGGCTCGGTCGTAGTTTGGGGCAATGGTTGCAAACATAGACTGGATGGTTTCTGGAGTCGATTTATGATACATGTTTTCTGAGTTGTTGAAAGGTTTGTAGTCCTTCTCTTTCCTTATCGCCTAATCGATAATGGCAGGCTTGGTAATAGTTGTAAATTAATTGACGCGAAAGCGGGCACTGTTTTTTTGCCTCTTCTATCAACTTCTCTCTATGTCCTTCACTATAAGCAAGCGCTTCATGCAGGTTTTGTTGAAATAGGGTAGAGTTTACCTCTTTTTGGGCTGCAAACAAGGCAAACACAAAGGGAAGACGAGTCATCTCAAACCAGGCAGCGGCAAGGTCGATAGTTGTGTACCCGAAAAATGAGGGATGCTCAAGGGCCTCATTTCCAATGAGAAGGAAGGCGTCATATGCGGCTAACATAGAGCGAGATAGGGGTAGATATTTAGGTTTTACCTTCCATAAATGGTGGCAGAGCACTTTTAACAAAGAGATTGATGTGGAACTGTCTGAAGTTAGACCAATCTTTGCGCCTGAAAGGGTATTGAGAGGTCGTCGGGTATAAAAATTGACACTTAGAATATGAGTGTGTGAGGCGATACAAAAATCAGGCAGGATCTGATAAGAGCCGTCTAGATATTCTGCAGAACTTGTTAGGGCGATATCCAGTCCTCTCTCCTTTAGAAGGATATTGAGTTGAGTGGGGGGAGCGAAGTAAAAAACATGGCCAAGTGTATCCCTGCGTTTTAAGAATAGATGTGTGAAGGGGAGGGCATTGATGTAGTCAACAATCCCCACACGCATTTAAACATCTCCGGAATGGGTCAGTCGAGGGATGCGGCCTATCTCATGGATGAGGGCGCTCATAGTATCCTGATCCATCTTTTTCTTTTCTCCGCCGGCCATTTGGATCACCTTCTCTTCGAAATTGGTGGATGAAAGATCATTGGCGCCCCACTTAAGTATCTCTACAGCCTCTGAAATGCCCACATAGTTCCAAAGCACTTTTAGGTGAGTGATGTTGTCGAGCAGAAGACGGGAGACGGCATAGACTAGAGGAATATTTTTTTCTTTGATCTGCTTTTTTCTTTTTCCAAGCGCATTATCTTCCTGTCCAAATTTGAGGGGTATGAAAGTTTTAAATCCGCCTGTTCGGTCTTGCAACCCTCGAATACGGCAGAGATGGGTGATGATGTCCTCCACTGTTTCGATATGGCCGAAGAGCATGGTAATGTTTGAGCTAAGACCCAACCGATGAGCAAGAGCATGGATAGAGAGATATTCATCCGAAGAAATTTTTCCGGGCGCAATTTTCTTTCGTATTTCTTCAACCAAAATCTCGGCTCCTCCTCCCGGCAAAGAGCCAAGTCCCCAACTCATCATAAGTTTAAATACCTCCTCAATGGAGATGCGATGCAATTTTGCTAAAAAATCGTACTCAACAGCCGTTAAGGCTTTAATGTGCAAGTTGGGGTCTATTCTTTTAATGCGAGTGAATAGATCACGATAGTAATCAAGGTTGCATTCCCGCCAAAGACCGCCTACAACATGAATTTCTGTAAGTCCCTTGGGGTAATAGTAAAGGATTTTCTCTTCTATTTGAGCCGGTGTGGAAAACCAAGCCTTTTTCCAGCCGGGCTTTGCGTAAAAAGAGCAGAAAGGGCAGTTTAACTCACATAGATTGGTAGGGTGAATGAAGAGGGTAGAGGCAAAGTGGACCACATCGCCCACTTTTTGGACGCGCACATAATCTGCCAGTTTACGAATAGTCTGAAGTGCTTCATTGCTTTGGCTATTTAAAAGCTCTAGCCCTTCTTCCGGAGTAATTCTTTCTTTATTGACAACCTTCTCTGCTATTTTTTTTAGAAAAGGGGATTGGATTTCTTGAGATAGTTCATCGATCACCTCTCTCATGGTTTTCCTCTTGTTTCTCTTCTTCGCATTTCTTCTCTGTTCCACATAAGGGACATTGACCCTCTTTCTTTTTAGAAGGAGCCATCCCGCACCCTTTCTTTAAGCGCGATTTTCCCGTAAGGATGAGCCCGATGCCAAGTGCTGCAACCACCACCCCCATTAAAATGGCCGCGATGAGGATGGTAAGAATGAGGTTATCCATCTTTACCTTTACTCTCTTTAGAGGTTGGGCGATCGACTAAATCAATCCAGATTGGAGAGCTCCAAGCCATATGCCCATCCTCTTGAGTGACTCTCAGGTAGTAAAAGGCAAAAGGAGAGGGGCCGGTGTCAAGTGATACATTTGCAAGGTTGTCCATATCGTCGTAATAATAGTCGAAGTGGTAGCTTGTAGGAGAAAATGTGTGAATCACATCCCCGTTTCGAATGATTTCTATCTGCTTCAATTGAGAGGTTCCAGCAACATACCCAGAGATATGCCGATTTACGACCAAGCCCGGCTTGGCTGCTGTAGTTAACTCGGAGCCCATTTTTTGCCCGGCAATATAAAAGCCGACAATGGTACGGCTTCCTGTTGTGGCAAAACATGTCCGATTATACAAGGCATCTAAAATAGATTCTCGAGTGTGCTTTTCGCAAATAACTCCGGTTAAACCGGGAGAATATTGCGCCTGGTCGCTGTGATAAAAATCGCTATAGATTCCACGGTCGTCGAGTCCTCCGGCTACAAATCCAAATCTCCGATTTTGCTTGAGAGCGTTAATAATAGACCCTTCCACTGTAGATTCAATAGGTCCTTGAATGGGTCTTTCGGTGTTTATCTCTCCCTCAGAAGAACCCCATGCGTTATATATCTCTACTACTCTTTCAAATTCCGGATTGAACTCTTTAAAATCAAAATGCAGCCCTTTGCCCATCGTAAAAGTTGGGATAGAAATAGCTTCCTTTGGGCTGAGCATTTTGTAGATCTTTGAAAGAGAGGAGCTTTTAGTATCTTTTTGGCGTAGAATAGGTTTGTTGTCTTTGTAGTATAAAAATTGCCGAATGCCCTCTGCTCCCGGCTCTCCTTTATAGGTGAAGCCAAGGATAGTTGCGAATCGATCTTCTTCATTGAAATCGGCAATATTTTGTGAAATGAGTTTCCAAACCTCGTTAGGGGTCTCTTCAGGGTCTTCAAAGCTTGAAATACCATAAAATTGGATTCCCTTTTCATCGCGAAAATGGCGCAGGCAATTTTCTATGTTTTCTGTGGAATCGACTCGCTCAGATTCTCCATGAAGCAGCCCCCAGAAGAGGTTACGGTCGTTTTCTTGAAAACATTTGATAGGTGAGGAGGTAAACAT
>JBAPRV010000207.1:0-1890 GCA_049281295.1 Chlamydiales bacterium
GGATAATCTCAGGTAAGGTGATGTTTCTCTCATTCTTTCTCAAAGCTGCGTGAAAAGTATCTCGATATGCACCCGAGGCAATACAGCTTTTGATACGTTCGATGAGGTGTTCAATCTTTTTCGGTCGTTTCGATGGCAATGGGAGCAACCTGTCTTTTCCTATAAATGTAACTGAGTGACATTTATTTGTCAAGGATTGAGTAGATTTCATGAAAAATCATCTTTTTTGGGGAGCAAAAGAAAATCCCTTGACCCTCACGTCACGTGATTTCTTAATATTGAGACATCCTTTAAAATCAAAGGGATAGTAAAGGAGACAATTAATGGCTTATACAGTGACTAAATTAGCAAAAATATCTGGTGTCAGCGTTCGGACCTTGTATTGGTACGATGAGGTAGGACTCCTGAAACCAGCTTACTATGGTTCCAATGGGTACCGTTATTATGAAGAAGAGCAACTGCTCATGCTGCAGCAAATATTATTTTTTCGAGAACTTGGCTTTGAGTTAAAGCAGATTCAAAAAATCCTTAACCGAAGTGATTTTGATAAAATAATAGCTTTAAGCTCTCATAGAAAGGTACTACATGATCTTGCAACCTTTTTGTAGACACATCAAACACAGATTTTTTTCTTCCACTTGTTTTCCCAGTATTCTTGCTCGAACTCTTTTGGCGACTTATAACCCAGTGCAGAGTGTAATCTTTTGCGATTGTAAAATACTTCAATGTACTCAAAGATGGCCATCCTTGCTTCTCTCTTTGTCCTAAATTTCTTTAAATAAATTAATTCCGTCTTTAAAGTGTGAAAGCAGCTTTCTATAGCTGCATTGTCATAACAGCTTCCACTATTCATACTTAATACGACTCCACTCTCCATACAAAATCCTTTAAATACATGACTTGTATATTGAGATCCTCTGTCAGAGTGATGCACTAATCCAGAGGAGGGAGCTCTTTTGAAACGGGCTTTTTGAAGGGTGTCCTTGACTAGCTCTGTTTTCATATGATTCCCTATAGAAAAACTCACCACTTTTCTTGAGAAAAGATCCAGGATAACAGCAAGATAAAGCCATCCTTCATCTGACTTGATATAGCTAATATCTCCACTCCATCTCATGTTAGGGGCGTGAGCAGAAAAATCTTGCTTAAGAAGGTTAGGTGCTGCTTCTGTTATTACTCTCTTATGATGAGGCTTCTTTTTGCACACCATCGCTCTAATCCCATGAGCATTCATGAGTCTAGCAACCCTCTTCCTAGAACAGGACATTCCTTGCTTTTGTAAAGCAGCATGGATGCGAGGACTGCCATAGAGCTGTCGATTTTCTTGATAGACAGATTTAATTTGTAAAAAGAGTAAACAATTCTCTTTCTCTCGAGAACTGCTCGGGCGAGCTAAATAGGCGTAATAACCGGATCTCGAAACCCCAAAGATTTTCGCCATCTTCTTTATAGGGAATTCATTAGAATGAGCTTGCATGAATTCAAATCTTATTTTTTGGGGTTTAAGAAGATGGCCGCGGCCTTTTTTAAAATATCTCTCTCCAGCTTCACATCTGCCAGCTCTTTTTTTAAAGCAACCAATTCCGCATTTGATTCTTTGATGATTCCTTTGCCTTTAAAGGCATGCTGCCCATTTCTTTTATATTCAGCGACCCAACCACAAAATGTTGGGTAGCAAACACCAAAGTCTTCAGCTATTTTTTTCATCGACTTGTTGGAACTTAAGTACATTTCGACACAGTCAATTTTGAATTGCCTGTCATAATGCTTAGGTAATCGATTCATCTAGACCTCCAGGTAAAAATTTTTAAATGTTATACCTGTATTCTCCGTGTTTATCAAATGGTAGCAAGATCACAAAACGAAAATGAAGCTTGTGACAGTGTCTCC
>JBAPRV010000208.1:0-4177 GCA_049281295.1 Chlamydiales bacterium
CTATCAAAAGGATCAGCACGAAGAATCAGCGATCTCCTTCCGTTGGCTTGTGATTCTTAACCCATTTGAAATTAAATATTGGATGGGACTGGCTGCCAATCAACAACTCCTTGATCAATTTGAAAAGGCTTTGCATTCGTATGCCATCGCCTCTTTATTAGATCAAGCAAATCCCCTCCCCCATTATCATGCTTATGAGTGCTACGAATCCCTTAATCATAAAGAAGATGCCAAAAAAGCACTGGATTTGGCTTATGAAAGAGCCAAAACGGACGAGTCGTATAAAGAGATAAAATCAAAAATCGAAAGTAAAAGGTAACCCGCCATGTTTCCAGCCGTTTATTTATCTTTGCTTGAACAAAGCCTTGATTGTGAAGCTATGATGGCACCTCCCTCTCCGACTATTGGTGTAGAAGAGGAAGAGTCGAGGATTGAAAATACCTTTAATTTCGAGGGAAAACTTAAAACCGCTGAGAAAGAGTACACCTTTAAGGAACCAAAACTCCCTCCTTTGCTTAAGCAGGGGCATACACTAGTTCCCCAAAAGAGTCTACTGAAACTCCCTTCCCCTATGGAAGCTGCGAGTCAACGGACTTTGAGCTATTCGCAGACAAGCTCCCCTCAATTCAGACCCACCACACAAACTCAATACGAGCCGCCTGCAACTCCAACCGCATTTGCTACAACAAAACCGCAAGATCAACCCAAGACCATCTTAAAGCACCCTCAACAGGCTATTTCTAAAGAGACCTCTCAAAAGAATAGCTCTTCCATTCTCTCTCAGATAAAAGAGAAAAAGCCTCTCGCCTCCCCCCGCTTGCCTGGAAGGCAAGAAAACCAAAAACCATCCTCTTCCCCTTTTTTACAATCACATCGTTGGGTTCATCATGAGGAGACGAAATTGTGGTGGCAAAAGTGGTACGAGCACCGCGAAGGGGGACAAGAAGAGCAAAGAGAGCGGCAAGATCAGGAAGACGGGCATGAAGAGGGCCAAAAAAATCGAGTTGAAAAAACGGGGAGGCGTGAAAAACTCTCTCCTCAGGCAGATGAGCCATTTCAAACATCAAAGCCACGCCTGGCTCCCCCTCAAATAGGTGTGTTTGCCCTCTACTACATTTTGACTAAAATCGGCATTCTTTCCGATGGAGCCTCAAACTTTTCTTATGCGAATGAGGTCTCCTATTTGGATAGAGAGTTGACTGCCACTCGGCAAAAACGGCTTGAGGAACTGAAAGCGGCTCTTTCTCAAGAGCAGTCAGCTTGCCGGTGGAGCATCGCCTACAAAGTGTTTTCCTGGTTAGTTTCGATGTTAGGGCTCCTTACAGGGGCTGCTATGATTTCATCAGGAGTCGGAGCCTTTGGAGGCGCCATGTTAATGGCTGCAGGCATCATCCAGATGACGAATCAAATCATGGAAATAACCGGAACATGGCAGAAAATTGCCGCTAAACTTCCGGGAGATGATCCGGATAGAAAAAGAGCAATTATTTCGTGGATTCAAATTGGCATTACCGTCCTCTGCTTGATTCTTGCCGGCTCCGGGCTTCTCTTTGGAGGCTTTAATCGTGTGCAGCAGGTGATGGGAGAGATCTCGATGAACCTTTTGCTTTTTCAAGCTATTGCTCAGATCGGGCAAGCCATAACATCTTTTGGAGTAGGGCTTACCAGTTCCAAATACTTAGACAAATTGGCAGAAGTAAGAAAATATGATATTAAGCTTGAAAAACTTAAATATAATCGAAGAGATCTTATAGAAAGAGTCGATTGGGGCATCAACCGTCTCGAACAACTTTTCGAGGACTTAGCTCGTGTGCTCGGATTCTATACTGAGCTCTTCCGAGCAGAACAAAGAATAAACAAAAATTAAAAGATGTACATACTATGGAAAGTGTCGCTCAAAACCAACTTCAAATTCTCCCTGGCAATATAGATGGGGAATCGGGCCCTATCATCGATCCTTCACTTCAATCTGTTTTATTAGCCTCAGAGGCAGATCTACTTACCAATCAAGTCGCCCTACCTTTGGTAGAACAAATGGCATCAGACCAGCAAACGACCGCTCATTCTTTTAAAACTTCAACACCTTCCAAACCAAAGGAATCTCAAGAGAGTGAAAGATCTTTTGACACGCAAAAACTGCCTGGAAAAGAAGAAAAACAGCATAGCTTCACAACAAAGCCTCTTATAAAGGATTCTCTCAAAGAGAGATGCAGAGATGTTTATAATCAGAGCGCCTCTCAATCCGGCGAGAAAACCTCCAAGAATTCCTCTCCTTTGATGCTGCAAACCCCTCAATTTCAACCTATGCCAAAGAAGGGAGAAAAAGCCGCTTCCCCTCTCATGGTCTTTTCTCAATCCAGAGAAGAACAACCGGTTCAAAAAAACGCGAAAGGAAGTGATAGCCGGCCAAATCCCCGATCTAAGCAACCTCTCTCAAAATCCTCTTCTCCCACTCAATCGACAATAAGAAGAACGGAACAAAATCTTAGCTCATCGCCCTTATCTTTTGTATCCCACTTATCATCTCACCCTGAAAAATCCCAGCTTTGGAGAGAACAGCAGGAGCAAGAAGGAGGAGAGCAACACAAACAGCAGCAAGAACAGGAAGAAAAACAAAATCAACATGAAGAGACTCAAAAAGTAGATAAAATCTCTGCGGTTGCTGCTACCTCTAATGAGGGCCAGCCTATTGCCAATTCTCTCAAGAAAGAGATTTTAGATTTTGGGATGCAAGAATCATCTCTGAGCAAATTTTCAACCAGACGCACTTCTCACTTTGATGTGCTCTTACTTTTTATCGAAATCTTAAAATTATCTATCAAAAGCAGGAGAGAAGAGAGAATTGCCCGCCTCCAAGAACATGCCTTACAACTCGAGCATATGGAAAATGTGGTCATGAGCTACAAAACCGAAGGGAAGGGTCTATATTTAACAGGAGTAGGCTCTTTGGTGTTCGGAATCGCATCCGGAGCGATTCCGATAGCCGGATATATACAAGGAGAATCTATTCTGAGTGTCCTTTCACAAGCTATATCCAGCCTTGGCGGCATGAACCCGCAACAGCAAGCTGATTTCTTTGATAAATTAGGAAAGATAACCTTCACAATGTCTGAGGCCCAAAAAACCACTGGGAATATTCAATCCGCTTTTACTCAAGGAGATCGCTACTATGATGAAAGGCGGGGTGATTTACATAAGACAGAAGGAGAAGAAAGCACCCGAACTATTGATGAGATCAAGGATTCATGGAGAGGCATTGAGCAATTTCTATACCAAACATTGCAAATGTACCATGATGCAGCGCGCCAGCTCTATGGACAAGGGCAATAGCATCTCACATTTAAATAGACGATTGCTTTTCCCCAGGGAAAAGTGGCTAAAAACTGTTTGGTGACCTTAAAAAAACCGGGCCTTGAAAAATCTTCTAACGGATAGCTAACAGTGATAATTTTTGTGCCGGCTTTTAACATTTCAAAGCGGCGGATTAGCTGCTCAATGATTTTATCTTCAAGGCAAAGCCCATAGAGATAGATCACCGTTGCCTCTTTTAAATCTGTTTCTAAAAAATTTTCATTTCGAAATTCAATTTCACCGTGATGACTCCATTTATTTACCCATCTCCCCCGCTGAATGAACAGAGGGAGAAAATCAACCGCCACTACGGAGCACCGTACAAAAGAGTGCAGCCAAAAAGCGGTGCGTCCCGACCCGCATCCAAGCTCATAGACTACATCTTTCGAAAGGACAGAACATTCTCGAGCAATCTGATCAAGTGTTGTTAGCGGAGTCTCTCCATACTTATATACATCAAGCTCCCCTTTTTGGGTCAAATAGTCTCTGCTTACCTGATGAGGATTTGAGAGGAGATAGCGGCTAGCTAACAAAAGATCGCTCCATAAAAACCTCAAATTCGGGTAGTAATAAAAAATGACTCGCACTCCCTCTATAAGTCGGAAGTAAGTCGCCCTGAGATGAATGAATAATTTGTGCATTACTAATTATTTGCGTAGTTGGGAGCCAGTATCTGTTCCTGGTTTGGAAAACAAAATTAAAAAGTATGGAAAGTGATTAATTTTGATGCAAAATATTTTTAGCCCTATCCAACCAATTGTTTCCTTGGGAGGTTGCAACTAAAAGTCGACCAAGGTCTTTATAAATTTCCCGGTCGATTTTGTGT
>JBAPRV010000209.1:0-10017 GCA_049281295.1 Chlamydiales bacterium
CGGAAATCGATGCTGACTTATGTAAGTCAGCGAGATCGAGCGCAATCTTTCCCGCTAAAAAATCCGGATTGATTTGTAAACTTTTGAGCTTATTCTGCTATAACAAAACCGGCCCATAGAGGTTGCGTGACTGCGCTAAGAACCGCTAGAGTCACTAAAGCAGATGCATGAACCACTTCTTCTTTTCTGATCTTTGCCATGTCTGCCCTAAAAGAGGCCCACATGGAACTTGCTTTGCAATCTTCTTTCTTCATTCTATTGACCGCAGCTTTGCTCGCTAAAAAAAGAAGAGGAGCAAGAGGTAATGCATATTTAGCTAGACCGTTCAGAAGCGCATGTTTTTAAACATGTGCGAGAAAGGACTACCCAAAAATGATGTATTAGAAAGTTATTTCTCGGAAATGGTATTAATATATTCCTGGTAGGAGGACTCGCTCATGAGCTGTTCACTCTCTACAGGATTTTCCATTTTGAGCTTGAAAAGCCAACCCTCATTTTCTGCGCTTTGGTTGATTTTCTCCGGATGCTCTCGAAGGGATGCATTAACCACTAAAATCTCTCCGGAAAGAGGAGAGGGTATGCCAACTGCCGATTTTGTGGACTCCACAATTACAACTTCTTCCTCTAATTCTACTCTTCGCCCTTCGATAGGCAGCTCCACGTAGACAATTTCTCCCAATTCTTTTTGGGCATAATCGCTGATTCCTACAGTGGCAGTCTCCCCGTCCAGGGTAACCCATTCGTGTGATTCAGAAAATTTCATCCTATTTCTCCAGTTTCAAGCTCGCCCAGAAAGAGGGGTGCTGTTCAATGTTAAAATCTTCATCGTTGGCAGAAAAATACTCTTTTTCTTCTTGATATCGATTCAGGCGATAGGTAAAGCCAAGTCGATCAAACTGACTGGGATCATACCCATATAAACATTCAGCGGGTATAAAAATATGCATTTTTTGTTTCCTGCCTAGATCTACTGCAAGGTGGGAAGGATCACAAAGCTCATGTCTGTCCTCGCTGCGAAAGCGGGTTACCTCTCCGGATTGAACAGTGTCTCCATTAGTCTCTACCGGATGGGGCAAAAAATAGAAATGGTGGCAAAAGCGGGTGAGATAGTGACCCGTTTTGACATCGCGAGTATCAAAAAAGAATTCCAGAGAGTCTCCTGATTGATAATCGGGGAAAAAACAGTGATCCAATGGCTCTTTGGTAAAAAGAGTCGCGACAAGCCCGGTTTCGTGCCATCCTAATGCTACCTCGATTGAGGAGGCCCTTCCATGGAACTGAGATAAATCGGGTAATACATGTTTTTGGGTCAATTTTTTCTCTTTTGCATAATAACAGTCTGCTTGAATGGAAAAAAAATGAATAGGTGCTAAGGGAACTAATTCTTCAAGCATCAGTTGAAAACAAAAGCTTTTTTCTCTTTCATCTCAGCTATTACCTTTTCCAAATAGTGCTGACGCACCTCTCTGGAAAGGAGTTCTTGGTTTTGCCTGATCTTGCCAAGGGGCGGAGTGACATCGCTTTGTTTGTCGAGAAAGCAGTAAAAATAAGCTCCTTCCTCAGCAGCTGCCTTTACTTCGGAAACTTCGGCCGGGTCTAAACTAGATGCCTCATCAAAAGAAATAAATGAGGGCTGAGAACGAGTTAACGTTTTTGTTGTCTTCTCCACTTTCCATTGCTTGGCTAGATCTCCTTCCGGCTGTGTTTCCCGATACTCGGCAAGATAGGTTGCAAAACGGTAGGGAAGGCGCTCTTCATCGGACAAATTTTCTAAATTAAGCGCTGAAGAAAGCTCTTCCATAACTTTTTTAGCCAAATTTTCTCCCTCAACACGCTCAGCAATCTCTTCTAAGACTTTTTCCTGAAGCGCTCGTTTGTAGGTCATAATCTCTTTGTCGCTTGAGCGCTCTTTAACCAGGATGCGGTAGTAGTTCATTCCATCTTGGGTATACCCAATAAGCTCATTTTCCCGATCTAATAACTCTCCCAATGCAATGGGATCCGTAATACCAGGAAGAGGCTTTCTAGTTTTAGAAGTTAAAAAAAGCTTTTTCTCTTCCATCAATTCATTTTTCATCGCCTCTTCAATCCACTCCGGATGGCTTTCTACTATTTGCTGGCGCGCAAAAGAATCAATCGCTTTCCTCCCTTTTGAATTGACACTTTCTAAAGCTTCAAAAGGGGTTCCTGCATACTCGGCCAATTCAGGAAACCTGGAGGCGAGCTTCTCCCAATTTTGCGCATCGTGCTCCCATTCCAACATCTGTTTTAAATTCACCTTTGCTTCTAGAGCCTGTGTCGTAACCCCCATCACATATAACTGATACTCTTTTCCAACCAGCTCGGGAGCTCGACTCTCAATGTCCTCTAAGGGAAGAAAAGTTAAAGGTAGATCCAACATGCTAGAGCGCTTCTCTCCTGTCACATCAAGATAAGCCTCAAATTGCGCCAACTCTTCAAGCGTTTGAAAACGAAGATGAGAAGGCATTTGAAAAAGATCCAAATTCAAATACTCGTGAGCATAGTTGTAAAATTGTTGTAGCGGAAGCGCGTCGATAAAAGCCGCTTCCCCTAACTCATGAAAAAGCCGGCGGAATAATGTGACATCTTCCCAAACCTTCACTACCTTTACTTCGTCTATCCCTTTTTGTCTAAGATAGAGCTGGAACAACCCATACCCATTGTCTACGGGAAGATCCGTTCTATTCTTGATAAGGTCAAAGGTTTGTTCGCTCCTGTAAAGAAGATCACTTAATACCTCTTCTCGAGTGACTCGGTAGCCTGCTTGACGTGCTAAAGCAGCCGTATTAATAATAATCTGGGAGATGGAGTCTATAAAACGAGATCCAAACCAATCTCTAAGATCGCGATAGCCAAAAAGCCGTAGGTCATCTTTCATCAATCGAGGATCCGGAGGAAGGGTGGAGTAATCTTTTTCTTGATAACGAAGTACTTGCCCTAAAAGAGTGGGAGGGAACTTTTTCTCTGCTAAAAACAAATTGACTTTTGTCTCAAAAGTTTCTAAATCAACTGCTTGCGAAGATTTTTGAAGTTTTAAAAGATTTTGAGCAATCTCAGGAGCATATTGCTTCCATATGCTTTCAGCACAAAGAGATTTGAAATAAGGGTGGACATAGGGTCTATATTTTTTTTCTTTGTCTAATCTGGATTGCAGCTCTTCTTCCAACTCATCAGAAAAATGGGCGACTATACGAGCTGCCAATCCGCTCTCCAAAAATTCCCGAGTAATCACCGAGTCATTTAAGAAATTGAAAGATAGAATTTTATTGTGATACGGCGACCCTTCTGAACTGATAAAGTCGGAGAAAGCATTTAGGTAAGAGGAACGTACCTTTTTACCATCCATCGCTACAAAAGCGACCTCATCGCTCTCTTTTTTAAAATTAGGTCCAAAAGCTTGATAGGTCCCGAAAAAGACAAAGCTACTAACGACAATAATGGTCGTAAAGAGGAAGAAAAATTTCTGATATTTATGAAAAAATTGCAGCATAATTTTTGCTAAGCATACAAAAGTTTAAAAAAAAAATTCAAGTTCACAAAAAAGGTCATAGCAGGTTTAGGCATCGCAATTGTGCCTCTCCCATAAAAGCTAATATAGGATCAAAATACCATTTGCAAGCCTCTTCAAGGGTCACTTCTCGTGAATACTCTATATCTCTATCAATGACTCTTTGCGCTCTCTTGGCAACCTCAGGCGAGTCGATAAACAAAGCCAATTCGTAATCTGACAGGTGGCTTTTCAGACCTAAATTGTAGCTCCCAATTATAAAATAACGTCGATCTACGATCATTACTTTTTTATGATAGACAATGTCTTTAACAAAATACTCATACACATGCGTTGGCTTGATAGATAAGTTCTGAGCCTCCTTTGACTGCCAAAGATATAAAGAGCGTCCATAAAATATCGGAAAGTAGTGCCTTCGATTTCCCCAGCCAAAAAGGGAGTTGTAAAAGGGGGCTATTTCATGAATCCCATTGGTTATTACACTCAATGCAACCTCTTGATTGACCGCCTTTAAAAGGGTCTCAAAAATAGATTTTTCAGGAGTGAAAAACATGCTCCCGATCACAATCTCTTTTTCAGCATGTTCAATCAATTCTCTATATTTTTGAGTGATCTTATTTGTCTTTTGATAGGGGCCTGCTAAAATCAATTGAATCTGACCCTCTTCAAGAGGTATTAAGGCATCGGCACTCTCAAAGCTGGCGACAAAGGCCTGTTCTGCCGATGGATCAATGGGTCTGTAATGATTTCGATCTCTAAAACTGTCAGGATCTTTTTCCAGTAGACGTGTTTTGTTGTAATGCTGCCAAAGCGCAAAAAGATGATGGAAAGCCTGCCTGAGTTCTTTTGCTAAAGCTCCTTTACCTACAACATCTTGATCACGTGTTCCGGAAGGAAAATACTTGCCCTCCCTCTCTTCTCTTCGGTGGTAGAGAGGCGTATAGGTCCCATCTGTACAATATACTTCTTCGAAATTAGTCCCGCCTGCCGAATAATATTTTTCATCTACGACAAGCATTTTTACGTGATTATCGATAGCAATTAAATTAGAGTTAAATTCAAGCACATTGTCGGCATAAGTTAAATGGAAATCGTTCGGATAGCTTTTTTTAAGATCGTGAATTATAGCTTTATCAAGCTCTTCAAGAAAGACAGGCGATATGAGAAGAAAAACGCCTAAGTGGGGACAAACTTCTAAACGGGCCGATATTTCTGTTAAGAGGGCTCGCAAAATTCTGCCTCCGGTATAACAAGCCGACATTTCAATCGATTGTTTAGCTCCTCGTATTAATTCTAAATCCCACCTAACCGTTTCTAAACTGTTTTCGCAAATAATAACCCCGTTCTCCTGCTCCGCTTCCATATTTAAGACGAAAAGAAAAACACAAAAAAATAGGGCAATTTTTTTCATAGTTATCATCTTAAAAGCTAAACGCGTGTTGTAAAAGCTCTCTCAGATGACGACGCGTCTCTTGAAGCTCGTTAAAGGTCCAATTTTCTCCCAAAATAGCTAAACTGTTTTGCCGCATTTTTTCAATGACCTGTTTTCCTGCAATGAGAAGATCTCTCAGATAATCATCTGAAAGAAAACCAAGCAAAATAGAGCCCTGGTACAAATAGCCTTGCCGAGTTTTGCGCATAGCGGCTCCACAAACTTTCTTCCCTCTAATCATGACATCGAACTTGGTCGGTTTGGCCATACAAAAATTAGAACTGGGCAGATCCATGTATTGAAGTTCCTCAGGCAAAAGTTCTATCGACAAATCTTTCAACAACTGCTGGATGGCTGACATCACGCGATGGTTGATAAAGTGATAGTTATCGAGAGGATTGAGAGAAAATGAGGGGAATGAAGCAGGAACTAATACAGAAAAAGCAAGATCGCAATTGTGAAAAACAATTCCGCCTCCTGTAGGTCTTCTGGCTAAGTTAAGACCATGCTTTGAGACCCCTTCAGAATTGAAATAGTCGAGAGGCTTAATAAAATAGCCATAGGTTGCTGACTCCCCTTCCCAATCGTAAAGATGGAGGATGGGTTCTTTTTCGTTTTCAAGGCTAGATAATAATTTTTTATCTAGCTCCATGTTCTCTTCAGCAGATTGCTTTCCTGAATTTATGCACTTCCAAACCATAGATCTAAAAACTGGAATATAATCAGGTTAGTTTAATGAAATTTTAATATATTTTCAATCCATTTTTCTCAAAACATTTTAATAGTAAAAAAAAGGTTGCAGTTCCTCCGACAAGAAGAATAAAATAAATGATATGGCTGGTTGCTTAATTATTCTTTTTGCCTTATACCCTAAGTCTTAACTCTTAATGATAAAATAATCGAGAAGCCCATGTTTGATAAATTTACAAACCGTGCGAAGCAAGTCATTAAACTAGCAAAAAAAGAGGCTCAACGCCTGAATCATAATTATTTAGGCACTGAGCATATCCTTCTGGGATTGCTAAAATTAGGCCAAGGCATTGCTGTCAATGTCTTGCGCAACTTAGGGCTGGACTTTGAAACAGTCCGCCAAGAGGTCGAACGTCTTGTAGGATATGGACCTGAAATTCAAGTGTATGGCGATCCTGCTCTCACCGGACGAGTAAAGAAAGTTTTTGAATACGCTAATGAAGAGGCTTCCAGCCTAGGTCATAACTATGTGGGGACAGAGCATCTCCTGTTGGGTTTACTCCGCCAAACGGACGGGGTAGCAACCCAAGTGCTGGAGAATCTGAACGTTGATCTTCAGGAGATTCGCAAAGAAATTCTTAAAGAATTAGAGACTTTTAATTTACAGCTGCCGCCTGCCGGCCAATCTGCCGGTAACGGCCCAAAGGCAGAGAAAGGAATTGAAAAACTCCCGGCTCTCCGTGCCTATGGGTATGATCTGACAGAAATGTTTCGAGAAGGGAAGCTGGACCCGGTTATTGGCCGGCATAAAGAGGTCGAGCGACTGATTTTGATTCTCTGTCGTCGTCGAAAAAATAATCCGGTATTGATCGGGGAAGCGGGAGTGGGTAAAACAGCTATTGTAGAAGGACTGGCCCAACGGATTGTTAGAGGAGAAGTACCTGATAATTTACGAAAAAAACGTCTTATCACGTTGGATCTTGCCCTGATGATTGCGGGGACGAAATATCGAGGTCAGTTTGAAGAGCGGATCAAAGCGGTCATGGAGGAGATCAAAAAGCATGGCAATATCCTTTTATTCATCGATGAATTGCATACGATTGTCGGAGCGGGAGCAGCCGAGGGAGCCATTGATGCCTCTAATATACTCAAACCGGCCCTTTCTAGAGGAGAGCTGCAATGCATCGGAGCTACTACTCTTGATGAGTATCGTAAGCACATTGAAAAAGATGCCGCATTAGAGAGGCGTTTTCAAAAAATTATCGTTCAACCCCCCTCTGTCGAAGATACCATTGAGATCTTGAGAGGGCTTAAATCCAAATATGAAGAACACCATAACGTATCGATTACAGACGAAGCGCTTCAAGCAGCTGCGACTCTGTCCGATTTATACGTACACGGCCGTTTTCTTCCGGACAAAGCGATAGACTTATTAGATGAAGCGGGAGCAAGAATGCGCATCTCAATGATGAATCAACCGTCTGATATCGGCAGACTCGAAAAAGAGATTGAGGAGACAAGGATTGCTAAGGAGAAGTCGATTAGCTCTCAGGAATATGAAAAGGCAGCCCGTCTACGCGATGAAGAAAAAACGCTGCGAGAAAAACTACAGAGAATTAGAACTGAATGGGAAACTCACAAAGAAGAGCATCAAGTTCCTGTCGATGAAGAATCTGTAGCTCAAGTCGTCGCCTCTCAAACAGGCATTCCGGTCAATCAGTTGACTGAAGAAGAGACGCAAAAGCTCTTAAAAATGGAAGAAACCATCCAAGCTGAAGTGATAGGACAAAACGAAGCCGTCAGTATTATTTGTCGAGCCATCCGGCGTGGCCGCACCGGCATTAAAGATCCCAATCGCCCAACTGGATCTTTTCTCTTTTTAGGCCCGACAGGAGTTGGAAAAACCCACTTGGCCCGTACTCTAGCCATCCATATGTTTGGTGGAGAAGATGCTTTAATCCAAGTTGACATGTCCGAATATATGGAGAAATTTGCAGTCAGTCGAATGACCGGCTCGCCTCCGGGTTATGTAGGCCATGAGGAGGGAGGGCAGCTAACCGAAAAGGTGAGACAACGCCCTTACTGCGTGGTTTTATTTGATGAGATCGAGAAAGCTCACCCCGATGTGATGGATTTGCTTTTGCAGATTCTTGAGGAAGGTCGATTGACAGATGCTTTTGGACGCAAAGTAGATTTCCGCCATTCGATTGTGATTATGACCTCAAATCTGGGCGCCGATCTGATCCGCCGCACCACTGAAATCGGTTTTGGAGGCAGAGTGGGCGCTCCCGACGATAAGGTTATTAAAGAGAAGGTCGAAGGGGCGATGAAAAAACATCTCAAACCCGAATTTCTCAATCGAATAGATGGGATAGTGATCTTCAAAACTCTTGACGAAGAGTCATTGGCGGAAATCGTGCATATTGAAATTGCGAAGGTAAAAAAACGATTAGGCGCCCATAGGATCTATATTGATTTGACTGAAGAGGCCGCTCATTTATTGGTAAGATTGGGTCACTTACCTGAAATGGGAGCACGTCAATTGCGTCGAGCGATCGAGCAGTATATCGAAGATCCCCTTTCAGAGCGTTTGATTCGCAAGATGGGAGAAGAGCAAAAATACATTATCAAAGCTCAAGGGGATGAATTTATCTTCGAAGAACAGAAAGATCTCAGCTACGAATCGGCGCATTCTTAAAAAATAGAGAATAACGATCATTCAATCGCAGGACTTTCGCGCTAACCAAATGGGAAATTTAAATACCCTCTAGCTCCAGCTTGCAGTCTTTAACTCACATACGCAAAAAATGCCGTGAAAGGGGTGAGAGAAGGGGGCAAAATACAAATATCGAGAGGAAGCCCAACTACTTGTTAGTTGGGCGGGCGAGCGATGCGCAGTAGATTGCCCTCTGCAGCCAGCCTATTCTGGCATTTTTTGCGTCAGGTCTTTCAAGCAATTTTTATCTTTCTGTAAATTTAAAATTTATTTAAATTTGTTCCTCGAGTTTTTTTTTGAGGCTTCCGATGAACAAATCCGCATGTGTACTCATCCTGTTTCTCTCCAGTTTTTTATTTGCCGATGCAGAAGAATTTCAGGAAGATGCCTTTGATTTTAAGGCATCCAAATCGGAGCATGTTCTTGACAAGCGGCAAAACTACTTTCTCACTTCAACCGATAACCGCATCATGCCCAAGGTCAACCCCATTACGGGCGACTACTACGAGGAGGAGACCGATCTTGTTGTGGCCGGTTCCCAACCTTTATCGGCGCGCAGATTTTACAACTCCAACGCCCCTTACGATCCCCGTTATGCCACTTGGCGTTACAATCCCGAATGCTTCTTCACAGCCAATCTTGAATGGGATAGGCAAGAGATCTTTGCCAGTATCGGGGATAGAGACGGCAGCGTCTGCTCCTTCAAGCGTTCATCAGACAATTACCATCTCTTCGATTTCCAGGTTCCCAAAAGCTTTTTAGCCTTTCAATCTGACGGCACCACACATCCGCTCAACACCAAAATCAACTATGACAGAGTCGGCGATCCCAAGGACAAGCATCGCTTCATATACCGAGGCACTATTACCGATGGCAGTGGAGGCGTACGGCATTTTAAATCAGCCATGCACCGCTGGACACATTACGTCCATTGGAGATCAAAACACGGAGGCTTGATCGGAGAGGGAATCCTTTGGGCCGTCTTCCCCGACACCTGGACACCCTACCACATTCCGATTACCGAAGAGAAACTCCCCAACGGCAACATCCTCGTCTATGATTATACCGACTGGAAAAAAGAAACGCAGAATTTCCCTCTCCCTAAACTACTAAGCTCCATCACTGCCTATAACGCCGATAAAACTAAAGTCCTTGGCTCCATTACCTTCAAATATTATAGAGCCAAACACAATGAAGTCGCCGGTATTGAAATCACCGGCAGCGACAACCGTACCGCCTTTATCCAACACGTCGGTAAAAGCCCCATTAACCTCGCTTCCTGCCAAAAGGCGGGCCAGCCCCTTACCTCCTATGCCTATGACAATAATACCCTCCACACCCTCACTAAACCTGACGGCCGCATCCTCACTACTGAATACAATACAGAGGGTAAAGTCACTGCCCAGCACGCTCCCGTCGGCCCGAATGGAGAAATGTGCCCTATCGGCCGCTATACCTATAATAGCCACATGACACAGGTCATCGATGCCGAAGACAACCGGGTCGATTACCATTTTGACGATCACAAGCGTCTTGAAATTATCGCCTACCTCAAAGATTACTGTGTCTATAGACAAGACCACTTCGATCGCAATCCTAAAACCGGAAATATCACACGCAAAGCCATAGCAGATGCCAACAACACCCCTT
>JBAPRV010000210.1:0-12124 GCA_049281295.1 Chlamydiales bacterium
GCAAGTGCTTTGGGTGAGAACCCACTTAATGGTACATATCCAGTTGTCATCCCTTGACCTTTTATTTAGTTTTCGTTAAGATTTGAAAAAAGAATTCTTTATCAAACCTTCATTTTTTTCAACCAGAAAAATATCCATTTTTTGGCTCTACTATATATTTCTGGAAAGAAATAGGAGGAAATTCTATCTTCTTCTTTCTAAAGTCTCTCAAAAAGAAAAGCTATGAAAAAAGAAAATCCTATTTACCGAACAGGCATCGGCCAAGATAGTCACCGTTTCCTTCCGGAAGATACCATGAAACCTTGTATCTTAGGGGGTATCATGTTCGATGATATGCCGGGATTTAAAGCAAATTCAGATGGAGATGTTATTTTTCATGCGATTTGTAATGCTATCTCCTCTCTGACTGGAGTGATCATTTTAGGAGAAAAGGCGGATGTATTGCTCAAAAAAGACGGCATTACAGATAGTCAGGTCTATGTGGAAGAAGCCCTCAAGACTCTGAAAAATCAACAGATCGCCCATGTAGCCCTCTCTTTAGAAGGAACCCGTCCAAGACTGCTTCATATGATTGCTAAAGTGCGCAAAAATATTGCCAAAGTGCTGAAAGTAAAAGTTTCTCAAGTGGGTATTACTGCCACCTCAGGGGAGGGATTAACAGACTTTGGCTGTGGAGAGGGAGTGCAATGCTTCTGTATTCTAACGACTGTTGAAAATCTCTAAAAATTGCCCGCCATTAAATAGATAAAAGCTAAGGCAAAGGCAACAAAAATCGGCGCCCTCCTGATTCGTACTTCGTAGAGCTTATGCAAGATATTAAACACGCTTAAGATAATCAGTCCGGGGCATAAAATTTGTAATATGGGAGAGAGCATTTCTGCGATTCCCATAAACCCGAGATTGGCCACAGCTGCTGATAAAACAAGCAGGATAAGTGTTCCAAGATGGGAGTTGGTCTGTTTTTTTAAAAAAATCTTATGAATGTAGTCGGAACAAACAATTGAGATAGGAATGGCAGTGGTCAGGCACGAAAGGGAAATGGCAATGCAGGCAAAAAGGGCTCCCTTGGCTCCAAGTAAGTGAATCGCAATAAGCCCTAAACCCTCTTCGGGGGCATGGTCGGGTAAAAGGGGTTTATAGTAAGAAGCAAGATAGGTTAATCCCATATACATGGCAGCTAATAAAATCCCTGCAATAGAACAGGCTTTGATCATTTTCTTGAAAACCTGACGACGGGCTTCAACGGTCTCTTCCTCTTTTTTATTTTGCTGAAAATAAGACATTACAAGGCTTGCAAATATAAACGAGGCTATCAAATCAAGGGTGTTGTATCCGACATTGAGGCCGCTGAAAAAGACTTGCTGTTTCTCAATTGCAACAGTCTGAGGTTCTGGAGGATTGTGAAATCCCAGGATAAATATCAAGCCGAGGCATGCGAGAAGTATAGGGGTTAAGATGAGCCCAATAATATCGACGACACGGTGTTTTTTGAGCGCAAACAAAAATATGATCAGGCAGGATAAAAGTGTGAACAAAGTGAAATTGATCTGATCCGGTAGATAGGGCTTTAAAGTCGCATGGGCTAGAGTAATTAGACGGGGGATTGATCCAAGTGGACCTAAAATAGCTTGAACAAGAAAAAGAATAATGAATCCGGTTACACGGCCTGCTTTTGCAAAGAAATTGTGATATTCTCCCCGAAAAAGCATCATGGACATTAAGCCGAGCAGTGGAAGTGTCACTCCGGTAATTAATAGCCCTGCCACCGCAAATAAGGATTTGTCTCCGGCCTCTCCCCCTAAAATAAGCGGCCAAACCAAGTTACCCGCTCCAAAGAACATGGAGAAAAGAGCTAGACCTCCAGCAAATACTCCTGTTTTAGGTAATTTATTAGACATAGGTAGAATTTATACTTATTTTTAAATATTAATTCAATTAAAAATAGTTTTTAGTAAACGTCTCTTTGATAACGATGTTCTTTTTTTAAGTTTTTAATATACTCTTTAGCCTCATCAGGAGCCATTTTGCCCTCTTTCTCAAGAATCTCAAGTAAAGTTTTATGAACATCTTTTGCCATGTTGGCGGCATCTCCACAGACAAAAAGGTAAGCCCCTTCTTCCAGCCATTTCCAAATGAGATGGCTTTTTTCGAGCATTTTGTGTTGAACATATATTTTTTCTTCTTGGTCGCGAGAGAAAGCACAATCTAGCCAGAGTTGATTGTTTTTAACCAATTCTTCCCAATAGGATTGATAATAGAAATGGGTGAGCTGTTGGCGTTCTCCAAAAAACAACCAATTTTTGTCAGGTGCATTTTGGAAAATCCGCTGTTGCATAAACCCACGGAATGGGGCAATACCTGTGCCGGGTCCTATCATGATAAGGGGTTTGTCAACCGACTCCGAAGGAAGAAAAAAGTTTTTAGCTCGATCTAAAAAGATGGGGATAGCTGGTCGCCCAATCTGGGCACGAGAACACAAAAAATGCGAACATGTCCCATAATGGGTTGGAAAATGGGGAGGATTTTGGCTTAACGCAACGGTCAAATGGATCTCGTCTCCGACAACTTGTTGAGATGAGGCAATAGAATAGAACCTGGGGAGAAGGGGGGAAAGACAATCACATAAAATTTGCGGGCTAATCTGCGGGCCTTCCGAGATTAGGTCAAAAAGATGGTGGGTTTCAAGATAGTGTTTGAGTATTTGCTGGTTAGAAGGGTCAAGGAGATGGGATTTTTTAGTGTAAGTAAATAGTTTCTTCGGGATACGGGCCAGGTTAGCTTTGGTTAAAAGATATTCTTTAAATGGATAAGAATTCTTCTTGGAATCAATGACGGTTTCATTGCCCGTTGCTCCAAAGCTATCTAAGATTTGTTGAACTAACCGGGGATCATTTTCGGGGTAGACACCTATTCGGTCCCCAACTTCATATTTAAAAGGGGCATCAAGCTCGATATGATAGGTCTCTTTGCCTGAATGCATGGCATTCAGACAATATCGCTTTTTAATGGTTGCTAAATAGGTAAGAGCCACTGTATGCGTTTGAAATTAAGCAGCTTTGATTTTGATATCAACCCCTGCCGGTAGTGAGAGCATTTTCAATGCGTCAATTGTTTTTCCTGTAGGGTCGATAATATCAATCAGTCGTTTATGAGTTCGAATTTCAAATTGCTCTCTGGACTTTCGGTCTACATGAGGGGAGCGCAGTACGGTATAAATTTCCCGCTTTGTAGGGAGGGGAATAGGCCCCACCACGCGAGCTCCTGTTCTTTTTGCAGTCTCTACAATGTCGGCAGTGGAGCGGTCTAACTGCTTTTGGTCAAATCCTTTTAGGCGGATGCGGATTTTCTGTTTTTGTTGTTTTCCCATATACCTTTTTCCTATTTTTTGACTATTTCCTCTTGAATCTTCTGAGGAACCTTTGCAAAGTAAGCGGGCTCCATAGTTGAAGTCGCCCGTCCCGAACTTAAGGAACGTAGGGCAGTTGTATATCCAAACATTTCACTTAGTGGTACTTCGGAGTGAATTTTTACCATTCCTTTTTGCGAATCCTGACCCAGAATCTTGCCTCGTCGTCGATTCAAGTCACCGATGATGTCTCCAAGGGAGCCCTCAGGGCTGATCACATCGACCCTCATTATTGGTTCGAGAATAACCGGCTTTGCTTTTTTACATGCCTCTTTGACTGCCATGGAGCCACAGATTTTGAAAGCTATTTCGCTGGAGTCTACTTCGTGGTAGGAACCAAACACAATAGCGACTTTAACGTCGACAAGACCATAGCCTGCAAGCACCCCTGTCGAGAGGCCCTCTTGAATCCCTTTGATCACAGCAGGGATGTATTCTTTAGGAATAACCCCTCCTACAATCTTATTGACAATCTCGTTCCCCTTGCCGGCTTCATTGGGTTCGATTTCCAGACAAACATGCGCATACTGCCCTCGTCCACCCGATTGCTTAACAAATTTCGTTTCTGTGGAGCTATTGGCAGTGATCGTTTCCCTGTAGGAAACCTGCGGCTTGCCCACATTAGCCTCTACCTTAAACTCACGAATCATTCGGTTCCTTAGGATATCGAGATGAAGCTCTCCCATTCCGGAGATGATAGTCTGGCCGGTCTCCTCATTGCTGCTCACACAAAAGGTTGGATCTTCTTCTGCAAGAGCACTTAAAGCTTGCGATAATTTCTCCCGGTCAGCTTTGGATTTGGGTTCGATAGCCATGTCGATCACAGGCTCGGGAAATTCCATCTTCTCAAGTAGAAATTCTTTTCCTTCCTCACAAAGAGTATCTCCTGTAGTCGTATGCTTTAAGCCGATGCAGGCGGCAATATCCCCTGTATAGAACTCGTTGCGATCGGTTCGCTCGTTTGCGTGCATCTGCAACAGCCGAGAGATACGCTCTTTTTTATCTTTTGTGGTGTTTATCAGAGTCGACCCCTTTTTCAAGGTTCCAGCATAAACACGAACAAATGTTATCCTTCCCACATAGGGATCGCTCATAATTTTGAAAGCAAGAGCGGATAGAGGAGCATCATCTGCTGGAGAAATAACTAAAGGTTCCTCCTCATTTAATCCAATCCCTTTAATTTCACCCCGGTCAATGGGGGAGGGCATCCAGAGGACAATCGCATCAAGAAGCTGCTGAACTCCTTTGTTTTTAAAGGCCGATCCACAGAGGACCGGGTTGAGTCTATTTTCTACGACTCCTTTACGGATAACAGCATGGATCTCTTCTTCGGTAAGGCTGTCAGGATCTTCAAGCACTTTTGTCATAAAAGCTTCATTGCTTTCATCAATGGTGGCAAGCTCTTCAATAAGCTCGAGACGCATCTGTTCGCATTTCTCTTTAAGCTCTTCGGGGATATCAGTTTCATCCCATTTAGCCCCAAGAGTTTCATCATGGAAAATCAAAGCCTTCATCCGAATAAGGTCGACCATCCCCTTGAATTCCCCTTCTGCTCCGATAGGACAGTGAACAGGGATAGGGTTGGCAGGCAGCTTTTCTTTCATCGATTGCACAGCGGCGAAAAAATCGGCTCCCATCCGGTCCATTTTGTTCACAAAAGCAATACGAGGGACGTGGTACTTTTCGGCTTGACGCCATACGGTCTCGGATTGAGGCTCAACCCCGGAAACGGCATCAAAAACGGCTACAGAACCGTCAAGGACTCGAAGGGAACGTTCCACTTCAATAGTGAAATCAACGTGGCCGGGTGTGTCGATGATATTGATTTTAGAGTCTTTCCAATAGACAGTGGTAGCAGCCGAGGTGATGGTGATACCTCGTTCTTGCTCCTGTTCCATCCAGTCCATGGTTGCAGCCCCTTCATGAACCTCTCCGATTTTGTGAGTGAGGCCTGCATAATATAGAATACGCTCTGTAGTTGTCGTCTTACCGGCATCAATGTGAGCCATGATGCCTATGTTTCTTACTTTATCAAGACGATCTTGCTGGGATCTTGGCATACTATTTCTCTCTTACCATTTATAATGAGCAAAGGCTTTGTTTGCTTCAGCCATTCGATGAGTTTCGTCTTTCTTCTTGATGGTCGCGCCCTGGTTGTTAAAGCAGTCGGTAAGTTCACCGAGCAAACCGTCCTCCATGGAGCGGCCTGCTTTAGCCCGTGCATTGCGGATGATCCAGCGCATGGCGAGAGCTTCACGCCTGTCAGCTGCAATTTCAATGGGCACCTGGTAAGTAGCTCCTCCAATTCGGCGAGATTTAACCTCTAGCGAAGGTTTAGCATTTTCCAATGCTTGCTCAAAAGCTTCAAGAGGATTGTCAATGTTAACTTTACTTGCAAAGCGCTGCATAGCATTGTAGACAATTTTGTAAGATAGTGTTTTTTTCCCGTGCTGCATTAATTTATTAATAAATTTTGCAAGAACAAGGCTATCGTATAAAGGATCTGTTGCTATTTCGCGTTTTTCTGCTCGGTGTCTTCTAGACATTTTTCATAAACCTTTTTATTTAAAAGAGATTATTTTGGCCTTTTGGCTCCATACAAGGATCTGCCTTGCTTACGATCTTTTACGGCTGCACAATCCAGGGTTCCACGCACGATGTGATATCGTACACCCGGCAGATCTGCGACACGCCCCCCTCGAACAAGCACGATGCTGTGCTCTTGAAGGTTGTGCCCCTCTCCCCCAATGTAGGCAATGACCTCTTGCCCTTTAGAAAGTCTAACCCATGCTACTTTTCGTAAAGCTGAGTTTGGCTTCTTGGGTGTCTTTGTTTTTACCTGAAGACACACTCCGCGACGTTGCGGACGTTGTTGGAGGGCTGGAGACTTTTTGGATCGACTCTTTTTCTTGCGCCCTTTACGAATTAACTGATTGATTGTTGGCATTCCCGTCTCTCTGGGTAGGTTACTTAGTTAGGGTAGGAAAACTATAAATTAGGAGGCGGTTTGTTTGCAAATGGTTATTTTGCATTTGAATCTAAATGAGATAAAGTCCGGCTCCCTTGCCATTTGGCCAGATTGCCCAGTTGGGCGCATGTATTTAGGCTGCGGTGCTGTAAGAAACCATAGAGGAATCCGCAGATAAAAGAGCCTTTAACGGCAAAATGATCTTCTTCCGGGGTTGATGGGCAATGAAAGAGCTTATCTTTAGAGCCGATCCAACACCCTTCACTCCCTTCATCTACTACGACGATATCGCAAAAATTTTTTAAAAACCCGGCTGCGTCTTTTGGGGTTAGGCGGGTAAGAGCGCAAGCCTCATCTTTATTTACAAACAAAAGGTTGACATAAGCGGTGATTAAACCTAGAAGGCGCTCTCGTAACTTTTCAATAATGGGAGGTAGATTCACTAAATCGAGAGATATAGTCGCTTTTGCCCGGAGGGCTTGCTCCATTGCTTGTTCAACGGCTATGCCATTGCAAATAACGTTTCCATCAATGTGAACAAGTTCAACCTCTTGGATCGGGCTCAAGGCGAGTTTTTCATCAAAATTGGAGATGCAAAATGAAGTTTGGCCATTAGGCGTCGCAAAACAGGCTGTTTCAATATTTAGTGAATCGACGCTGGAGGCAATACCTAAAGAGGAGAGCTCTTCAATAAGAGAAGCCGTTTGACCTTCCCTCGAAATAAGAGGAGAAGAGGGGATCTGGTCTAAGATATTGTCAAAAGTTGCCCGGTCGACCTCATGCCACCCTTGCACTTTGAGGGAGACATCTTCGAGAAACGATTCCTCTACAGCGAAATGGTAATGAACCCCATTTGCAGCGATCCCCAGTACACGATTATGATCGGCATGAAGGGCTTTGGTTAAAACAAAAAGAAGTAGAAGAGAAAAGAAACGTTCCATTACTATGATTGATCATCTTGGTATATATTCTTTTTTTTATCAATAAATTGGTTACTTTTAGCCTCATCACAGTCACTTTCCAGGCACAGGATTATCTTGCTCAAATGCTAGAATCAGTAGCGGCTCAAGATTTTTCAAATTTCGAGCACATCATTTGGGATGGCGGGAGTACCGATAAGACGCTTGATATCGTTCAATCATTCCCCCACACTGCTTTATATAGAGGGCAAGACCGAGGCATTGCAGATGCGATGAACCAAGCATCTCGGTTTGCAAAAGGGAAATTTCTGCTTTATCTGCATGCAGATGATCTATTAGCGCATCCTCGTGTTCTTTCTCTAGCAGCGACCTCGTTAAAACAGCACCCAACAGTGCAATGGCTCTATGGAAGAGCTCATATTATCGATGAAGTAGGGAATCGACTTCGTACCACTAACTACGAACGGTTTAGCCTTAAGCGTCTTGCCAAATATAATTTTATAACCCATCCATCGACATTTATTTCCCATCAGCTTTTTCAAAAAGCAGGGGGATTTCGAGAACAATGGCGCTACTGCATGGACTATGACCTTTGGCTTCGGGTAGCGCTCTTTTGCGAGCCATTGGTTTTGCCTACCCCTTTGGCTTCCTTTCGCCAGCATGTCCATTCGCTTTCTACAAGCCATCCTTTAGAAGTAGCTGACGAAGCTTATAAGGTACGCAATCAGTACATTACCTCACCTTGGAATCGATACCGTTCGTATCGAACTTGGAAAAAAAGGCGTCGCAATGAAATACATAAAAAAAATGGCCCAACTGCTGCAGGAAGCTCTTCCTGCTAAAAGATCGGTCTATTTTATTTATACTCACAAAAACGGCTACGATCGATTTGCCAAAGGGATGAAAGCAAATACAGAGATTAGCTTTTGGTGTTATAAAGCGCTGAGTCAACAATTCCCTAGAGTGCGCTTTTTACGTTTACAAGGGGAAAAACCCTCCCGAATCCGAAAAATCCGACCGCAGGATGTGGTTATCGGACATTGTGGGGAGACTTTCTTAAAGGCAAGCGAGCGAACCCGGCGCCTTATAGGCTTTATACCCTGGACAGGCCATGAAGACCGTTTCAAAATCGCACTTTCGAAAGCTGAGGAGATGCATTTTCATGAAAAATCGGCCTCTCTTATTTTATTAACCTCAGAGTTCAACAAACGAGAATACCTGGACCGCCCGGGAAGCTTTTGGCACGATTATTTTCGAGAGCTTCAGAAAACTAAAAATCTCCGGCTTGTCCATCAACCGATCGACTTAACTTTTTTCCGAAGGATTAAATTCGAATACACGACGCATCATTTTCTCTATATTGGAAATGCTGCTCCGATGAAGGGAGTAGAAGATTCAAAGCGATTAGTGCAAAGTGTTGGCAAAAAGCTCTATCTTTATGGCATTGGTAACAAAAAAATCGATCATCTCAATCAGAGTCAAGTGGCCGAGTTGCCTCGGCAGGCCGATTTTTTCATCCAGCCGGGTAAATGGGAAGGGCAGTGTGTGTCCATCTTAGAGTCGGCAGCTAGAGGGTTTATCCCCATCGTATCTCCCCAGACCGGCTATCCTTATAGCCACCCTTATCTCCTGCGTTATGGAGATTTTGATTATAATCTTAAAATCCTGAAGCGTTTGTTAGGGACCTCACCCGAGGAGAGAAAGCAGTTGGCAGATCTGCTCCATCAACAGCTTTCAGACGATGTCAATCACAACAATTGGACTCGTTTGACCGATGTGCTCGTTCAAGAAGTTGAAAAAATTTTGTAGATTGAGTTTATAGTGGATTAAATTTTAAATGATAAAATCCATCCTCATCTTTTTGCATGGAACTTTGCGTTCGAACTCACCGACTTTGTGAAGTCGCCTCGTTTTCCACGCGTTGTTCCAGGCAAAAATCTTGCGGCCGATTTTATAGTTGATTAAATTTGCAATGAGACAAATTGACCCACATCTTTTTATGAGCGGCTGCGCGTTCGACCTCACCGACTTACAAGAAGTCAGTTTCGTTCTCCACACTTTGCTGCTCACAAAAATCTTGTGCCCAATCTGTCTCATTGTAAATTTAATCGACTCTATCATTTAAAAATTAAACCACTATACTGTTTTTTCGCAATGTCAGCTATTAACTTTGTCTCTCCGCATGTACAGCATCAAATCCACAATGATATTGAGCATAACCGTAAAAGGGAAGATGCTCGAATAACCTCGGTGGCTCTCGCCGTCATTGCTCTTATAATACACATCACATCTGTGATAATGTATGGCTTAGGTAAATTTCTGCCAATTGCCTATCTGTCCGGTTTAGGGTTTATGGTCGCTTTTTCGGCTGTTTTCTTAAATTGGGTTGGATCCGGCGTTCTTTTAGGGTCCCTCTCTTTTGCTATCCATTCCGCTCTTTTATCAAAAGATAATTAGAAATTCTCCATACGCTACTGTGCATCACTCGTCCTCAACTAACAAGTAGTTGAATTTTCTCTTGATACTTGTATTTAACCCCTTCGCTCACCCCTTTCACGGCGTTTTTAACATAAGACGAGTTACAAAAAATAATTTCTAAAGTTTTTTTTTGGTTTTCCGATAACCAATTGGGGAATCATTAGCTTCACATCAGAAATATTATGAAATTACGCCATCTCTTTTTTCTAATTCTTTTACTTTTTTCTCCTCTGCTGCCGGCATATACCCTGCTCTCTTCTGGAGATGTGAAAGATGTCATGGAGCAGCTTTTTGAGTACCACATCGACGAAAAAAAAATGACCCCCGAGATTTTAGAACGTTCTCTTAAAATCTATATCACTCATTTTGATCCAAACCACTCCTATCTTCTGAAAGACGAAACCTCTGCTTATATCCGTCCCAAACCGCAGTTTTTGAAAGCCATGCTGAAAGATTATCATCAAGATAATATGTCAGCCTATTTTTCATTAAACGCAACCATTCAAAAAAGCATAACTCGTGCACGTAAGTGGAGATACGATTGGGAACAAGATCCAAAAAAAATGGTTGAAGAGGCAAAACAAATAACCCGATTTGGGGACTTCCCCAAGGGATTTGCAACCTCACTCAGGGATTTGAAGCAGAGGCACTACAATCGATTCTTGCAATTTATTGCCTTTCAAATGAAAGAGCTAAATCATTCCTCTTATGAGGGAAAAGAAGCAAAGCTGGTCTCCCTTTGCGAGAAGCAACTATCTCTTTTAGAAAATGAATATTTAGGAATAGACGACCAAGGGGCCGTTCTCACTGCCCAGCAACGAGAAAGCAAAATTATCTTAATGGCATTAAAATCTTTAGCTAACAGTTTAGACTCTCATACAGCTTATTACAGTCCTGAAGAGGCCCATGTCATGAAAGTACAGCTCGAAAAAGGAATGTGCGGCATTGGAGTCGTTTTAAGAGAGGGGATAGATGGGATTACGATCCACGAAATAGTGAAGGCCAGCCCTGCTTATAGGTGTGGAAAGTTAAAAGCAGGAGATACCATTGTAGAAGTAGATGGGGAGTCCATCAAGGGCTTTTCTTTTCCTCGTGTTTTAGAGATCATGCGGGGGAAAGAGGGAAGCAAAATGGTGTTAGGCATTCACCGTTCGAGCGAAGAAATTTCTGAATTTCAACAAGTAGAGTTAATAAGATCGAAAATTACCCTAGAAGATAAGCGCGTTGATGTAGAAGCGGAGCCCTATGGAGAGGGATGCATTGGGAAGATCACGCTTCACTCCTTTTACGAAGGGGAGGATGGGGTTAGCAGTGAAAAAGATTTGCGTCAAGCTCTCGAACAACTTAGAAAACCAGGACCGCTTTATGGAGTAGTCCTTGATATGCGTGAAAATAGCGGAGGTTTTCTTTCTCAAGCTGTTCGTGTTTGCGGGCTATTTATTTCAAACGGCGTTGTAGTGATCTCCAAATACTCCGACGGCACAATAAAATATTACCGTTCCTTAGCAAGCAGCCGCCCCTACCAAGGCCCGCTTGTCATCTTGACCTCTCGCGGCTCAGCCTCTGCCACAGAAATAGTGGCCCAAACCCTGCAAGATTATGGAGTTGCCGTCGTGGTCGGCGATGAACAGACCTTTGGAAAAGGAACCATTCAGCATCAAACCGTTACTCAAAAGAATAGCGACTCATTTTTTAAAGTCACCATTGGCCGCTACTATGCCGTATCAGGGAAATCGACACAAATAGAGGGAGTTAAATCCAACATTATAGTCCCATCAGAAAACAATTTCGAAGAAATTGGAGAAGCCTATCTCGATTATCCACTCCCTTCGGACAAGATGGAAGCCGCCTTTGAAGACCCACTGGCCGATATTGATCCATTAGCTCAAAAATGGTTTCGTAAACACTACCTTCCCACCATCCAACAAAAAGAAAAACAGTGGACAACGATGATTCCAGTTCTCAAAGAGAACAGCCGCAAGAGGCTAGTGCAAAATAAAAATTTTCAACAATTTCTAAAAAAAGCCAAAGAAAAGAGCGAGTCAGACTTTGGATCCAATGACCTTCAAATGGAAGAGGCGGTCAGCATCCTTAAAGACATGATTTTAATCTCTGAAAAACATAATTGAATTTCTCAGCCTAAAATAAGCGTTGCACGAAAGCCCCCTTGTTTTCTATCCTACCTTCTTCTAATTTTTAACTCCCCTTACGCAAAAAATGCCGTGAAAGGGGTGAACGAAGGGGGCAAAATATAAGTATCGAGAGGAAGCCCAACCACTTGTTGGTTGGGTAACGAGCGATACGCAGTAGATTGTCCTCTGCAGCCAGTCTATTCTGGCATTTTTTGCGTAA
>JBAPRV010000211.1:0-10200 GCA_049281295.1 Chlamydiales bacterium
GGATAAGAATTCTGTATTTGAGGGACGCGATATGGGAACCAAGGTATTCCCTAACGCACCGGTAAAAATTTACCTAACGGCACGACCGGCAGTGCGTGCTGAAAGAAGATATCAGGAGTTCAAGGGCAGAGAAGAGCAGGTTACCGAAGAAGAAGTGATGCGCTCTTTGCTAGAACGGGATCACTTCGATTCAACGCGTGAAATAGCTCCGCTTAAACAGGCAGAAGATGCTCATTTGATAGACACATCGGATTTAACAATTGACCAGGTGGTCGACCGTATTCTAGCCATCATTCCTTCAACCTCATCATGATTCGAATTATTGCAATTTTTTTGGTGCGAATCTATGCCGTTCTCTTCTATCGCCATAAAGTGTATGGAAAGCAAAATTTTATAAAAAAGGGAGGCGGCATTGTAACCCCGAATCACAGCTCTTATCTCGACCCTCCTTTTGTAGGGATCTCATGTCCTAGCAAGGTGCACTTTTTAGCTCGAGACACTCTGTTTAACAATCCTTTTTTTGGGGCTCTGATTCGGAGGCTGCATACCCATCCTGTCCATCGCGGGGGAGAGAATGTGGCGGCTATGAAGAAAGTCATGGAGCTGGTAGAGGAAGGCAACAAGGTGGTAATTTTTCCGGAAGGGAAACGCTCTGAAACCGGGCAGCTGCAAGAGGGGCAGCTCGGTGTAGGAATGTTGGTCTATCGTCTTAAATGTCCTGTGACTCCTGTTTATGTGCATGGGACCTTTGATGCGTGGGGCCCAAATCGTCGTTATCCAAAACTGAGGGGCGTACGGAGTGCCTGCGTGATAGGAACCCCCATAGATTTTGCTGATATCAACACGGAGAATAAAAAAGAGGCACAAAAACAAATCGTGGAAAAGATTATGCAATCGATTGCTAACTTGCGCGATTGGTACTTGGAAGGGGCAAAAGGCACACCTCCCTGAACCCTTCACATCTTTTCAGTCGTTTGCAGGCCAAGGATATGCAGCCCTGTTTCCATAGTGCGGGCTGTAACCTCGCATAAAAGAAGGCGGCGATTTTGTTCCATAGACCCCTCCACACGACAATCTCGGAAGAAAGTATTGAACTTTTGCGCCAAAGCATAAAGATAGTCGGTGAGGTAGTGGGGGAATAGTTCATTCTCAACAGCATAAAGAGTTTCAGCAAAGCGTAGGAGGTGGAGTCCCAGTTGAATTTCTGAAGGGTGTTCGAGCCGTATCTTCTCTTTAGACAAAATCTCATCGATATCGATGCGCCCTATTTTTCGTTTTATTCCGTTTATTCGAACGTAGGAATAGAGAATAAAAGCGGCTGTATTCCCTTCAAAACGGAGCATTCGTTCATAACTAAATACGTAATCGCTAATCCGGTTACAAGAGAGGTCGGCATATTTAATCGCGTCAATGCCTAAAAGCTCTGCCAGCGCATCCATTTCCTTTTGAGGCAGATTGGTATCCCGATCGACGAGAATCTTTTTAGCTTCTCGAATTCCCGCATAGAGAAGGTCGATTAGACGCTCTGTTTCACCTGAGCGGGTACGAAATTTTTTACCGTCGGCCCCTAAAACGACTCCAAACGGGACATGATCAAATTGCACTTTTTCGGGATCGAGATAGCCGGCTTTTTCACAAGTGAGGCGAATTAAATCGAAATGCAGCCGCTGCCCCGCATCGGTGATAATAATAATTCGATCGGCTCTCTCTTCTTCGATTCGGTGGAGCATAGCCGCCATATCCGTGGTGTCGTAGTTGAAAGCTCCATCTGATTTTTGAACCATTAAAGGGAGGCGAAATCCTTCGTGAAAAACGCATTTGGCTCCTTCAGAAAGGGTCACTAAACCTTTCTGCTGCAAGTCCTCGACGATTTTGGGGAGCATGGGGTTATAGAAGGACTCTCCCCGTTCTATAAGTTTCACGTTTAAAATATCATAGACTTCATGAAACTCTTTATGGGAGATATTGCAAATCATATCCCATGCTTTTGCGACCTCTTTGTCTCCTTTTTGAAGCTTTATGACAGCTTCACGCGCTCGTATTTTAAATTCCGGGTCATCGTCAAACCGTTTTTTAGAGGCTCGATACCACTGCATTAAATCAGCTAGTTGGGGCTCTTCTTTCCCTGCAAACACGTTAGGTTTTTCTCTCTGAAGATAGGCGATAAGCATCCCAAAAGCGGTGCCCCAGTCCCCCACATGGTTCAATCGAATCACATCGTGCCCTAAAAATTCGAATAGACGAGCTAAAGCATCTCCTATGATAGTGGAACGCAAGTGGCCTACATGCATTTCTTTTGCGATATTTGGAGAAGAGAACTCAACAACGATGCGTTCCCTTTTTGAGGGCAGAACAACACCTAAACGAGGATCTCTCAAAGCTTCATCCAGCTTTGCCGAAAGAAAAGAGGCGCTGAAGGTTAAATTGATAAAACCGGGCCCGGCTACCTCAACAGATGAGAAAAAAGAATCTTTCTCTTCGATATGATCTACGATGGCGCCGGCAATTTCGCGCGGCTTTTTTTGGAGGCGCTCACCCAGCTTAAGGGCGCTGTTACATTGATAATGACCAAATTGCTCTCGTGCAGGATGCACTTCCACTGTCTCAAGCTGCAAGTTTGGAAACGCGAGATGCGTGGCAGCCAGGAGTTTGCTTGTGACGATTTCAATTAAAGGATGCATAGCAGGAAATGATATCATACTCCTCAACAATTTGCTATGTTTAGGTTATGGATACTATTCACTATAAGGTTGAAGGGCTCGATTGCGCTGAAGAGGTGGCGATTTTAAATAAGGTAGTGGGGTCGGTTCGAGGGGTAAAAGAACTTAAATTTAATATTTTAAAGGCTAAAATGAGCGTCACCTATGATCCGAGGCTGATTGATTCAGGTGAGATTGTTTTGCTGGTTCGTTCGACCGGGATGAGAGCTTCTCTATGGAAAGAGCGCTTGCATGAAGAAACAGTGCTCGGATGGCACAAAAAGTATGGACGGCTAATTTTAACTATTTGCAGCGGTCTGTTTCTCTTTCTTGGGCTGCTCTCTCACTATTGGGCCCATCCCAACCTATTGGATCTGATAGGCGCCTATTCCCAAGAGCATCAGCTTCCTTTTTGGACAAAGTTATTCTATCTGGCCGCCATTTTTTGCGGGATTTGGTATGTGGTTCCCAAAGCCTATGTTTCTCTTCGACATATTCGTCCCGATATTAACCTGTTGATGGTAATCGCCATTGTCGGAGCGATAGGCATACAGCAATGGTTTGAGGGGGCAAGTGTCTCTTTTCTTTTTGCTTTAGCGCTTCTTCTAGAACAATGGAGTGTCGGGCGAGCGAGGCGGTCTATAGCTTCGCTGATGGAGCTTTCCCCTCCTTTAGCACGCACGGTCGACCCCAAAACCGGAGAGTTTGAGGAGAAAAAGGTAGAAGAGGTTCAAGTTGGGAGCACTCTTTATATCCGTCCGGGCGAAAAAATCCCCCTCGATGGAGTTGTGACGAAGGGAAGTTCATCTGTGAATCAAGCTCCGATCACAGGCGAGTCTCTCCCTATCTCGAAAGAGGTAGGCGATGAAGTGTATGCAGGAACCTTAAATGAGGATGGATTTCTTGAATGTCGAACGACCAAACCAGCTCAAGAGACAACGCTAGCGCACATCATCCAGCTTGTCGACGAAGCACGTGCCAAATCGGCTTTAAGTGAGCTTTGGGTAGAGACTTTTGCAAAATATTATACCCCTACAATGCTCTTGTTTTCTTTAATAATTATGATCATCCCTCCTCTCTTTTTTTCAGGAGAGTGGTTCGATTGGGTTTATCGGGGTTTGGTCTTGTTAGTGATTGCATGCCCTTGTGCTTTGGTAATTTCTGTTCCTGTAAGTTTTGTTTGCGGACTGACTGTCGCAGCTCGGAACGGGGTATTGATCAAGGGAGGCATTTATCTGGAAGAGGTGGGGAAATTAAAGGCTCTTGCCTTAGATAAGACGGGCACTTTAACCTACGGGCGTCCTAAAGTTCAAAGCATCGTTCCATTAAACGAGCATACTAAAGAAGAGTTATTAGAGCGGGCCGTTGCTTTAGAGAGACCGAGCGAACACCCTCTTTCTCGCGCTGTTCTCAATAAAGGGGAAGAGATGGGGATCCAGGCAGAGTCGGTCTCCCATTTCCAAGTTCTGAAAGGAAAAGGGGCTTTAGCTCAATATCGTGGGAAGCTTTATTGGATTGGAAGCCATCGATTGATGCATGAGATGGGAGAAGAGACGGATGAGGTTCACCAAAAAGCTTTGGATTTAGAGGATGCGGGTCATTCCATTTTGGCTATTGGAACTGAAGATCATGTCTGCGGGTTGATCAGCTTTGCGGACACCCCGCGAGAATGGATTCGAGAGACCATTGAGGGGATTAAGGGAGTAGGAATTCAAGAGGTTGTGATGTTGACCGGTGATAATGAAGCGACGGCTCATGCACTTGCTTTGCATACCGGTGTTGATGCCTATCAGTCTGAGCTTTTGCCCGAAGAAAAGGTGGAATCTATACTGGCGCTCAAAAAAAAATGGGATAAAGTAGGCATGGTAGGAGATGGAATCAATGATGCCCCTGCTATGGCTGCGGCAAATATCGGCTTTGCTATGGGAGCGATGGGAACAGATACGGCTATAGAGACAGCGGATATCACTTTTATGTCGGACGAGCTTTCAAAGCTGCCCTGGTTGATTCGCCATTCCCGCAAAGTACTGAAAATCGTCAAGCAAAACATCTCCTTTTCCCTGATTGTCAAAGCCATATTTATTATTTTGGCCTTATTAAATAGGGCAACGCTTTGGATGGCGATAGCGGCGGATACAGGAGCCACATTATTAGTGATTTTCAATGCCCTCCGACTACTCAAATAAGAGGTCTCTTACACGTTCATGATTTTTTCTTTTTTGCGAGAGGAGTGAGGAAGTTTTGGAAAAGAGGTCTTTGTATCCGGCTTTGTCTGAACGCGTTTGATTTGTGCCCCTAAGCTTTGTAATTTCTGAACCAGCTTTTCATACCCACGATCAAGAAAATTCAACCCGGTGCTGATTGTGCTCTCTTCTTTTGCCACTAGCGCCGCCATGACGTAGGCAAACCCGGCTCTCAAATCAGGGATGTTTATATTTTTCCCAACTAAAGGCGTCTTTCCTTTAACAATAATACTATGGTGGTAGTTTTGAAGGGCATACCGACAACTTTTAGGTCCCATGCACTGCTTGAAAAGTTCAATATCGGCTCCCATCTCCTTTAAGGTTTCCGTATATCCAAAACGTTTTTCATGAACGGTTTCATGAATGACAGATGTTCCGTGTGCCTGTGTAAGTAAAACAGCATAAGGCTGCTGCCAGTCGGTCATAAACCCGGGATGTACATCGGTTTCAATATGAATCCCTCCTTTCAGCTCTCCTTGGTAGAAAAACTCTATCCCCTCATTTTTAACCGCAAAGCCACCCCCGATTTCTCGAATTTTGTTGAGAAAAGTAATCATCTGCAAATGCTGGGCCCCTTCTACAAAAACTCTCCCTTGCGTCGCTATGGCTGCCATGGCAAATGATGCCGATTCAATCCGATCTGTAATAACAGTGTGCTCACCTTCCTGAAAATGCTGTGTCCCTTCTATACGAATAGTACGGTCGACATCTAAAGATATGATGGCTCCTATTTTTTGCAGAAAAAGGATCAGATCAACGATTTCCGGCTCTATGGCAGCATTTTTTATGACCGTAAAGCCCTTAGCGCATACAGCGGCCAATATTGAGTTTTCAGTCGCTCCTACTGAAGGATAAGGAAGCTGGATGAGATTGCCATTGAGTCCGTTATGGGCATGTGCTAAGTAGGCGCCCTCCTTCTTCATTTCTCGATACTCAACTGATGCACCCAATTGTGTTAAAGCATTGATGTGAAAATCTACCGACCGCTTCCCAATAGCATCGCCTCCAACTGTGGGAACAATAATATCCTCGTCTGTTCGACCTAAAAGAGCTCCAATCATCAAAATTGGAATTCTGTTGGCCCCTGAATAGCGTTGAGGAATATAAGCCGTTTTAAGCTCTTTCGTGATAATTTCAATAATTCCGTTCTCTTTGTCCCAATTAATATTTGAACCAATCTCTTTACACAGATCTACAGTAATTTGCACATCACCGATTTCAGGAACATTATAAAAAACACATTTTTTATCAGATAAAAGAGAGGCTACAAGAAGTTTAGTTATGCTATTTTTAGCACCGGCTGCTTTTACCGTTCCGATTAGTTTGCTGCTCCCTCCTATTTGAAGAATATCCATATGATTCAACCTTAGTTATTTACGTTTTTTCTAGTATCTTATCTGATTGATAATCATCTCTTAAAGTATCCTACTCATCTTCTAATTGCAATTTAAAAATTAAAAAATAAATAAACAAGAGAGAAATAACTCACAAGTCATTAATAATGATAAAGAAATAATTGTTAAGATAAAAATAAATAGAGAAAAAAATAAATTTTTATTTTATTTTTCTAGAAAATAATTGATAAAATTTTGTTTTCATTTAATAATAATGTCATAAGGACTCTATCGATAGAGTACATATACCCACAATAAAAATAGAAAAGGGTAATAAGCAAATAATTAGTTTAACCAACAAAGGAGTTTCAGATGAAACGGTCTTTGAAAATGTGTTTCGCAGCACTATTTGTTGTGAGCATGTTCAGTTTAGCAAGCTGCGGACGTTGGTGTGATTGCTTCTGCGATCCATGCGGATACAGTTGTGATCCATGCGGATACAGTTGCGATCCATGCGGATACAGTTGTGATCCATGTGGTTACGATTACGGTTCATGTGGTCCATGTTACAATTCATGTGACCCATGTCCACAACCTTGCAACCCATGTCCACAACCTTGCAACCCATGCCCACAGCCTTGTAGCCCATGTCCAACTATGGACCCATGTTGTCCTACACCAAGATGTGACCCATGTTGTCCAACATATACACCATGTTGTCCACCACAACAGTGTAACCCATGTGGAATGTGTCCCCCTCGTTGCCCATAAGGTGTGGAACCCGCAGGTAGAAATGTATTCAGGCACTGAGGGGTTTAGCCCTCAGTCCTGAATTGGAGAGTAAGAAATGAAAAAACATTCAGGTGTGACTTCCCTTGAAGAAACTTTAGTTTCTACCAGGATTGTGTGGGGAAAAAAAAGTTAGTCTATAAATAAAAATAGGTAGGAGATTCCTATGATTCAGCCCTTAAGAACTGCATTAACAGCTCTCTTCTTGATGAGCGTGTTTTGCTTGGCAAGCTGTAATCGCAGTGGGTGCGACTGTTTTTGTTCCCCTTGCGAAGTAAAATGTCCACCACGATGCGCTCCTTGCCAGCCATCGCCTAGATGCGAACCTTGCAGGCCGTGCCCTTCGCCGAGCACGCCTTGCCCAACACCGTGTGCATCCGAGCCAAATCCTTACTTTCCCTGTGATCCTTCTGCATTCCCATGTGGAGGAGGCAGCTCAGGGGGTATGGGATGTGCAGGGCCAATGCAAATGGAATGCGTAGGGCCTATGCAATGTGCACAGCCTGTCAACATGAGCGAAAAATGTTATGGATGCATGAAAGTCTACAAGACATGCGATGATTGTGTTGTAGATCTTTGCCAACGTGCTCCTGAATTTGCAACAGTGGGTTCACCCTATCCTGTTGAAATTTCAATTACAGCTCGAAAAGAGTGTGCAGATGTTATAGTTAACCAAACACTGCCTTGTGATTCCGAATTTATTAGGAGTGATCCTCCTGCTAGACCGGATGGGAATAATTCCCTTCGTTGGGAATTCCCTCACATGACAAAAGGGCAAACCCAGAAGATTGTTGTCTGGATTCGTCCTATGAAAGAGGGATGTTGTTTGGCCGCTGCCACCGTTTGTGCTTGTCCTCAATTGTGTGCTTACACTAGATGCGGGCAACCTGTTGTTTGCATCGAGAAAACAGGTCCTGAGTGTGCCTGCTTATATTGTCCTGTTAGATATAACATATCAGTTTGCAACTCCGGTTCAGCAACAGCTTTCGATGTCGTTGTTCAAGACAACGTCCCAGATGGGCTTTCCCATGCTAGTGGAATGAGTTGCTTGACTTATAATTTGGGTGACCTCTGCCCAGGGCAGCGCAGATGCTTTTCAGTTGACTTCTGTGCTACCAAGCGTGGTTGTGTAACCAACACAGCAACAGTGAGCTTCTGTGGAGGACCTAAATGTTCAGCGCAGGCTAGCACATTAATTGTTGAACCTTGTGTAGATGTAACTAAAACTGGTCCTGATTGGGCTTACATCTGTAAGGTAGTAGATTACAACATTACAGTGACCAACCCAGGTGACATGGTCCTAAGAGATATAGTTGTGGATGATGTCTCTCCAATTGGTACAACAGTTGTCGCTGCTCCAGGAGCAGAGATCTGCTGTAACAGAGCTTTATGGTGCATACCACAGCTTTGTCCGGGAGAAACTAAAACCTTCACAGTCTCTGTTCGATCTCAAGTACCTGGTTGCTTAACTAACAAGGTAACGGTGACTACCCAATCCGATTGTGGTCCATGTACCTCATGTGCAGAAGCCACTACATGTTGGAAAGGGATGGCCGCAACACACATGTGTATGGTCGACACCTGCGATCCGATCTGTGTAGGAGATGGAACTGTATTCCGTATCTGTGTATCTAACAGGGGTACCGATGATGATACTAATGTAAGATTGGTCATCAAGTTTACTGATGAGCTACAACCTCAAACAGTAAACGGCCCTACCCGTGGAAGCATTTCGGGTAATACAGTAACCTTCGAGCCGATTGAGAGACTTTCACCGAAACAGTCAGTAGAGTACTGTATCTGCGTGAAAGGGGTCTCTACTGGAGACGCCAGAGCAGAAGCAACGTTATCGTCCGATACGTTAACTTCGCCTGTAGTCAACGTAGAGCCTGCCCATGTTTACTAAGTAGTAAGCATTAGGTAGCACGAAAAAGCCGCCGGAGAAATACCGGCGGCTTTTTTTTGTTTCAGTTCCTAGCTTGATAGGAAGCTTTGCTGAAAAATCTAGCTAACTTGCTCACTTGAAAATACTTCTTGAAGTTTATTTATTACTTGACTCTTTGCTGCATTGCCAATCGGATTTTTACTGTCTAATCCAATTGCTCTTTCAAATTGAGAAGCGTTAAATGTAATTGCCTTTTCTGACTGTTGCAAATCAGCCAAGTTACAATTGTACTGCTCAACAAGGATTGCGCAAGCTCTATCTTTTGTTTGTGAATCCGAAAAAGTAAGTTTAATCTGAAAAGATTTATCCTCATCTTCAAAAGTCGCAACTTCAACATTGTCACATCCTATTTTTGCTATAAATGCCATAGCATCATCGATTTTTTGTGATACGACATCTTCAATACGCTGGTTATATAATGGATAGGATATTGCTCTTTCGTTTTCTTTAAGTTGCTTTAGTACATCTTGCTTTATATTCCACTCAGATTCGTAGATCTTTTGATTATCTTCATTTTGGCATAATCCCATCAATTTTTCAGTTTGTGTAGCTGTAAGTCTAACATCAAAGTCTCCTTGCTTCTGCCAAGATTGAAACTCATCGAACCTGTACTTATTCTTAAGCATATCCATAAATTCATCTCGCTTAATTGAAGATGAGAAAAGAAAATGAAATTGCGAAGGTCTACCGGTTATTGATTGAGCAATGCTGAAATCGTAATATGCAAATTGAGCCGCAAATTCTTGGATGAGTGCTACTGTCCTTTTATAACACAGGTCTACAGTTTCTTCTGGAATTTTTTGAAAACTCTCTTTCAAGCTATGAGGTTGGGTTACTTCTTTTTCTTGTAAAAAGTTTGCGGAACTGGAGAGAGGAAGAGGATTTTCTAATATTTTTTTTACATCATCCATTAATGCTTTGTAGTGAGAGTCGCCTGCTCCTGTACAGTTCTTTGGTAGAGTCACTTTTTTTTCTATATAGCGAAATGTGTCTCCAGCATAAGTCCTTAAATAAAATTTATTACCACGGCCCAACCTAAACTGCCATGATTCATTTTTTATCCAGAACTCTTCACCTTTCAGTATATTGGACAATATTTCGCGATCTTTCTTTGAATAGAGGGTAAACCATATTTGTGGACGACTCTCTTTATCTTTAAGATGATTTACTCCGATCCTGACTTCTCCCTT
>JBAPRV010000212.1:0-2024 GCA_049281295.1 Chlamydiales bacterium
AGCCAACTATGTACAAGAGTTCGGTCATTTTCGTTTACAGTTCTGAAAGTAAATGGATGTTTTTTAATCATCAAAGGCTCCCCAAAATTTTCATTGTGTATTTTTTTGGAAGAACTTTCAGAAACCGCGCTAACCAACTATAAAATAATGAATTGTGAATCCTAGATTTTCCTTTATTTGTTTTCTTCACCACGTATTTTGCCATTCTTTTTGGGTCCCAAGTGAAAGGAAGGTTACCTTTTAATCCTTCTGTGGCGACTGGTCCCGCATAAACTACTGAAAAATTAAGATTGGTGTTGAAGTAGGTCAACGCAAGCCCTTCAAAAGCCTTTGCTATTGCTGCTTTTGATGCAGCATACGCGCTTCCTGTCGGCGGAGCAAAAATGGCATTGATAGAGCTGGTAACAATAAATCTTGCCCCCTGAACTTTTTGACAAACAGGAACCCACTCCTCTACCCAATGCAATACCCCGAAGTAATTCGTATCGAAGATTTCGTTGTGTTTTTGTGTCGTGAAGTTATTCACATCTTCACAAGCAGCTTCTCCTGCAATGCCTGCATTTAAGAAGAAAAGCATTGGAATAATGCCCTTATCCAGTAAAGACTTCGATGCAATTCTGACTGACTCTCTATCTGAGACATCACAGCTACAAGAAATAAACAGATCCTCACCATAGCTTTTGGTCATTTCATCTAAAGTATCCTGCGACCTGGCAACACCAACAACCTTCCAACCATTGGCTATCAGCTCTTCTACTAGTGCACGCCCAATACCCTTTGAAGCTCCCGTGACAAGGGCTATATTCGAATTATTTTTATTCATCAAAATTCACTTCATATAATTAATTTGCCAAGTCAGGCCCTGTTCTGAAGAATGACACATCTTTTGCAACCATGGATTTTGGCGTAATTTTCACCATTATATCTAGTGGATCGACAATGTTTTCTACAAACCACTCATTCCACTTCGTTTTATCGTCACCTAGATACTTAGCCACAAAACGATTCAGACGGTCATTATCAATACTTCCAACTTCAGAAATCCCACGTATTCCAACGTGTTTTAAAACTCCTTTATCCAAATCGAAGTCCACGATCCCAAGGGCACACCTTGGTTCTGTTTTCAGCCTTCTAACAAAACTATCTTCACTCGTTCCAAAAATCCATACACAATCATCTTCCCAGATAAACCAAACTGGGGAGTCCCTTGGTTCATCAACTTCCACGGTCGATAAGTGGGCCATTAGAGGCTTTTGAAGGACCACATCAAATTCAAAATCTTTTCGCTTAGCCAGGCTCATTTTTTATCTCCGAGAAGTTTTAATCGTTCCAATCTTTCTGGCTCTAACCGTGCAAACCATTCGTCCTGAGATAAGTCATCATAAGCCAAGGCAGCATAGGTTTTGCTCTTTTCACCACCAATTTCTGCAAGCTCTTCATAAACCAATCCACGTGAAGAACGAATCATCTCGATCGGTACATCAAAGCTATTAGTTTTCTCCATACATTTGTATTCCTCCAAAAGAGCTAAAAGGATAGGAAGAGCATCTCGGGTTTTACCTGTGAGACGTAAAGTGCGAGCAACAGCCCACTTTGCTACTCGAATATTGGGTAGATAATTTTCTTGCTCTCTGTATTTTAAAGCCATATTAAAAGCAGACAATGCTAAGGGGTATTGTTTGGCTTCGAGATAGGCTTGCCCTATGTTGTTATAAAGAGACCCTAGCCATTGCTTTGCATCTATAGAACTCGATTTTTCTGCTAATTCAATAGCACGTTTGTTCCACTCTATTTTTTCTTCAGCTGATTTAGCTACGAAAGGGACCATATGAGCGGCGTTGACTGTGTGATAATCAAAACCATGAGCCGCACTCAGCTCAAAAGACCCAATAAAAAGAGGTCTTGCAGCTTCGATGTTACCTTGCTGGTAAAAAACTCTACCACGCTCTAACAAAATCCTCACTCTTGCTAGATGGTATTCTTCACGAAGATATTCTTCGGCTTGGTCAAGAGTTGCATGTGCT